>JANYFM010000371.1 GCA_025362655.1 Hyphomicrobiales bacterium | reverse complement strand
CACGCCGTTGGGATGCGGCGTCGTCAGCGCATCGACCCATTCGCGGTCCGCCTCCGCCATCACTTTGAAATAGGCGGCGGGCGGGCTGGGGCGCGAAATTTCCCCGCGCGCGATGGCGGCGCGGATGTCCTCCCGCACGTTCGGCGTGATGAGATCGAGCGGCGTGTCGCCATCCTCCGGCACGAAAGCGTCGAGGAAAACAATGGAGGAAATCTTCGCCCCGAGCGCCTCCGCGGCCAGCGAAACCGGCATACCCCCGTATGAATGGCCGGCGAGGCAAATGCTCTCCAGCCGCTCCCATTTCACGAGATTGACGATGTCATCCGCATGGGTTTGCAGGGTGATCGCGCCCGACAAAAGATGCGATCTGTCCGCCAGCCCCGTCAGCGTCGGCGTGAAGACGCAGTGGCCGCGCGCGCGCAGAAGATCGGCGGCCCGCCGCCAGCACCAGCCGCCATGCCAAGCGCCGTGAACAAGAACGAACGTGCGGGGTTCGGACATCGCTGTTTCCTCCAGGAAGGGGAAACAAGCACGCGCGGCGGCGCCTGTCACGCGCCCCGCGCGGCGGTGTCATATCGTGATTTGCGTTCCGATCTCGACGACGCGCCCGGTGGGGATGTGGAAATAGGCGCTGGCATCGCTCGCATTGCGCCCGAGCAGGATGAACAATTTGTCCTGCCAGCGCGGCATCAGGCTCGTGGCGCCGATGCGGATCGCCCGCCGCGACAAAAAGAACGACGTCGACATGATGTCGAATTTCCAGCCCATTTTGCGGCACGTCAGCAGCGCTTTGGGCACGTTGGGCTCATCCATGTAGCCGAACTTCAAAATGATGCGCGAGAAGCCGTCGCTGATCGGCTCCATCACGATGCGCTCCTCCGGCGGAATGCGCGGCACGTTGGCGCTGAGGATCGTCAGCATGACATTCTTCTCATGCAGCACTTTGTAGTGCTTGAGGCTGTGCATCAGCGCGCCGGGGGTGGCCGAGGGATCGCTGGTCAGAAACACGGCGGCGCCCGGCACGCGGTGCGGCGGCTTTTTCTCCAGCGAGCGCACGAGGTCGAGCAGGGGAATATCCATCCGCCGGGTTTTCTCGAACAGAATTTTCGTGCCGCGCGACCATGTCCACATGGAAATCATGAAGCCCGCGGCGATCAGCAGCGGCACAAAGCCGCCTTCGAAAATCTTCACGCTGTTGGCGCCGAAGAAAATCAGATCAATGGCGAGGAACGGCGCCATCAACAGGGCCGCGGCCCACATCGGCCAGCCCCAGTGTTTCCACACAACGACGAAGGCGAGGCATGCCGTCACCACCATCGTGCCGGTCACCGCGATGCCGTAGGCGGTCGCGAGCTTATCGGACGAGCCGAACAGCGCGACGATCAGCAGCACGCCGATCAGCAGCATCAGATTGACCTGGGGCATGTAAATCTGCCCCTCCTCGGATTCAGAAGTGTGGAGAATATCCAGCCGCGGCAGCAGTTTCAGCTGAATGGCCTGGCTGGTCAGGGAATAGGCGCCGGTGATGACAGCCTGGCTGGCGATGATCGTGGCCAGCGTCGCCAGGATCACCACGGGCAGCAGCGCCCATTCCGGGTACAGCCGGAAAAACGGATTTTCCAGCGTTTTGGGATCCGATAAAAGCAGCGCGCCCTGGCCGAAATAATTGACGATCAGCGCCGGGAACACAAAGACAACCCACGCAAGCTGAATCGGCCGTCTGCCGAAATGCCCGAGGTCCGCATACAACGCCTCGGCGCCGGTGACCGCCAGAAACACCGCGCCGAGCGCGATGACGCCCGTGGAGCCGTGCGTGGCGAGGAACTGGACCGCGTAATAGGGGTTGAGCGCGGCCAGCACACCGGGATTGGCGGCGATTTGCATGGCGCCGCCGGCCGTCATCACAATTAGCCAGACGATGACGATGGGGCCGAACCACGCGGCGATTTTCGAGGTGCCGCGGCTCTGCGCGGCGAACAGGGCGAAAATGATCGCGATGGTGATCGGCAGGATGACATGCTCGAAGCGCGGCTCGATCAGCTTCAGCCCTTCGACCGCCGACAGCACGGAAATCGCCGGCGTGATCATGGCATCGCCGAAGAATAGCGCCGCGCCGCACGCCCCGAGCAGAAAGATCGTCCGGCTGGGCCTGCCGATGGCGCGCTGGGCCAAAGCCATCAGCGACAGCGTGCCGCCCTCGCCGTCATTGTCGGCGCGCAGCAAAATCACCACGTATTTCAGCGTGACGACGATCATCAGCGCCCAAACGATCAGCGAGAGAATGCCGAACACGTCGTTTTGGACAACCGCCTGCTGCGTGCCGCCGGCGGCGGTTATGGCTTCGCGCAGCGCGTAGAGCGGCGATGTCCCGATGTCGCCGTAGACAACGCCGATGCAGCCGATGAACAAAGTCGCGAAACGGGAGTGGGAGCGGGGCTTGTCAGTGCCGTTCAGCGAGTGGCCGGTTTGTGAGTGGGACACGCTCGGCGGAGCGACACCGGTTCGGGCTTCAAGCCCGTCTGAACCGGATGTCATGGGAAGTCACCTGAATGAACCGCGCATTTCGGCGGCCGCGGCGCGATGCTCTATGCTTATGTTGCAACGCACACAAGGGGTATCTTGCCTCGGCCTGCGGCATTGAGCCGCATCGGTTCGGCCTAATGGGCCCGGCTGACGCAGAAGTCCACTACGTCGAGCAGCGCTTTCTTCCAAGCCGAGGCGGGAAACAGCTCCAGCGCGTCGCGGGCCATCGCGCCGTAATGGCGGGCGCGCTCCACAGTGTCCTCCAGCGCGCGGTGGCGGCGCATGGTGGAGAGCGCCGTATCCAGATCGCCGTCGCGGATATCGCTTTTTTCCAAAGTGCGCCGCCAGAACTCCCGATCGCTTTCCGTGCCGCGCCGGAATGACAGCACGACGGGCAGTGTTATCTTGCCCTCGCGGAAATCATCGCCGGTGTTTTTGCCCAGCTTGGCCGAAGAGCCGCCGTAATCGAGGGCATCGTCAATGAGCTGGAAAGCGACGCCGAGATTGGCCCCGTAGCTGCGGCAGGCGGCGATCTCCGCTTTGGGGCGGCCGGCCAGCAGCGGCCCCATTTCGGCGGCGGCGGCGAACAGCGCCGCCGTTTTGGCGCGGATGACCGCCAGATATTCATCCTCGGTCGTCTCAGTGTCCTTGGCGGCGGAAAGCTGCATAACCTCGCCCTCCGCGATGATGGCGGCGGCGGACGAGAGCACATCAAGGCAGGGCAGGGACCCCACTTCGACCATCATTTTGAAGGCTTGGCCAAGCAGAAAATCGCCGACCAGCACGCTCGCCTCATTGCCCCACACTTTGCGCGCGGCGGCTTTGCCGCGCCGCAGATCGCTCTGATCGACGACATCATCGTGCAAAAGCGTGGCCGTGTGCATAAATTCAACGGAAGCCGCCAGCTTGATGTGGCCGTCACCGCGGTAATCGCACAGCCCGGCGGCGGCGAGGGTCAGCATCGGGCGCAGCCGTTTGCCGCCTGAAGAGATAAGATGGTTGGCGACCTCGGGTATCATCGTCACGTTGGAGCCGGTGCGCGACAGGATGGTCTGGTTGACCCGCGCCATATCGGCGGCAACCAGCGCCGACAGGCCCTCGATGCCCGGCTCTTTCTGCTTTTCCTCAAGCGGAACCACAACGCCCACGGAATTCCCTTCCCCGTCAGTCCCGCGCAACTTACGGGCGGCGCCGGCTGCTCGCAAGCCTCGCCGGGTGCGGCGCTTGCGCGCTGGCGCGGGCGGTGCGAACCTTGGCGATGGAAGAATTGCTGCGCACCAACGATCTCGTGCTGATTTCCGCCGTCGAAGCCATGCTGAAGTCTGATGATGTCCGTTATTTTGTGGCGGACACCTATATGAGCGCTTTGGAAGGCTCCACCGGGTTCCTGCCGCGCCGGGTTATGGCGCATCGCGATGATATCGCGCGCGCCCGCCGCCTGCTTGCTGAGGCGGGGCTGGCGGAGGAACTGCGCCCGGCCGCCCAGCGTGTCTGAGGCCGGCGCTCCCGACCTTTTCCTGAATGGCGCGCTGGCGCTTCGACAGCCCGTCAAAGGCCACCGCGCCGGCACGGATGCGGTCCTGCTGGCCGCCGCGATCGGGGCGCCCGACGGCGCGCTTCTGGATGCGGGCGCGGGGGTCGGCGCCGTCGGTCTGATGATGGCAAAGCGCGCGCCCGGCCTCGCCGTGACGCTGGTGGAGGCGGATCCGCTGACCGCCGCGCTGGCGCGGGATAATATCGCGTTGAACGGCTTGTCGGCGCGGGCGCGGGTGATCGAGGCGGACCTGCTCTGCGCGCCGGCGCGCCGCGCCGCTGGCCTGCCGGACCGCTGCGCGGATATTGTGGTCACCAATCCGCCGTGGCTGACCTCAGGCCGCTCCCGGGCCCCGCCCGACCCGCGCCGCGCGCTGGCTCACGTGCTGGGAGACGGCGGGCTGGGCGCATGGATGCGCGCCGTGGCGGCGCTGACCAAGCCTGGCGGGCGCATGGCCATCATTTTGCGGGCCGACGCCCTCAAAGCGCTGCTCGAAGCCTGCGAGGGGCGCTTCGGCGCGCTGGCTCTGCTGCCGGTGCATCCGCGCGATGGGCAAGCCGCGATCCGGCTTCTCGCGGCGGGGATCAAGGGCAGCCGCGCTCCGACGCGGCTGCTGCCGGGCCTCACGCTGCATGGCGAAGACGGGGCTTTCACGCCCCGCGCGCAAGCTCTCCATCGTGGCGAGGCGGCGCTGGATATGGAATGAAAGCCGGCCCGCGATGGGCCGGCCTTCCTGTTTGAAGCCGCGGTTATACCAAAGGGCATGAGCTTTGACTCATGACCTTTGGCAAGCGCGAACGCGCGCCCGCGCTGACGCGCGGAACTCTATGAATTGACCACAGGTCAATTCATAGAGCCCTTGGTATTACCGGCAGATGCGCCGTTTCAACCGGCGCGGCCCAAAACGCGTATCCACCCAGACGCGGCGGACAACGCAATGGCGTGTCCGGTAGACGGGACGCGGACGATAGGCCGGATAATCCTCATAGACAGGCGCGGGCTCGTAATAGGGCTGCGCCTGCGGATAGACGGGCACAGGGCGCTGATAATAGACCGGCGGCGGCGCGGGCGGATCGAAGCGCGGGCGCGGCGCATAGTAAGGCGCGGGCTGGGGCGCGAAGCGCGGCTGGCGTTCAAAACGCTCCCGCCGTTCGAAACCCTGCGGACGCTCCGCGCCGGGCTGCCGCTCAAAACGCGGCTGCGGGGCGGGCGCGGCCACGGGCGGGCGCTGATATTGCGGCGCAACTTTCTGCGGGGGCGCTTGTTGGGTTGGCGCCTGCGGCGCAGGGCGGTCCCGGTAGGGCGCTTTGGGATCGTTGGGATCAAAGCGCTGGGCCAGCGCCGGCCCGGACATCAATATGCCCGCCGCGATGAAAACGGCGAGCTTGGGGAAACCCAAAATGCGCTGCATGGAAGTCCTGCCTCCAAAGCCCGTCCGGCGGAAACTTCCGCCTCCGCGAGCCTTTGAGCGCGCTTCTAGGCTCCGCCGCCTGAATGCGGCCTGAGGCCCGCGTTAATCCGCCATTCACTCATGCGGCGGCTTAAAGGCGCATAGCCGTCTCAACGGCAAGGCCGCCGCCATGCCGTCCGCTTCGCCGGCATCCGCCCTTATCCCATTTGACCCGCCCCGGGCCTCCCCCTAGTTTGCGCCGCATCTCAACCGGCGCCGCTTTTCATGTCCCCATCGCTTGATCCCGTCCGCTCTTTTCAAGGGCTGATTCTGACCCTCCAGCGCTTTTGGGCGGAGCAGGGCTGCGTTATTTTGCAGCCCTATGACATGGAGGTGGGCGCCGGCACGTTTCACCCCGCGACAACCCTGCGCTCCCTCGGCCCCAAGCCTTGGAAAGCCGCCTATGTGCAGCCCTCGCGCCGCCCAAAGGACGGGCGCTACGGCGAGAACCCCAACCGGCTCCAGCATTATTATCAGTTTCAGGTGATCTTGAAGCCTTCGCCCCCCGATTTGCAGGACCTCTATCTGCGCTCCCTCAAAGCCATTGGCGTGGATGCGTTGCTGCACGACATCCGCTTCGTCGAGGACGACTGGGAGAGCCCGACACTGGGCGCGTGGGGTCTGGGCTGGGAATGCTGGTGCGACGGCATGGAAGTCTCGCAATTCACCTACTTTCAGCAGGTGGCGGGCGTCGAATGCGCGCCGGTCTCGGGCGAGCTGACCTACGGGCTGGAGCGCCTCGCCATGTATGTGCAGGGCGTCGAGAACGTCTACGATCTCAATTTCAACGGGCTGGAGGGCGCGGATAAAATCTCCTATGGCGACGTGTTCAAACAGGCGGAGCAGGAATATTCCCGCCACAATTTTGAACATGCCGGCACCGCCATGCTGTTCCAGCATTTCAAAGACGCCGAGGCGGAATGCCTGGCGTTGCTCGCCAAGGGCGAACCGGCGGATGGGGGCGGTGACACACGTCATTTGATGGCGCTGCCCGCCTATGACCAGTGCATCAAGGCCTCGCACCGCTTCAATCTGCTCGACGCGCGCGGCGTGATCTCCGTCACCGAGCGCCAGAGCTACATCCTGCGCGTGCGCGAACTCGCCAAAGCGTGCGGCGCCGCGTGGCTGCGGACGGCGGGCGGCGGCGCGTGAGAGCGCGGCCGCGGCGAAGGAACAATGCCGCGGCACTGGACCCCGCCGCCGGGGCGCGATAGCACTCGGTGAGCGGCCGCCCGGAAACGGCGCGCGCCTTTGAGGGGGGACGATGGCGGGATTGCTGCGACTCAGCCGCTGGATTGACGCGCTTAACGCCCGCATCGGCAAGGCCATGAGCTGGTTTATTCTGGCGGCGGTGATCGTCTCCTCGGTCAACGCCTCCGTGCGCTTTGCCATCAGCAAAAGCTCCAACTCCTGGCTGGAGCTGCAATGGTATTTGTTCGGCGCCGTCGTGCTGCTGGGCTCGGCTTACACGCTCCAGCAGAACGAGCATATCCGCATCGACATTATCTCCTCGCGGCTGTCGGCGAACGCCCGCAACTGGATCGATATTTTCGGCCATATCTTTTTTCTCGCGCCCTTGTGCATCGTCATGATCTGGCTGGGCGCGCCTTTCTTCTGGCGCTCGATCACCAGCGGCGAGATTTCCGCCAGCGCCGGCGGCCTCATCATGTGGCCGGCCAAAATGCTGGTTCCCCTCGGCTTTATTCTGCTGATGCTTCAGGGCGTTTCCGAATTCATCAAGCGGGTCGCCGTTATGAAGGGCCTGATCGCCGATCCCCACGCCGGCCCGGGCGCGCATGGCGCGACAGGCTGAAACGCACTTGTAGAGATCCGCGCCCATGGCCGCTTTCATCGCCCAAAACCTCGCGCCGATCATGTTTCTGGCGCTTATCGTTTTTTTGCTGCTGGGGTATCCCGTCGCTTTTTCGCTGGCGGCGGTGGGGCTGATATTTTTCGTTGTCGGCGTCGAGCTCGCGCCCTACAGCCAGTGCGCGGAGATATCCAGCGTGTGCAAACGCGCCGGCGACCAGATCATCACGCTGGACTGGCCTTTGCTGTCGGCGCTGCCCGAGCGCATTTACGGCGTCATCGGCAATGACACGCTGCTCGCCATTCCCTTCTTTACTTTCATGGGCCTCATACTGGAGCGCTCCGGCATGGCCGAGGATCTGCTCGACACCATCGGCCAGTTGTTCGGCCCGGTGCGCGGCGGCCTCGCCTATGCGGTGATTTTCGTCGGCGCGCTGCTGGCGGCGACGACGGGCGTTGTCGCCGCTTCCGTCATATCGATGGGCCTGATTTCGCTGCCGATCATGCTGCGCTACGGCTATGACCGGCGGCTCGCCTCGGGCGTCATCGCCGCCTCCGGCACGCTGGCGCAGATTATTCCGCCGTCTCTGGTGCTGATCATCATGGCCGACCAGCTCGGCCGCTCTGTCGGCGATATGTATAAAGGCGCGTTCATTCCGGGCATCATATTGTCGGTGCTGTACGCGATATATGTTTTCATCGTCACCATTGTGAAGCCGGAGGCCGCGCCGGCGCTGCCGCTGGAAGCGCGCACCATCCCTGAGAATGCCGGCTTTGCGGGACGCCAGGGCCTGCTGACCTCGCTGCTGCTGGTGCTGGTGGGAGCGCCGGTGTTCTACATTCTGATTTCCGCCGCGCTGGGCCTGCTCGGCGCCGCCGGCTTTGGCGTCAATCTCACATCGCCGGTGTGCTGGACCGCCGCTTGCGCGCTGTCGCTGCTCTTTTTCGGACGCAACTTTTGGGACGGCGGAATCGAACGCCTTGGCGCCGCTCCGCGCATGAACACGCTGGCGGTGATGGCGGCGAGCGCCGTCATCGGCTATCTCGCTTTTATCGTCTACACCGCGCGTTTTCCCGACATGCAAAGCGATAACGCGGGCATATGGTCGGCCTTCACCGCGACCGGCATTCTCTACGGGCTGGCGCTGATCAACCGCGCCGCCGGCGCCGGCCTGATGTCGAATATGGCGCAGCAGGTCATCATCGTTCTGGTGCCGCCGCTGGCGCTGATATTTTTGGTGCTGGGCACCATTTTTGTGGGCATCGCCACGCCGACGGAGGGCGGCGCGATGGGCGCGGCGGGCGCGCTGCTGCTGGCGCTCGCCAAGGGCCGGCTCGATTGGAGCCTGTTGAAACAGGCGATGGATTCCACCGCCAAGCTCAGCGCATTCGTGGTGTTCATTCTCATCGGCGCGCGGGTCTTCTCGCTGACTTTTTACGGCGTCAACGGCCACAACTGGGTGGAGCATCTGCTGACCTCGCTGCCGGGCGGCCAGGTCGGCTTTTTGATTTTCGTCAATATCTTCGTCTTTCTGCTGGCGTTCTTTCTCGATTTTTTCGAGCTGGCCTTCATCATCATTCCGCTCATCGGGCCGGCGGCGGAGCATCTCGGCATCGATCTGATCTGGCTGGGCGTTATTCTCGGCGTCAACATGCAGACCTCCTTCATGCACCCGCCCTTCGGCTTCGCGCTGTTCTATCTGCGCTCTGTCGCCCCCAAAGACCCTTACAAGGACCGGCTCACCGGCAAGCTGACGGACCCCGTGACGACGGGGCAGATTTACATGGGGGCGATTCCTTTTGTGTTCATTCAGGTGATCATGGTGGCGCTGGTGATTCTGATTCCCGCGATGGTGATGGTTTACAAAAGCGGCGAGGTGCAGCTGAACAAGCAGCAATACGAGGAGCAGCTAAAGAGCATCGCGCCGCCGCCCGACATGGGCGCCCCGCCGCCGCTGAAGTTTTGAATTTCAGAGCGGGCGCGCTTCAACAAAAAGCCCCGGACCAGCGGCCCGGGGCTTTGTTTTCTGCGCGCTCCAATACCCGCTTACCGCGCGCGGATCATGAAGTTGTCGTAATTGTACTCGGCCACCTGCCACCACAAATACTGGTCATTGCGGAACGCCATATAGGCGTCGTGGACTTTCTAGAATTTGGCGTTCTTCGCGGAGGTTTCCGCATAGACTTCGTTGGCGGCCTTGGAGCAGGCGGCCATCACCTCCTGCGAGAAGGGTTTCAACTGCGCGCCGGCGCTGATCAGGCGTTTGAGCGCCGGCGGGTTCACCGCGTCGTATTTCGCCTGCATGTCCTTGTTGGCGGCCATGGCGGCGGTGCGCACCGCCGCCTGATAGGCTTTGGGGAGCGCGTTGAATTTCTCGATGCCGAAAGTGAAATGCAGCATGGCCCCGCCCTCCCACCAGCCGGGATAATGATAGATCGGCGCCACTTTGTTGAATCCGAGCTTTTCATCGTCATAGGGGCCGACCCATTCCGCGGCATCAATCGTGCCTTTTTCCAGCGCCGGATAAATATCGCCGCCGGCGATCACCTGCGGCACAACGCCAAGCTTTTGCAGCACGGTGCCGGCGAAGCCGCCGACGCGGAATTTAAGGCCGTTGAGGTCGGCGACCGTCTTGATCTCCTTTCGGAACCAGCCGCCCATCTGGCAGCCCGTGTTGCCGCCGGGCAGGCCGTAGACGTTGTAGTCCTTGAGGAACTCATTGAAGAGGTCGATGCCGCCGCCGTAATACATCCACGCATCCTCCATGCGCGAATTCATGCCGAAGGGGACCGCCGTGCCGAAGGCGAAGGTCGGGTCCTTGCCCCAGTAATAATACATGGCGGTGTGCGCCGCCTCTACCGTGCCGTTCTGCACGGCGTCGAGCGCCTGCAGCGCCGGCACGATTTCGCCGCCCGCGAAGGGCTGCACCTGAAAGCGGTTGTCGGTGAGTTCGGCGACGACGCGCGAGAACATTTCAGCGGCGCCGTATATGGTGTCGAGAGATTTGGGGAAGCTGGATGTCATGCGCCAGCGGACTTCGGGCGCTGACTGGGCAATCGCCGGCATCGCAACCCCGCCCGCCGCGGCCCCTGCCAAACTGCCGATGCCCGCGGTCTTGATGAACTGCCGGCGCTTGATCGTCATGAAATCCTCCCCGGTGAATCCGTGGTTCCGCCCTGCGGCGGCCCGGTGGGATAAAGCCGGTTCGCGCGGGGTTTGGCAAGCGGGCCGGGAGGGGATTGAAAGCAGGGGCCGCGCGATGGTCCAGGGCGGAGGCGCGGCGCGGCGGGCCGTAGGCCGGTGGCGCATCCGGGGGCAGCGCAATGACAGATAGGCGCAGTCGGATTACCCATTGCAATGGCAGGAACTTCGCTCGACAGTCCCGCCCGACCGCGCTACCTTCATATTAGAGAGCTAAGCTAATCGGAGGCCGCCATGCTCACAGCCCAAGAGAACGATCTGCTGACGCGCGTCGAGGGCGATGCGCCCATGGGGCAAATGATGCGGCGTTACTGGCTGCCGGCCTGCCTGATCGAGGAAATCGCCGAACCCGATTGCGATCCTGTGCGGGTCCGTCTGCTGGGCGAGGACCTCGTGGCCTTTCGGGACAGCGACGGCAATCCCGGCCTGATGGCGGAGCAGTGCCCGCACCGAAAGGCGTCGCTGTTCTATGGCCGCAACGAGGAGGGCGGTCTGCGCTGCCTTTATCACGGCTGGAAATTCGGCGTCGACGGCCAATGCCTCGACATGGCCTCCGAGCCCCAGGGTTCCGGCCTTTGCGCCAAAGTCCGCCATAAGGCCTATCCCGTTCGCGAGGCCGGCGGCCTGCTGTGGACTTACATGGGTCCGGCGGAGTTCATGCCGGAATTCCAGCGCCCGTTGTTTTCGCCGCGCGCGGAAACCAGCGTCAGCATTTTCAAGATATTCATCCACTGCAACTGGGCGCAGGGGCTTGAGGGCGGGATCGACAGCGCCCATTCCTCCAGTTTGCATTCCACGGACATGCCCGCCGCCCGCGTCGCCAATGCGGTGGCAACCGGCACATCGTGGCAGCGCCCGACGACAGACAAATCGCCGCGCATGGAGGCGCGGGAAACCGACTTCGGTTTTCGCTACGCCGCCATCCGCCGCCCGATCCAGAACGCGGAGACCCATGATTACGTGCGCGTGACAAGTTTCGCCGCGCCGTTCCACATCATGATTCCCCCAAACAACATCTACAACGTCTACCAGATGAGCGTGCCCTCCGATGACGAACACAACATCATCTATATCTGCGCATGGAGTGATGCCGGCGCGGGCGTCGATCTTGAGGCATGGCGCAAATTCACCGGCGCGCAGCTTGGCATCGATCTCGATAAAACCTATCGCAAGCTTGACAACATCTCGAACCGTTACGGCCAGGACCGTCAGGCGATGCGGCTAGGCAGTTTCACCGGCATCAAGGGTTTTCCCAATCAGGATATCGCCATGCAGGAGGCGATGGGCCCTGTCGCGGACCGCTCCCATGAGCGCCTTGGCGCAAGCGATCTCGCCATCGTCGAGTTTCGCCGCATCATGATCAAGGCAGTGCGTGCCTTCATGGAGGGCGCGCCGCCGCCGGGGCTCGGCGTCACAGCAGCGGATTACCCCGCCATCGGCTCGTGGGAGCGCATTATTCCCAAAAGCGCGGACTGGCGGACATTTGACGCTCTCGCGCCCAAAGCGGCGGCGGGATAATACCAAAGGGCATGAGCTTTGCTCATGACCTTTGGCAAGCGCGAACGCGCGCTCGCGCTTACGCGCGGAACTCTATGGATTGACCACAGGTCAATTCATAGAGCCCTTGGTATAAAGCTCAGCTTTTTTCATGGCGGCGGAAGAAATCCCCCGCCAATGCGAAGGCGCGGCGCGCCTCGGCGAGCCTGGCTGTGTGCTGCATGAAGCCGTGATGCACGCCCTCATGCGCGTGCGCTTCAAAGACCGCGCCCGCCTCCTCAAGCCGGCCCGCCATGGCGATCGTGTCGCAGAGCAGGGGGTCCATGCCGGCCGCGTTGAGAAACAGCGGCGGCAACCGCGCCAGCGCGGCCCCGCTGGCGCGCAGCGGGCATTGCAGCGGGTCTTGACGCGGCTGGCCCGGCGTTTCCGCCGGCGCGTACAGCCGCCAGAAATTCATCATGCCCGCCCGCGTCAGCCCGTGCCCCTCGGCAAAGCGCAGATAGGAGGCCGTGTCGGGATCGTCAGAGAATACGCCATAGAACAGCAGTCCCATGCCGGGGGCGCGCCGCCCGAGCTGATGTTCGTGCAGAATCACCGCCAGCGCGAGATTGCCGCCGGCGCTGTCGCCGCAGACCGCCAGCGGCCCGCGGAAATCCGCCCGCGTTTCCGCCTGCGCGGCAATCCATCGCCACGCCGCGACACAGTCATCGAGAGGCGCCGGATAGGGATTCTCCGGCGCCAGCCGGTAATCCGCGCTCAGCACGCGCTTCCCCGTCTCGATGGCCAGCATCCGGGCCATGCGCGAATGGGATTCGATATCGCCGAACACCCAGCCGCCGCCGTGCAGAAACAGCAGGCAGCCCGGCCCGGCGCCATGCGGCGTGACGATCTCGCACAGCACCGGCGGCGCGCCTTTGATGCCGGGCGCATGAAACCGCCCCGCGTCCGCCATTTCAGGCAAATCCGCATTGACCCGCGCGGCGGCTTTCGCCCGCCACAGGCGCATTTCCGCCACCCCCATGGCGGCGGGATCGGGCATGCCCATGGCGCGGTCGTCGTCAGCGAGCGCCTCGAAGAGCGCCTGCATTTCATCGCTGCGGCGGACGCTCGGCGATGTCAGCCGCGCCGCGTCGAACTGGTTTTCCGGCGCGCTCAAGCCTGTCATGAGAATGCCACGCGGTGGCTCGCCACCGGTATCATCGCGCGCACCTTCGCGACCCGCTCCGGATCGACGCGGCCCGCCGTGTAGCCAACACCATCAGAGGCGCGCGCCGTGACGTGGCCCCACGGATCCACAAGCATCGAATGGCCCCATGTCGAGCGCGGCTCATTGCCCTGCATGTGCTGCCCGGTCTGCGCCGAGGCGCAGAAATACACCTCGTTTTCGATGGCGCGCGCGCGGATCAGCGTCTCCCAGTGATCCTTCCCGGTTTGCAGGGTGAAAGCCGCCGGCAGCGCGATCATTTGCGCGCCCTTGGCCGAGAGCGCCTGAAACAGCGCGGGAAAGCGCAGATCATAACATATGGAGCAGCCCACCGTGACGCCCTCGCACTCATAAGTGACGACGGCGTCGCCTGGCTTCATGGAGGCGGACTCATGATATTTCTTGCCGTCGGGCGCGGTGATGTCGAACATGTGGATCTTGCGATAACGCGCGATCTGCCGATAATCTAGGCATCGGAAGCATTTCCGTGACAAGGATGTCCCCATGCCCGTTCTTCGTTCGCCATTGTCCGCCGCACTAGCCGCTCCCTCGCGGGGGGAATTAGACCGGATATTGCGGATGGAGGTTCCCGTGATCGTCAAGTTGGCGGATCGAAAGCTGACGTTGCAGGAAGTGATGCGGCTGGGTCCGGGGGCGATCATCGAGTTCTTCAAGGCCAGCGATCAGCCGTTGGAACTGCTGATCAACAACAAGACGATCGCGATAGGGGATGCGGTGAAAATCGGCGAAAATTTCGGGTTGAAAATCACGCAGATCGGGGATGTGAAAGAGATCATCAAGACGTTGGGGAAGCGCTGAGTTTTACGATCCACAATCGAATCAATCAGGCCTTTGCGAGTTGCAGCGATAGTTTTAATGCCGCGTCTTTTGAGTTGAGGCGGTCTTCGAGTTGTGCGTCGTAGACGGTTTCGAGGACTCGTTTAAACAGTGGACCGGGCATCAGGCCGGCCGCCGTCAGATCATCTCCGGTCACGAACGGCGGGGGAGCGCAATCCGTTTGATCGAGGTTCACGAATTGTTCCTGCAACCAGAGGATTCGAGTGAGCGACC
>JANYFM010000311.1 GCA_025362655.1 Hyphomicrobiales bacterium | reverse complement strand
TGCCCATCGGCAGCGGGCTGACGCCCAGAATGCGCCCCAGCGCCAGCCATTCAGGGCCCGCGGGCATGCGCAGCTTGACGCCGGCGAAATCGGCGGGGGTTTTGATGTCCCGCTTCAAGCGCAGATTGACCTGGCGCGTGCCCAAATAAGCCACCGCGAGGATTTCAACGCCCATTTTGTCGGCGGCCATTTTGCGGTATTCCGCGCCCACGGGCCCGTCAAAGACATGCCGAAGCTGCGAATAATCCCGCAGCAGATATGCGCGGTTGAACAGGCCGAGCTCCGGAATCTGCTGAGACACCTCGAACGTGTTCATCGTGCTCATTTCGAGATTGCCGCGCTGCATGGCCGGCACCTCCGTGCCCTGCCGGAACAAGCTCGACGCCGGATAGAATTCAGCGGCGACGCCGACATTGGCGGCGGCGATGCGGGTTTTGAATGTCTCTAACGCCTTGGCGAGAAAATCGGAGGGCGGCGAGGCCGTGGAGACGCGCAGGGCGGTGTCGGCGGCATGTGACGGCGCGGCGCAGGCGGCCGCCGCCATAAGAAACCCCGAAATCAACCCCGCCGGCATTTTCTTCAGCAGCATATCCAGCCCCCGCATTCGTCCGCCCGCGCCCGTGGCGGACCGCTTGGAAAAGTCTATGGGATGGACCGGGAAAAGCAAACCGCCATAAACCGCTGGCGGGCGCGGCCCTTCCCGTGCCAGAACAGCGCCCTGTTTTCCCGAACGGAGATTTTCGATGCCGCGAAGCCTCGTTGCCGCCCTTGGCCTCCTCGCCGCCGCCGCTCCCGCCGATGCCCAGACCTGGCCCTCCCGGCCGGTGACTTTCATCGTCTCGCAGGCGGCGGGATCAAGCCCGGATGTGATGGCGCGGCTGGTCGCCAGCCGCATCGAGAAAATCATCGGCCAGGCCATTGTTATCGACAACAAACCGGGCGCCGGCAACGTCATCGGCGCGCAGGCGGCGGCGCGCGCCGCCCCCGATGGGCACACCTTCTTTTTCGCGACCTCGGCCTCGCTCGCCAACAATCCCTTCATGATGAAAAAGCTTCCCTATGATCCCGTGAAGGATTTCGCGCCCGTCGGCCTCGTTACCCGCTCCAACCAGTTGATCGTGGTGAACAAGGACGTGCCGGCGAAAAACCTCGCCGAGCTCATCGCCTTCGACAAAGCCCAGCCCGGCAAATATTCGCTCGCCGTCGACGGGCCGCGCAATCTCGCCGGCGTCACGGCGCAGGCGCTGAATTACCTGGCCGGCACAAAATTCGTCATGGTGCCCTATGCCAACATCAACAACGGCCTTCAGGACGTGATGACCGGCCGCGCCGAGGTCGGTATTTTCTCGATTTCCATCGTCGAGGCGCAGGTGCGCGAGGGAAATATACGCGCGCTCGCCATCGCCTCGGCCAAACGCGCCTCCGCCATGCCCGACGTGCCGGCGACGGGCGAAACCATCCCCGGTTTTGATTTCGGCGGCTGGTTCATGCTGATGGCCCCGGCAGGAACGCCGGCGGATGTCATCAAGAGGATGAACGCCGCGCTCGACGCCGCCGCGCAGGACCCTCAGGTGCGCGCCATGGCGCCCAAACTTGGCTACGAGCTGGAGCCCAAAACGGTGGGAACCCCTGAAGAGGCGGGCGCCTTTCTCAAAGCGCAGCTCGCCTTTTGGGAGAAGACGACGAAAGCGCTGGGAATTGAGCCGGAGTAAGCCGCGCCCCGCCCTCAGCCGCCGCGCGCGCCGTATTTTGCGATGATCTCCCGCGCTTTCTCCAGCAGAGCCTCCTCCGCCGCGTTTTGCTTTCCGAGGCCGACGAGATCGTAATATTCCTCAAGGCCGATGAGTTCGCCGCGCACGCTCTGCGCATGGCGGTCGCGTTTCAGGGCGGCCATGGCGCGCGCGACGCCTCCCGCGGCGGCAAACAGCGCGGCGGAGGGATAGGAGACCATCGCCGCCCCCGCCGCCTCCAGTTCGGCAAATGGCAGCCAGGGCCTCGGATTGGCATTCGACAGCGTCGCCATCTGCCGGCCCGGGACCTCGCGGACCACACGGCTGAAATCCGCGATGGTGTCGGCGCCCATCGGTTTGGCCATATCGCAGCCTATTTCCATATACATTTGGCAGCGCTCGATGGCGCGGCCGATGCCCTCGACGCCAAGCGCATCCGAGCGCGCGACGATGAAGAGATCGGGATCAACGCGGGCATCCAGCGCGGCTTTCATTTTTGCCAGCATTTCCTCCGGCGGAATGACCTGCTTGCCCTCCATGTAACCGCATCGGTTGGGGAACACCTGATCGCTGATGAAAATCCCCGCCACCCCCGCCTTCTCAAAGGCGCGCACCATCTGCCGCACATTGTTGACGCCGCCGAACCCCGTGTCGGCGTCAACATAGACGGGCACGCTCACAGCGGCGCAGACGCGAGCGTAATGATCGGCGAAATCGCGCATGTTCGACTGGCCGGTGTCGGGCTGGGCCAGCAGGCTCCCCGTCGCCGCATAACCGCCGGCGGAGATGGCCTCGAATCCCTGCGCTTCAATGATGCGCGCCGACAGCGCGTCATAGCAGCCGGGCGCCATTGTCATGCCGGGCGCGGCCAGCAGCGCGCGGAATTTCTTGCGGGGGGTCATCAGGGGCTCCGGGTCAGGTGAAAGGGCGCGCCGCCCTACGGCAGCCCCGCGATGGCCCGCGCCTCGCCCGTCAGCTCCAATATATGCAGCCCGGTGTTGGCGCGGTCGGCGACGTAGATGTAGCCGCGGTCATCGGTCTCCACATTGTTGCTTTGGATCGCCACTTTGCAGCGCTCGACCGTCCCATCCTTCACGCAGCGCCGATAGGTGTCCTTGGTGATCGAGGGGATGAAATAGCCGACCTCGCGCGGCTTATAGGGGTCGCGCACGTCGAGCACGCGCAGGCCCGCGTTGAAGAAGGTGATCATCGCCAGCTTTTTGTAGAAAACCGCCGCCATGCTCTCGTTGGAGGAATGCGAGCCGAACCGCCCGCCGCGCTGGCAGAAATCGCCGCTCTTTTCCGGCACCGTCCAGTTCGAAACAATCATCGGCGTCTTCTCGACGGTGACATCGGTGAACCACACCATCTGCCGGGGCTCGCGGCATTCGTTGACGATCTCCTCATTGACGATCATCACGAAGTCGCGCGTCTGCCCGTCGGTCTCGCGCGAGAATTCAGCGACGGGCATGCGCAGCATCGGAAACGTCGTGTGCGCGCCCATCAGCGCCGACAATTGCAGCCGCCCGATCTCAGGATAGAGCAGATTCTCCTTCGTCGGCTCCGCCGGGCCTTTCAGCAGCTTCTCGCGGTCGAGAATTTGCAGCAGACCGTCCTTGTTGGTGCCATAGCCCATGTAGACGCGGTTGACGGAGGGGCCCATCGAGAAAGCGCCATGCAGATACATGGGGATGAAGCCGGTCGAGGCCGGGTCCTGCCCGCTGAGGCCGAAGTCGCGAATTTTGACGGGCTTGGCGGGATTGCTCAGATCGCAAATCTGCGTCATCCGCGGCACCCGCCAGCCCGGCGCGCCCGAAACCAGATAGGCGATGCCTGTGTCGCATTCCCAAAAATTCTTGTGCGTGCCTTTGAGGCCCTCAAGCCGCGCGAGAACGACGGGCTTGGCGGGATCGGTGACGTTCCAAATTTCATGGGCGGAATTGCCGAAAACACGCAGCATGTAGACAGCGTCTTTGTCGGCGTTGGGCAGCGATTTGCCATCGCAGACGCGCACCATCTGCGCGCCGCCGGCCTCATCCAGCCCCTCCTCGCCCGGCACATGCGAGAGATATTTGGGATTTTTCGGATCGGTCACATCAAGGATCGAGGTGCCGTTGAACTCCGGCTGCCCGGTGAGCGGATTGACGGGTTTGGGAATATCGGCGGACCCGCCGTGATGGCCGACATAAGCGATGTAGCGGTCGCCCTGTTTTTGCACCGTCGGCTGATAGGCGCTGCGGGCCTGGAGATTGCTCATGCCGGCGAGGCGGACATTCATCGCCTCGGGGGGATCGCCGATTTTCGGAGCGCCTTCGGCCAGGGCAAAAGGCGCGAAAGCGCAGGAAAACGAGGAGCACAGCAGAAGCGCGAATGTCTGTTTGGCAACGGCGGTTTTCATCAAGTTTTCTCCCCGGAACGAATTTCCCGCACTGCATCACGGAAACGCATCCCGGTAAAGCCCCGCTTCAGCGGCTGCACGCGGCGCCGCCGAGCACACAGAATTTGGCGCAATGGGGATGATTGAGCGACACCGGCCGCGCCGCCTCCGCCAGCGTGGCGCCAAGCTCAAACGCCTCATCATAGGCGATCAGCGTGCAGGCGAGCACCGCGGGCTTCGCGGCGCCCTTGCGTTTGACCACCATGCGCGTCGTCGCGCACATGATATCGGCGGGCGAATTTTCGAGAATTCCCCAGCAGCTTTCCGTGATCTCGGGCACGTCGGCGCCGGCATCCATTTCCGGAAACAGCATCAGCGCCACGGGATCGAAGGCGTCGAGTCCGATCCCAAGCTCGGCGAACAGCCGCGAATATCCGGCGCGCACAACGCCCTCCGCCTCGCCCGAAAAAAGCCGCCCCGCGACATCCAGTTTAAAGCCGTTGCCGCCAAGCCAGCGCAGCCCCTCAATGGCCGGGCCCCAGCTTCGTTTGCCGCGCTCCAGTTCATGCAATTCGCGGGAGTAATGGTCGATGGAGACGCGGAGCGTCAGCTTCCCCGCATACCGGTCCCGCAAGGCCAGCAATTCGGGCAAAAAGCGGCGCATCGGTTTCATCGCGTTGGTCAGCACCAGCGCCTCAAAGCCGCGCGAGAGCGCGTCCTCCAGCATGGCCGGCAGCGCCTTGTTCAAAAACGGCTCGCCGCCGGTGAAGGCAATCTGCCGCGTCGGCAGGCTGTCACGCCGGATTTCATCGAGATAGCCTGAGACTTCGGCCGCCGAGATATATTCCAGCCGGTCGTTGCGCGGCGTCGATTCTATATAGCAGCTCGCGCAGGCGACATTGCAGAGCGTGCCCGTATTGATCCACAGCGTATCGATTTTCTCAAGCGCGACATGAGCGCGCGCCTCGCCGCCGAGGGTGCGCGCGGGGTCGGCGAATTTGCCCGGCGCAAGTCTTGCCGGCGCCGCCGCCGCCGCCGCGGGCCATGCCGGGCCTTCCGCCGCGGTGTCGCCGCGCCGCCATTCGATGCGTCCCGGCGACAAGGCTTTGCCCGTTTGTTTCAGCTCGGCCGCGGGCAAGGCGTCGCAGGACGGCCAAAGCCCGCTCTCCAGCGACAGCGCATATTCCTCAGGCAATCCCCGCGCCCGCAGGCTGCGCGCCGCCGCCGTGTGATCGTAATCGAGCGCGATATGCTCAATGAGGAGCGATCCAGCCCACGCCCCCGGCGTCAGCACGCTGAACCAGCCGCGCGGCGTGCCGTCATTGGCGGGCAGGCCGATCACCCCTGGATTGTGCCACAGCCTGCCCCTGATGATCTGGCTGAACGGAATGCCGCAATGCCCGCCAACAATGCCGTTGGCGCCGGCGGTTTCGATATCGAGCGCTTTCACCCGCGCCGGCGTGGAGGCGTGGATGAACCGGCTGATCCCGTGAATGCCGCCGTGCAAAACAGCAAGACTGAGCCCGCCGATGGTCACATCCAGCCGTCGCGGCAAAGCGCCCATCCACGCGCGGGCTTCATCATCCAGCTCCCGGCCCGCAAAAGGAAACCAAGCCTGTGAGAGCCTGTCACAGGCGCTGCCCGGCGCGTAGCCGCAGCCGCAATCGGGCGCGAGGGCCGCCAGTTGCTCCTCGCAATTGCCCATGACGACGTGAATGCCGCTGGCGCGCGCCAGATCGACGCAGGCGCGGGGGTCGCCGCCATAGGCGGCGGTGTCGCCGGTGCAGATCACCCGGCTGGCGGGAATGGCAAGCCGGCGCGCCTCTTCCAGAACGGCCCGCAACGCCTCAAGATTCGAATAGGGGCCGCCGAACATCAGGACGGGCGCGTCGAAGGCAAGGACTGGCTTCATGCGGCCCCGATAGCACAACGGCGATCCATTGTGAAAAGCCGGCGCCGCCGCCATAATAAACTCATTCTCCTAAAAGGCGCGGGGGCCCAATGGCGGCGGACGGCGGAGCGGAGGCGCTCGCGCTTTGGATCGGGCGGGCGCGGGAAATCACCGCCTTCACCGGCGCGGGCATATCGAGGGAATGCGGCATTCCCGATTTCCGCTCGAAAGACAGCGCTTGGAAACGCTATCCGCCGATGCCCTTGGGGGATTTCCTCGCCGGGGAGGAAAATCAATGCGAGGCTTGGCTGCGCAAATTCGCCATGGACGATCTTTATGCCGGGGCAAAGCCCGGCCGCGTGCATCTCGCGCTGGCCGGGCTGATGAGCGCCGGGAAGCTCAATTCCATCATCACCCAGAACATCGACGGCCTGCACACCGACGCCGGCGCGCCGCTTGGAAAAATCATTGAGCTGCACGGCAATGGCCGCGCGGCGCTCTGCCTGACCTGCGGCGTCAGGCTCGAACTGCGCCCGATCCGCGAGCGGTTCGAGACAACCGGACGCGCCCCGCGCTGCCTGTGTGGGGGCATCGTCAAATCCGCGACAATCTCGTTTGGCCAAAAAATGCCGCCGGTCGAAATGCGCCAAGCGCGCGATGCCAGCCTCGCCTGCGATCTCTTCATCGCGCTCGGCTCCTCGCTGGTGGTTTATCCCGCCGCCGGATTTCCCTTGATGGCCCGGGAAAACGGCGCAAGGCTGGTGATCGTCAACAATGAGGCCACACCCCTCGACGCCCTCGCCGATCTCACCGTCAGGGGCGATGCCGGGGCGCTGATGGCGCCGTTCATTTCGGGTGCGGTCTAAAACCGCGCTCTTATGTGGCTAATTCATCCACAGGCTCACAATTGCCCTTGGACAAGTTCGCGCGGGTGCTATTCTCGCCTTGTGATTCCGCTGCAAATTGATTCGTATCGCAGCGGCGGGCGGTTCTGGTGACGGCAGCGCGTCAAGGACGAAAACGGGGGCCGTTTCGTGGCTGATAATGATTTTTTTCTGCAAAGTCCCGGCGGGAAGGACGCAAGCGCGGCAGGCGCCTCGGAGCGTCCCCTCGCCGGCCCCGACGAGCGGCCCCAGGATCTCGTCGAGATCGCCGGCCGCATCAAATGGTTCGATGTCGCCAAGGGCTATGGCTTCATCGTCCCGGATGACGGCGGCACCGACATTCTGCTGCATGTGACGGTGCTGCGTCGCGACGGTTTCCAGACCGCCCCCGAAGGCGCCCGCATCGTTTGCGAGGCGCAGCGGCGCGTCAAGGGCATGCAAGTGTTCCGCCTGCTGTCGCTCGACGAATCAACCGCGCTTCACCCGGCCCAGCTGGCCCCCGCCCGCACCCATACGCAGGTGGTGCCGCAGGGCGGCTTTGAAATCGCCGTCGTCAAATGGTTTAACCGCATCCGTGGCTTTGGTTTCGTCACGCGCGGCGAGGGCACTGAGGATATTTTCGTGCATATGGAAACCCTGCGCAAATACGGCATCGCTGATTTGAAGCCGGGCGACAGCCTGCTGGTGCGCTTCGGCCCCGGCGGCAAAGGCCTGATGGCGGCGGAAGTGCGCCCGCTCGGCACCGCCCTGCCCGCTTCGCATTAAAGGGGCGCTGCTTGCCTGCCGTGGCTCAGGATGCGTTGGCCCGCATGCCGCTGCAATTTACAGCACAAGACCGTCAGGCTGTCGAACTCCGTCCTGTTTTCGTTGCAATGTTGGCGGCAAAATTGCAAAACTGCCGGCAGTGCCCGCCGTTCCTCACAAGCGCCGCCACTTGGAGCCCGCATGCCCGCTTCCTCCCGGCTTCAAGCGCTGCTGAATGCGCTTCCCCTCGCCCTCGCGCTGCTGGCCCCCGCCGCTCCGCGGGCTCAAACCCTTTCGCCGCCCGCCGCGCAGACCGGCGCCGAGAATCTCTCGATCATCACCAAGACGGGCTCGCATCGTTTTTCGGTTGAGGTCATGCGCAATGACGAGGAGCGCGCGCGCGGGCTGATGTTCCGCCGTTTCATGCCCGCCGACCGCGGCATGCTCTTTGATTTCAAGGTCGAACAGCCGGTGTTGATGTGGATGAAGAACACTTTCATCCCCCTCGATATGGTGTTCATCGCGCGCACCGGCGCCATCGTCAGCATCGCCGAGAACACCGAACCCATGTCGGAGCGCACCATCCCCTCGGGCCCGCCCGCCTACGCGGTGCTGGAACTCAATGCGGGAACGGCGGCGAGACTGGGATTCAAGCCGGGCGACCGCGTGGAGCACCCGCTGTTCAGACGCTGACGGGTCGCGCCTCGCTTGTCCGCCGGACAGGCACATGATAGCCACCCGGCATCCAGCCGGTGGCTTTGCCGGGGTATAGCGCAGTCTGGTAGCGCGTCTGCTTTGGGAGCAGAAGGCCGCAGGTTCGAATCCTGCTACCCCGACCAGCCCGCGCCGGCGGCTTGATAAACCAACGGATTTTCCCATGAGCGCGCGAATCTACCAGCCATCGAAGACCGCGACCCAATCGGGCGCCGCCAAATCGCAGCGCTGGCTGCTTGAATATGAGCCGGAATCCCCGCGTGAGATCGAGCCGCTGATGGGCTGGACCAGCTCCGGCGATATGAATGCGCAGGTCAAACTATGGTTCGACACCAAAGAGGAGGCGCTGGCCTATGCCGCGCGCAAAGGCATCGCCGCGGCGCTTGAGGAAACCCAGCCCTCGACGCGCCGAACCCAAGCCTATGCCGATAATTTTAAAACCAGCCGCCTCGGCCAGTGGACGCACTGACGCGCGGCTGGGATAAGGAGGCCACGACCCCATAGCTCAGCTGGATAGAGCAGCCGCCTTCTAAGCGGCAGGCCGCAGGTTCGAGTCCTGCTGGGGTCGCCATTTCAGCGTCTCCCCCGATGGGAGCCGATACCAACGGGAAAGCCCATGTCCGTTACCCACTTTGACATGTCCGCCACCCTCTTTGATAAGATATGGGACGCGCATGTGGCCGCCCGCCGCATCGACGGGCGCGACCTCGTCTACATTGACCGCCATGTTCTGCACGAGCTGCACGCGCCGCACGCTTTCGGCAAACTGCAAAAAGCCGGCAGAGCGGTGCGCCGCCCGGACCTCACCTTTTCGGCCATCGATCACACACCCTCGACAAAACCCGGCCGTGATGAGCACACCAATCCCGAGGGCCTGCCCCTGATCGAGGCGATGCGCGCGGGCAGCCTTCGCAACGCCATCCGCGTGTTTGATCTGAAAGACCCCGAACACGGCATTTCCCACGTCGTGGCGCCCGAAATCGGCATGGTGCTGCCGGGCGCGACCCATGCCGTGCCCGACAGCCACGCCTGCACGGTCGGCGGCCTCGGCGCGCTGGCCTTTGGCTGCGGCACCAGCGAGCTGGAACATATTCTGGCGACGCAGGTGATCGCCATGCACAGGCCCAAACGCATGCGCATCCGCCTTGACGGGTCTTTGGGGCCGCATGTGCGCGCCAAGGACGTCGCGCTCGCCGTCATCGCGCATATCGGCAGCGCCGGCGGGCGCGGCTTTGCCATCGAGTTTTCCGGCGCGGTCGCCCGCGCCCTGCCCGTCGAGGGCCGCCTAACCCTGTGCAACCTCACCATCGAAATGGGATCGCGCACCGGCCTCATCGCCGCCGACGACACCGTGTTCCAATGGCTGCATGGCCGTCCATGGGCGCCCGCGGGCGCCAGGTGGGCGCGCGCGTTGGCCTATTGGAAAACCCTGCCGAGCGGCGAGGGCGCGGTTTTCGACAGCGACATCAACCTCGATTGCGGCGCGCTTCAGCCGCAAATCACCTGGGGCACCGACCCCGGCCAGGCGATCGCCATCAGCGGGCGCGTGCCCGACCCCGCTGACGCCGAAGCGCACCGCCGCCCGCTGCTGGAAAAAGCGCTTGTTTATATGGGGCTGACGCCGGGCATGGCCATCGAGGGCCTGCGCGTCGACCGCGTGTTCATCGGCTCGTGCACCAACGCGCGGCTCTCTGATCTGGAGGAGGCCGCCGCCATTCTGCGCGGCCGCAGGATCGCGCCTGGCATGCAGGCTCTGGTGTCCCCCGGCTCCGCCAAAGTGCGGCGCGACGCCGAGGCGCTGGGGCTCGACAAAGTGTTCTCCGACGCCGGCTTCATCTGGGGCGAATCCGCCTGCTCCATGTGCGCCGGCGCCAATGGCGACAAGGGCGAACGGGGCGAGCGCATTCTCTCCACCACCAACCGTAATTTCGAAAACCGCCAGGGACCCGGAGCGCGCACCCACCTCGTCGGCCCCGCGCTGGCCGCAGCCGCCGCCGTGACCGGGGAAATCACCGACGTGCGCAAACTTTTGGGCGGAGCCCGCTGATGGAGCGCTTCACTGTTGTCACCGGCGTCGCCGCGCCGCTGATTGAAGACGATGTCAACACCGATCAGATCGCGCCGCTGAGCGCCGGGCACCGGGTCCATCCCGATTATGCCGCGATGTTTTTCGCCCGCCGCCGCGCCGGCGCGGGGATCGATGCCGACCCGGATTTTTTCCTGAGCAAGCCAAGGTTTTCCAAACCGTCGATCCTCGCGGCGGGCGCCAATTTCGGCTGCGGCTCGTCGCGCGAATCCGCCGTATGGTGCATTCAGGCTGCGGGCATACGCTGCGTTGTCGCGCGCGGTTTCGCCGATATATTCCGCGAGAATTGCCTGCAAAACGGCCTGCTGCCCGTGGTTCTGGCGGCGGGGGAGGCCGAAGCCTTTGAAGCGCTCGTCATCGCGGCGGATGGCGGCGCGCCCTTCACGGTCGATCTTGCCGCGCGGAAAATCACCGCGCCCGGCGGACGGGAGTTTGTGTTCGACATATCGCCGGCTGACGCCAAGCGCCTGCTCGAAGGGCTCGACGACATCGGGCTCACCCTGACCCACAATTCCGACATCGCCGCTTTTGAGCAAAAAATGGCGGCGGAGCGCCCGTGGTCGCAGCGCGCGGATATCAGCGCGGTGAAGGATTAGGCGGGGCGGCGCGAACCGGAAGCGCTGCCCTCTTTGCGCGGCGCTTATCCCCAATTCCCCGCGCCGGGCTGCCGTTACGCCATCCAGGCCAAGGGCCCGCTGACGAAACCATTCGCTAAAAGCGCCGCCTGCCTATAACATCGCCGCAAATCCATGGGAGACCCCAAATGCGCGCCACGCTGCTCCGCCGCCTCATGCCGTTCCTCGCGCTCGTCCTCGCGGCCGGAGAGACACACGCGCAGGATTTGCTGAAACTCGGCGTGCCCCAGCGCGGCAACTGGGACACATCCATCCCCGAAATCGGCCAACAGGCCGGCATCTTCGCCAAACACGGAATCAAGCTGGAAATGCTCTACACGGCGGGCGCCGGAGAGACGACGCAGGCGGTGATTTCCGGCAGTCTCGACATCGGCCTTGGCACCGGCACCAGCGGCATCATGGCGGCGTTTTCCAAGGGCGCGCCGATCCGCCCCTTCTCCAGCGCGATGACCGGCGCCGACGATATCTTCTGGTATGTGCCCGCCAATTCGCCGATCAAAACACTGAAAGACGCTGCCGGCAAAACCATGGCTTATTCGTCCAACGGCTCATCCTCGAACCTCGGCGCGCTCGCGCTGATCCGGCAGGCCGGCGTGCCCATCAAGGCGCTGGCGGCAGGCGCGGCGCCGGCGACTTTCACGCAGGTCATGTCCGGCCAGATCGACATCGGCTGGTCGGCCCCGCCCTATGTCGTCGACGATGTGAAGGCGGGCCGGGTCCGCATGATCGCCCGCGAAAGCGATCTGGAGGCCTTCCGCAATCAAACCGTGCGGATGAATTTCGCCCACGAGGATGTGCTGACGAAAAAGGCCGACGCGGTGAAACGCTTTCTCGCGGCCTACGACGAGACCATCGAGTGGATGTATTCCGATCCCGCCGCGATAAAGCTCTATGCGGAATTCGCGGGCATTTCCGAGACGCAGGCGCTCGTCATCCGCGATGAGTTTTTCCCGAAGAACAATCTTATGACAAAACGCCTGTCGGGCTTGGAGAACGCCATGGCCGACGCCGTGTCGCTGAAGTTCATCGCGGCGCCGTTCAACCAGTATCAGATGGACGAGTTTTTGAAGTATTACGCGAAGTGAGGACGTTCAAAACCCCTCGGCGCCCATCGCCCTGAAACTCTCGGCAAGCTCGGCCGAAATCGGCAGGTTGAGCATTTCGCCGGTCGGCGCGGGGCGCAGGAACCATTTGCGGTAGGCCCCCGCGAGATCGCCGGTGGAAGCCATGGCGGCAAAGGCGCGCCGCACCGCCTCCGCCATCTGGGGATCGTCGCGGCGGAACATCAGCCCGTAAGGGTCGTAAGTGATGAAATCGCCGGCGACGGCGAACTTATCCCCGGCCTTGTTGCCGGCGATAAAACCGTACAGCAGCACGTCGTCATTGGCGAAAGCATCGGCCTTTCCCGAGGCGAACCGGTCCCACGAATCGCCGTGATCACTGCCCGCCGCGATGCTGATGCCGAGTTTGTATTTATCATTGAGTGCGCGCAGCGCCGCTTCGTTGGTGGTGCCTTTGGTCACCACGAGATTTTTGCCGGCGAGATCGCGGTATGACCCGATCCCCGATCCGCGCCTGACGAGGATTTTGGTGCCGGAGACAAAAATCACCGGCGAGAAAGCCACGCTTTTCCGCCGCTCGATGTTGCTCGTCGTCGAGCCGCACTCGATATCGACTTTGCCCGAGGCGACGGCCTCAATCCGGTTGTCGGAAGTTACAGGCTCAAAGGCCAGCGTCAGCGGCGCGCCGTGCAATTGCCGCGAGATCTCGGCTGCGACGCCCCGGCACAGATCGATGGAATAGCCCTGCACCGATCCGCCTTTGGTGTGGGAGAAAGGGAAGGACGCTGCCCGGTAGCCAATCGTCAGCACGCCGCTGGCGCGCGCTTTCTTCAAGGTGCCCTCGAGGATTTCAGGCGCCCCTTCATCGGTGAGCGAGGGCCCCGCGGTCCGGTCCTCGCCGATCATATCCTCGGCGCGGGCGGCGCCTGTGAAGGCGAGCAGCGCCGCGTAAGCCGCCGCCGCGAATAAGGTTCTGCTCACATCAGCCTCCTTCGGTCATGCCCGCGCCAAAAGCGGCGCTCAGGCATGCGCCGGCGCGGGCGCGCCCGCCGTCACGGTTTCATCGGCGGGGCCAAGATCGCCCTCGAATTTCGCCACCGCCGCGGCGGCAAGCGAATTGCCGATGACGTTGGTGGCGCTGCGGCCCATGTCGAGGAACTGATCGATGCCGAGAATCAGCAGCAGCCCCGCCTCGGGAATGCCGAACTGCGTCAGCGTCGCCAATATCACCACCAGCGAGGCGCGCGGCACGCCGGCAACCCCTTTCGATGTGATCATCAGTGTCGCCGCCATCACCAGCTGCGTGGTGATGGGCATGTCAATCCCGTAAGCCTGCGCGATGAACAGCGTCGCGAAGGTGGTGTAGGCCATGGTGCCGTCAAGATTGAACGAATAGCCCAGCGGCAGCACGAAGCTCGCGATGCGCTTTGACACCCCAAAACGCTGCAATTGTTCGAGAATCTTCGGGTAGGACGCCTCCGAGCTGGCGGTCGGGAATGCCAGAAGGAAGGGCTCGCGCATGCGCTTGACAAGTTCGCCCATGCGCGGGCCGATGGTGATGAATCCGGCGATCAGCAGCACCGCCCAGAGCAGCGCGAGGGTGAGGTAGAAACCGCCCAAAAACTTGGCGAAATTGAGCAAAATTCCCGGTCCCGATTTGGTGATGACGGCCGCCACCGAGGCGCAGACGGCGATCGGCGCGAGCGTCATCACGTAACCGGTGATGTTGAGCATCATATGCGCGACATCATCGGCCAGCGCCAGCAGCGGCTTGCCGCGCTCGCCCAGCGCCATAACCGCGACGCCGGCGAACAGCGAGAACACGACGATTTGCAAAATTTCGCCCTCGGCCAAAGCCTTGAACAGCGAGGTCGGCACGAGGTGGTCGATGAAATTCTCAAGGCTGAAAGCCTTGGTCGAGAGGTTGGCGGTGTTGCCCTGATCAGCGATGACAATGCCGGCGCCCGGCTGGATCAGATTGGCCATCAAAAGGCCGAGCAGCAGCGAAATGATCGAGGCGCAGATAAACCAAGCCATGGTCTTGGCGCCGACGCGGCCGACCGTCGAGGCATCGCCCATGTGACCGATGCCGACAATCAGGGTCGAGAGCACCAGCGGCCCGATGATCATTTTAATCAGCTTCAAAAAGATCGAGCTGATCATCGACATGTATTTGGCGACTTCGGCGGCGGTCGCTTTGTCCGGCAGCGAATAATAACTGAGCGTGCCAAGCGCCACGCCGAGAACCAGCCCGGCCATCACATAATAAAAATTTCTGTTCAACGTAAACTCCCCCTCAACGCGCGCCCGGCCCGCTCGGGCAAATCAGCAACCCCCGGGTCACGCCCCCCGTCAAGCAAATGCCGGGCCGGCCCTCACGGCGCGTAGCCGGGCAGCACCCGGCAATCCACCACGACGGTCTTGCCGGCCTCAAGCTCGGCCACCGCCTGTTTGAAAACGCCGACCAGTTCATCAGCGCTTTCCACCGGGCCGAAGCCGACCGCGCCCTGGCCGCGCGCGATGGTCGCGAGATCGAGCGCCGGATCGGTCATGCGCTGGCCGATCCATTTGTTTTCAACGGGACGGTTGCGCATGCGCGCCATGCGCTCCTGGTGCAATTCGTCATTATAAAACGACTGATTGTTGGCGATAATCATCAGCACCGGTATCTTATAGTGAACCGCGGTCCAGACGGCCTGGCAGCCCATCATGAAATTGCCGTCGCCGAAAATCGAAATCGCAAGCCGCCCGCTGCCGCGCAAGGCCAGCGCGGCCCCGACGGAAATGCCCGGCCCCGAGCCGATGCCGCCGCCGCCGTCCGAGCCGATGTAATCCAGCGGATGCCGGAAATGCCAAGTGTCAGGGTTCCACGACAGCGGAATTTGCAGCAGCGAAACCGGCTTTTCGCCGACGGCCTGGCGCAAAGCGCCAACCATCTGGTTGACGGAGAGCGGCCCCTTCGCGAGCGGGGGCGCCTTGAGGACGGCGCTCTTGCCGCCATTGTGGCGCAAAGGCTTGCCCTTAAGCGCGCCGAGCAGCGCGGTGACCGCCGCGCCGGTCTCCGAGGGGATCAGCATATCGACAGGCGGCAGGCCGAAATAATCCATGCTCCAGCCGTTGTGCAGCACGTGATCGAGCGTCACCTGAATGACCGTCGCCTTTGTTTCGGCGTCGCCGAGGGCGGTCTTGAAAAGGCCCGCGGGATCCACCCAGTCGAGGCTCAGGATCACATCCGACATACGCACCGCGTCCAGCACCCCGGCGGCGGCGCCCGAGCCGAAGGCGCCGGCGTGCAGCGGGTGATCAGTAGGGAAAGCCGCGCCGACCTTGGTGTCGGTGGCGACGCGCGCGCCAAGCGTCTCCGCCAATAGCACGCGGTCCGCCCATTCCGCTTCGCCGCGCGACACACGGCCCATCAGGATCAGCGGATTTTTCGCTTTCAGCAAAATGTCAGCGGCGGCCTTCGCCTGCGCGGCATCCGGCCCCTGCGTGAATTTCGGCATGTAACGGGCGGGATCAATCGGCGGCAGCGGCCCGCTGACGCTCTGCTCCTGCAATTCCACGTCGAGCACCACATAGGCCGGCCCCTTTGGCGCGGTGTTGGCGATCCAGCCGGCCCGCAAAATCGACTCGCGCGCCGCCCCGACGGAGCCGGGCTGATCGTCCCATTTGACATAATCGCGCACCAGCGCCGCCTGGTCGCGCGAGGTATGAATCCATTCGATCCACGGGCGGCGTTTCACCGCGTCAACATTGCCGGTCGCGCCGATGATCACCATAGGCTGGCGGTCGCACCAGGCGTTGAAAATCGCCATTGAGGCATGCATCAGGCCGACGTTGGAATGAATCGCGGCGGCCATGGCTTTGCCCGTCACCTTGGCGTAGCCCTGCGCGATGGCGATGGCGTGCTCCTCATGCAGGCACAGCAGCATTTTGGGGCTGTCGTTGCCGAGGTAATTGACGATGGAATCATGCAGCCCGCGGTAACTCGCCCCGGGATTCAGCGCGACATAGGGAACGTCAAGCGCGGCAAGCGCCTCCGCCATCAGATCAGAACCGAACAAGGCGCCGGATTTCGAGGCGCCGTTGGGGGTTTCAATGCCGGGGGCCAGCGGCCCCGCGTTTGCGGCTTTAACGGCTGCCGCCATTGTTTTCGATGCCGATTTTTTCACAGCCACGCAACTTCCTCCGATGTTCCCCGGCCTGTTCCGCCGCCTGTACGGCTAGTTGACGGACCTGAATTGACCTGTCAATTGATCCGCGAAACATCGCGCGGAAATTATTGCGGGGAAACACTCATGACCGCTTCCAGCCTTGAGGGCCCGGCCTTCACCTCTAAAGCCGCGGATGTCGGCTCCGAAGGGCCCGCCGCCGATCCCGCGCTGATCGCCGAACTCGTGCTCGCCAATCACATTTTGCTGCGCGAGGGCGTTGTCGACGCGTTCGGCCATGTCAGCGCGCGGCACGATAAGCGCCCCGACCGCTTCCTGCTGGCGCGCAACATGGCGCCGGCGCTGGTCACCGCCGCTGATATCGTCGAGTTCGATTTTGACGGCAATCCCGTCAACGCCGCCGGCCGGTCAATTTATCTGGAGCGCTTCATCCACGCCGAGATCTTCCGCGCCCGGCCAGACGTGATGGCCGTGGTGCATTCCCATTCCCCCTCCATCGTGCCCTTCAGCATTTCGAAGAAAACCAAACTGCTGCCGGTGTGCCATATGAGCGGCTTTCTGGGAATGCGCACGCCGATTTTTGAAATCCGCGACCACGCGGGATATTCGAGCGATTTGCTGATCACCAATTCCAAACTCGGCGCGGCGCTGGCGCACACGATGGGCGCCTGCAACTGCGCGCTGATGCGCGGCCACGGCTCGACCGTCGCCGGCTCCAGCCTGCGTGAGGCGGTGTTCCGCGCCGTCTACACCGAGGTCAACGCAAAGCTTCAGTCGGAGGCGATGAGCCTTGGCGAATTCACCGCTCTGTCCGAGGGCGAGGCCGAAACGTCCGCAAGAAACATCTCAACACAGATCAACCGCGCCTGGGATTACTGGGTTATGAAGGCCCAGGGCAAGGCCTGAATGCGCGCGGGCATTGTTCGTCCATCCGTCAAGAGGAACCCGCCGTGAAGCTCTGCCGTTACAATGACAACCGCCTCGGTCTGGTGGAGGGCGATCACATCATCGACGTGACCGGCGCGCTGGCCGCCCTGCCCGCGCACAAATATCCCGCGCCGCGCAACGATCAGCTCATTGAAAATCTGGCGATGCTGCGCCCTGGAATTCTGGAGGCCGCGAAATCCGGCGCTCGGCTGCCGCTGGCCGGCGCGCATCTGCTGTCGCCTGTCGCCAACCCCGGCAAAGTCGTCGCCGCGCCGGTCAATTACCAGGCGCATTTTGACGAGGCGCAGCACGATGACGAAATCCGCCACGGCACGCAGATCGTCAAAATCCAGACCATCGGCCTGTTCCTCAAAGCGACGTCTTCGATTGTCGGCATGAGTCACGGCGTTGAGATCAACGATATCGAGCGGCGCAATGATCACGAGATCGAGCTTGTGGCGATCATCGGCAAGCCCGCGCGTCATGTGAAAATCGAGAACGCGCTTGATTATGTCGCCGGTTACTGCATCGGCCTCGACATGACCGTGCGCGGCCCGCAGGAGCGCTCGATGCGCAAATCCATTGACACTTACACGGTGCTGGGGCCGTGGATGGCCACCGCCGACGAGATCGGCGACCCCCATGATCTCAATCTCGCGCTGACTGTCAACGGCGAGCCCCGGCAGAGCAACAACACCGCCAACCTGCTGGTGAAGGTGCGCGAGCTTATCGCGTGGGCCTCGTCCTATTACACATTGCATCCCGGCGATGTCCTGATGACCGGCACCCCCGATGGCGTCGGACCTGTCGCGCCGGGCGACGTGATCGACGCGCGCATCGACAAGCTCGGAGCCATGAAGGTGAACGTGCGCGCCGCCAAGGTTTGAAATTCCGGAGGCCGTCCATGGCAACCAAGGCAAAACCGTTTCTGATCATCGGCGGCGGCATCGGCGGCTTCGCCTGCGCGCTGGCGCTGGCCCGCAAAGGCATGCACAGCACGGTGTTGGAACAGGCGCCGGAATTCGGCGAAATCGGCGCCGGCCTTCAACTCGGGCCCAATGTGTTCCGCATGTTCGCGAAGCTGGGCATCACCGAAGAGGTCAATAAATACGCTGTGTTTCCCAAAGGCCTGATGATGCGCGACTGCATCACCGGAGAGGAGGTCACGACGCTGCCCCTCAACGAGGCCTTTCTGAAACGCTTCACATACCCCTACGGCGTCATTCACCGCGCCGACCTGCACCGCGTGCTGATGGAGGAATGCCGCAAGCTGCCGGCGCTGATCACGCTGCTCAACGGCGCCAAAGCGACGGACATCGACGATCACGGCGGCGGCGTCACCGTCCGAACAGAGGACGGCGGGTCGCATGAGGGCGCGGCGCTGATCGGCGCGGACGGCCTGTGGTCCGGCGTCCGCGCCAAAATCGTCGGCGACGGCAAACCCAATGTGTCCGGCCACATCACCTACCGCGCGGTGCTGAAGACAAGCGATGTGCCGGAGGATCTGCGCTGGCAGATGATGGTCATCTGGGCCGGCGAGAAGACCCATCTGGTGCAGTATCCCGTGCGCGGCGGCGATATGTTCAACCTCGTCGCCACCTTCCATTCCAGCAAATTCTCCGAAGGCTGGGACGCTTTCGGCGACGCGGCGGAGCTGCACGAGCGCTTCGCCGGCGCCTGTCCGCAGGTGCGCGCGCTGCTTGGCAAAATCGAGAGCTGGCGCATGTGGGTTTTGTGCGACCGCCCGCCGATCCGCGACTGGAGCAAAGGCAATATCACCCTGCTGGGCGACGCCGCCCATCCCATGCTGCAATATCTGGCGCAGGGCGCAAATATGGCGATCGAGGATGCGGTCTGCCTCGCCTCCAAGCTGGCCAAAGCCGATGGCGATTGGCCCGCCGCCTTTCTCGCCTACCAGAAAGAGCGCTACATCCGCACCGCGCGGGTGCAGCTCACCGCCAAGCTTTACGGCGAGGTCTATCACGCCTCCGGCGCGACGCGCGATCTGCGCAATGCCGTGCTGGGCGAGCGCACGCAGGAGCAGGCCTTCGATTCGATGGCGTGGCTTTACGACCCGCCGCCGATCGGCGATTAAAGCTCCGGACATACTAAGGGGGGAATCATGGCGCAGGACGCCGGGCGCGAACCGCGGCTGATAATACCGGGCCTGCGGGCATTTTATGATGCCGCCATCCCCTTTTCATGGCTCGTTGTGCGCTTCGGCGTGGGCTGGGACCTCAGCGTGCACGGCTACGGCAAGGTGATGCGCGGCATGGAGGCGCAGGCCAAGGGCCTCGACGCCTCGCTGCCGTGGCTCGCCGGGCACAATTTTGAAATGGCGGTGCTGCTGACCTTCGTCGAAGGGCTTGGCGGCCTGTGCATTCTGCTCGGCCTCTTCACGCGCTTCTTCGCCGCCGCCAATGCCATCGAGATGGGATTTCTCACATTCGTTCTCTACTGGGGCAACGGCTTTTCGTGGCTCAACCGGGGCTATGAATACACACTGCTTTGGGGCTTTATGTGCCTTGCCATCGCGCTGCGCGGCGGCGGGCCGTGGTCGCTGGACCGCGCGCTGGGCAAAGAGCTTTGAACGGGTCGCGGCCCGAAAAATTGCGCATTTTTCCAAAGGATATGCCGATGAAACCCCGCCTCGCCGGAATAGCCCTCGCGGCGCTGCTGGCGGCTGCCGGAAATGCCTGACCGGGATTCGTTTGCGCGGCGCGCCGGCAGGGCTTATCCTAAAGGCTAACCCCATGGAATCGCGCCTCATGACATCCCTCGCTTCAGCCGGAAACCTCGTTGAGCGGCGCTCCCTGGCCGAAGTCTGGCTCATCTCCATCGGCCATTCCCTGACCCATTGGTATCCCGCCACATTCTATGTGCTGGCGCCCGTCATCGGCGCGGAACTCGGCCTCAGCTATACGCAGATCGCCTCCATTGTGACGGCGCAGGCCATCGCCGGAGCTGTCTCGAACATTCCCGGCGGCATTATCTGTGACGCCATCGGGCGCAAGGGCCTGATGATGGCGCTGTCGCTGGCCTGGATCGGCATTCCCTACATGATCATGGCCACAACCCATGCCTATTGGATGCTGCTGGCCTGCGCGGTGCTGATCGGCGTCGGCAATACCATTTGGCACCCCACGGCGATCCCGACGCTGGCGCGTCGGTTCCCCGACCGCAAAGGCCTTGTCGTCTCCATTCATGGCATGGGCGGCAATATAGGCGACGCCGTCGCGCCCTTCGTGGCGGGATCGCTGCTCAGCGGCATTGCGATCGGCGGCATCAGCCTCATTCCCAGCCTCACATGGCGGGAAGTCATGATTTTCAACGTCATCCCCGGCATTTTCATGTCCGCCGCCATACTCTGGCAGCTCGGCAAACTGCAAATGGACGGCAAGGGAAAGCCCGGCGGGGGAGCGCTCAGCCTGCGCGAGGTCGCGTCAGGGTTCGGCGGCCTGCTGAAAAACCGGACGCTGATGCTTCTGTCGGTGAGCTCGGCGTTCCGATCCATGACGCAGGCCTCGCTGATGGTTTTCATTCCGCTCTATCTCGCCAATGTCATGGGCTATTCCCTGTGGGCCGTCGGCGCCGCGATGATGGGGCTTCAGCTCTGCGGTTTCATCGCCGCGCCCATCGCCGGCTCAATGTCGGACCGGCTCGGCCGCCGCAATATCATGATGACCAGCATGATCATGACGGGGGTGGTGCTGCTGTTCATGATATTCGCCGGCGGCACGCCCGCTTTCGTGTTTTTCGTGGCGCTGCTGGGATTCTTCCTGTTCGCCATCCGCGCGGTGCTGCAGGCATGGACGCTTGACGCGACGCCCAAAAACATGGGCGGCTCCGCCATCGGCCTGCTGTTTGGGATTCAGGCCGTAGGCAACGCCGTCGGCCCGCTGGTCTGCGGCGTGCTGGCGGACCAATACGGGCTGCTGGCGACTTTTTACTTCATGGCGGTCACCATTGTTATCGCCAATATGTTCGTGTTCTTCATCCCCGCTGAAAGCGCCCCCGCGGCCTGACAACCTGCGGTTTTGCCGC
>JANYFM010000278.1 GCA_025362655.1 Hyphomicrobiales bacterium | reverse complement strand
CGCGCGAATGGGGACTGACCCCGAGCGCTCGGTGGTGAACGAATGGGGCCGCTGCCACGACGTCAAGAACCTGTTCATCGTCGACGGCAGCATCTGGGTGACTTCGGGCGGGGTGAATCCGACCTCGACCATCCAGGCTCTGGCGCTCTACATCGCCGATAGCATCAAGCAGCGCCTCGCCAACCTGTTCGACTAGGGAAGCCGATTCCATGCAGAACCAGGACCTCACCGCCGACCAGACCCGCGACCTGCGCGCGCTGGCGGGCTTTATCATCCCGCCAAGCGCGGCCTATGGCGTGTTCGACCGGGTGCTGATCCATGGCCTGCTGGACACTGTTCCGGCGGAAATCAGCGCTCTTGTGAGCCAGAATGGTGTTGTTGTTTTCGCCCGTTTTGATAGCGCCGGGCAAGGGGTTCTCATCCGCCGCTGTGATGAAAAAACCGGCGGATGGGCGGAGAGCGCGCTTGGGCCCTGCCGCGCCGGTGCCATGATCCCGGGAAAATCAACCACATTTTAGATTATTATTTTCAGTGGCTTAACGCAAAAAACGTCCGCCGGGCGAGGGTCCGCGCTAGAAATAAGATTCATCATAAACTCTCCCTTAACCCGCATGGTTTCTAATCCTCGCAGTTACTGTGCGTTCAGTGTGAGTATCGTGATGCGTCAATCCTTGCGTCTTTCCTGTTCCGCCATGGCCATGCGTGTTGCCATCGCCAGCGCCGGCGCCCTTCTCGCCGCCGGCTGCTCCTCCGATATGACCCGCCTCGGCGAGGCCCGATCGGACCTGACCCCAACGGCCTCTATCCCCAATGTCCCCAAAACCCCGCTGATGCGCGGCGGGGCGGTGAATGGCGTGGAGGCGGCGGGCGCGGGGACCTACGCCAGCCAGGCTGCGGGAACGGCCCTGGGGCGGGCCTCGCCAATTTCCAGCACGCCGCTTGCGCCTTTGCCCACGAGGGCGATGGCGCCCGCTGCGGTGGCTGCTCCGCTGGCGGCACGGGCCGTTTCGACACCGCGCCCTTCCTATTCGGCTCCTGCGACCCCCAGCCCCCAAGCGAGCCTGCGCCCGGCGACGCAAGCACCCGTCAGCACCGGCTCAATCACCAAGCCCCAGCAGGTCAGCGGCTGGACCGCTGTAGGGGGAACGCCCATCGTCGTCGCCCAGGGCGAGACAGCCGCCATGCTCGGCGCCCGCTATGGCGTGCCGGCGGACACGCTGCTGCGCACCAATGGCTTCAGCTCTGCCTCGCAGGTGCAGCCGGGCGCGCGCCTTGTGGTTCCCGTTTATACGGGCGCCCGCAGCGCCGCTGCCCAGCCCAAACAGTCGGCTCCTGTTCAAAAAGCCGAAGCGCCTGTCAAAACCGCCAAGCCGGTGAAACAAGCCGCTGCTGCGGGCCCTAAGGAAAAGCTACAATTTGTAAAAGGCGCCGAGCCCGCCGCCGCGAAAACCGCGGGCGTCAAGACGGCTCCCGCCAAGCCCGCAAAAATCGCCGCCGCCAAGCCAGAAAAGGCGGCAGCGCCTGTCCAAACCGTCGAAGCTAAAAAGCCTGCCAAGACCTTCGCGACTACCAAGGCCGTTGAGACTACGAAGTCTTCGGAGACCGCCAAAGCCGAAGCCAAACCCGCCAAACAGCAGGTCGCCGAAGGGAAGGCCGCCAAAAAGCCGGCCGCTGAAAAAGCCGCGCCGGCCATCGACCGCGAGACCACGACGTCCAGCGTCGATCCCGCCGCTTCGACCGCCGCCGTAGCCGCTGACGACAAGCCGGAGTTCCGCTGGCCCGCCCGCGGGCGGGTGATCCAAAGCTTCAAGACCGGCGCCAACGACGGCATCAACATCGCGCTTCCCGAGGGCACCGCCATCAAAGCGGCGGAGGGCGGAACCGTCGCTTACGCCGGCAGCGAGCTGAAAGGCTATGGCAACATGGTGCTGATCCGCCATCCCAACGGCTACGTGTCAGCTTACGCCAACAACGGCGATCTCTCTGTGAAGCGGGGCGACAAAGTGGCGCGCGGCCAGACCATCGCCAAGTCAGGCCAGACCGGCAACGTCTCCTCGCCGCAGCTTCATTTCGAATTGCGCAAAGGTTCGACCCCCGTCGATCCCACCGGCTATCTCGCGGGGCTCTGAGTTTTTCACCCTTTGAATTCCGGTTTCCGCGAGACACGAAAACCGGAATTGAACGAACGGCGGCGGGTCCAACGACAGGCCCGCCGCCGTTTTCGTTTGAGCGGGGGGGGCACGGTCGGCGCACGGGGGACATTCAGAACGAGCATTCTAGATTGTTATGTGCAAGATTTTTCTATATGATGTGCATCTCTACGAAAGGCGCGGTCATGCGAACCTATGCACTACATCAGGCCCGTTCGGCGTTTTCAGAGGTGTTTGACAGGGCTCTCGCGGGCGAACCGCAGCGGGTCACACGCTACGGCAAAGAGGCCGTGGTGATCGTGGCCGAGGCCGACTTCGTGCCGCCCCCGCAAAAACATGGGTCGCTGGGCGCTCTGCTGGCGGATTTTGCCCGTCAAGGCGCTTTTGCCGACGTGGATTTTAGCGAAGACAAAATCAGGCAGACGCGTCAACTCGGCTCCGACTTCATGGACTGACAGGCCAGCGCGGTCGCCCGGATGTATCTGCTCGACACGAATATTATTTCGCTGCTCGATCCCTCCCGCGGGAGCCGTGACGCGGATTTAATTCGATGGATGGACAGCAACGGCAGCTCGCTGTTTTTGAGCGTCATGACTTTGACCGAAATGGAAAACGGCATTTTGAGATTGCGGCGCAAAGGCGGCATCCAGCGTGCAAGCGTGCTGTCGGCAATGCTCGACGCGATCATGGCCCGGTTTGAAGATCGCATCCTGCCTATGGATCACAAGGTGGCGTTGCGGATATCCATGCTGAACGATTTTGCGCATCCGCTGACGAGCGAATTGGCTGACTTGATTATCGCAGCGACCGCCAGCGTCCATGATCTCACCGTGCTGACACGCAACCTCCGGCATTTTGCGCCGCTGGGTGTGAAGGTGATCGACCCCTTGGAGGGCTTGCCGGAGCGCGCGTGAGATAACGGGACGGCAAGATGAAACCATCTCAGCCCGTCCCCGCCTCATGCAAAATCAGCCCCTCCAGCGGATTGAAGGGCAGCGTCCACGGCGCGGCCTCGACCACACGGGAACCCTGCTGCAAACCCTCCGCCCAGCGCGCGGCCAGCGTTTGCGGCGAGAAATCGACATCTTTCAGGGATGTTTCCGCCGGCATCGGCGGCAGATTCAGGCTCATCACATG
>JANYFM010000257.1 GCA_025362655.1 Hyphomicrobiales bacterium | reverse complement strand
GAGATGATGCGCAGCTTCGCCTTCCTGCTCGCCACCATCGCTTACGGCGGCGTGTGGCTGGCGCTGGCGCTGTTGTTCTCGGTGATGTTCCGCTCGGCGGCGACGGCGGCGCTGGCGGCACTGTCCGTGTGGCTTTTCTTCGCGTTCTTCTGGAACATCATCGCGCCGTTGATCACCCAGATGATCGCGCCGCTCGATCTGACCAGCCTCGATTCGGCCCTGCGCACGGTCTATGTGGGCCAGGGCATTTCGCGTATTTCACCCAACACCCTGTATGGCGAGACGACACTGGCCTTCCTCAATCCAACCCAGGACGCGCTGGGGCAGTTGCTGCGCTCGCAGATGCGCGGCGCGATCTCCGGCCCGCTGCCGTTCCGTGAAAGCGTTGCGCTGGTGTGGCCGCAGTTCACCGGCCTGCTGGCAAGCTTCATCGTGCTGTTCACGATTGCATATGTGACCTTTCAGCGGCAGGAAGTAAGGGCGTAGCGGCCGCATCGGCCGCGCCGCCCGTTTAGCCGATCTCGACGACCACCCGCCCGCGGACGGAGCCCGCGAGGATCGCGCCGGCTTCCGCGATTATGTTTTCAAACGCCACCGTCCGCGTCATTTCCGCCAGCCTGGCTTTATCAAGATCGCGCGCGAGGCGGCTCCATGCCTCCAGCCGGCGCTCCCGCGGGCATCCCACGCTGTCAACACCGAGCAGCGCTACGCTGCGCAGGATAAAAGGCGCGACGCTGGCGGGCAGGTCCATGCCCTGCGCAAGCCCTGTCGCGGCAACCGCGCCGGCGTATTTTGTTTGCGCCAGCAGATTGGCGAGGGTGTGCGAGCCCACGGTGTCGATGCCCGCCGCCCAGCGCTCTTTGCCGAGGGGGCGGCCTGGCGCGGAGAGTTCAGAGCGGTCAATAATCTCAGCGGCGCCGAGACCGCGCAGATAAGCGGCCTCCGCTGGACGGCCGGTTGACGCCATCACATGCCAGCCGGCCTTCGCCAGCAGCGCGACCGCCACCGAGCCGACGCCGCCCGCGGCGCCGGTGACAATCACCGGCCCGTGCGCCGGCGTCATGCCGTGGCGCTCCAGCGCCATCACGCAGAGCATCGCGGTGAAGCCCGCCGTGCCGATCGCCATCGCCCGCGCCGCGCTCATTCCCTGAGGCAGCGGCACCAGCCATCCGCCGGGCACGCGGGCCTTTTGCGCGTAGCCGCCGAGGTGCGTCTCGCCGACGCCGTGCCCGGTCAGCAGCACGCCGTCGCCCGGCTTGAACGCGGGATCGCCCGAGGTTTCAACGATGCCGGCAAGATCAATGCCGGGGATCATCGGAAAGCGCCGCACAACCGGCGATTTGCCGGTTATGGCGAGGCCGTCTTTGTAATTGATGCTGGAATGGGTGACGCGCAGCGTGACATCGCCCTCCATCAGTTCCGCTTCGTCGAAATCGGTGAAGGCCGCTGTTGTGCCGGCGGCGGTTTTATCGATGCGGATGGCGCGGAATGTCGTCATAAAATCGCCGATCAGGCGGGAAGCGCGGCGGGCATCACCGCCGGCTTTTCAACAATCGGCAGATTGATGAGGGCGGAGGCGACGCCAAGTGCGATGGAGAGCCACCACATCGCGGCGTAGGAGCCGGTGGATTCACGCAGCCACCCGGACAGGATGAGGCCGGCGAATCCGCCGATCTGATGTGACAGGAAAGCGAAGCCGTAAAGCGTCGAAAAATAGCGCGTGCCGAACATGATGCCGATCAGCGAGGAGGTCGGCGGCACCGTCGAGAGCCAGAGAAACCCGCTGAACGCGCCGAACAGATAAGCGGTCCAGGCCGTGGGCGGCAGCATGATAAACAGAATGGTCACGGCGGCGCGGCTGAAATAAATGAAAGAGAGAATGTAGCGCTTCGGCATCCGTTCGCCGAGCCAGCCGGAGGACAGCGAGCCGAAAATGTTGCAGATGCCGACGAGGGCGAAAGCCCAGTAGCCGGCCTCGGCGGGAATGCCGGCCTCAACCACATATTTCTGGAAATGGATGGTGACGAAAGCAAGCTGGAACCCGCAGGTGAAAAAGCCCAGCACCAGCAGCACATAGGAGCGGTGGCGGAACGCCTGCCCCAAAGCCTGCGCCAGCGATTGCGCGGGAGCCGCGCTTTTCGGCGCATCGCTTTGGGGCGGGCTGGAGACGTATTTTGTCAGGGGTATGACGAGGATCATCAGCGCGCCGTAAACGAGAATCGTCGCGTGCCAGCCGAAACCCGCGAGCATGCCTCCGGTGATCGGCGCGAACAAAAACTGCCCGAACGAGCCCGCCGCCGTGCCCGCGCCAAAAGCGAAGCTGCGCTTGTTCTCCGGCACCAGTTTGGCCAGCGCGCCGATGACGAGATTGAACGAGCAGCCGGAAAGGCCAAAGCCCATCAGCACGCCCGAGGTCAGCGTGAAAGTCAGCGGCGTCGAACTGACCGACATCAGCGCGAGGCCCGCGCCGTAGAGAATGAGGCCAATGGTCAGCACGCGCGCCGAGCCGTAACGGTCCGCCATCGCGCCGGCGAAGGGCTGGCCGACGCCCCACAGCAAATATTGCAGCGCCATGGCGAAGGAGAAAATATCGCTGCCCCAGCCGTATTCCGCCAGAATGGGAATCTGGAAAATGCCGATGGCCGAGCGCGGCCCAAAGGTGAGGATGGCGATCACGCAGCCCGCGAGAATAATCAGCTCCGGCGGCAGCAGCCGCGGCGCCGCCGTAAATCTGTCTGGGGTTGAAACGCTCATGCCGTGAACCTGAATCTGCCGGCGCGCCGCGCGGCGCTCTGCGCGCTTCTTTTAAACAGGCCGGGGCCTTTGTCCAATCCTCCATCAAAAGTTAACGCGGCGCGCCTATCATGGCTGCCATGCGATTTCGGGCGGTTTGCCGCCTGACGGACAATGGGTTTGCGGGGCGCGCGCATGTCAACAATGGAACTTGAGGCGGAGGCCCGCGCGCC
>JANYFM010000199.1 GCA_025362655.1 Hyphomicrobiales bacterium | reverse complement strand
CGGCGGAAGTCAGATGCCCCGCCGCGTCGAAATGCGCGATATCCGTGTAATTGCCCGCCGTGTCGTAATGATAGACGTCGGTGACAGCGCCGGCGGTATTGTAAAGAGTTAAGCCGGTTTTGCGGTTCAAGCCGTCGTAATCATAGGCTGTTGACGCGCCCGACGCGTCATAGAAGCGGTCGTTGCGGGCGCCGCCGGAATAAGCCGTGTAAGCCACCGATAAAACCTGCGCTCCCGTGTAAAACGTGCGGCTGGCGAGAACTCCAAGCGTGTCATAGACATAGTCGAAAGACGTGTAGGTTTGCCCCGCAATGGCGTTGACGATCAGCTCATGCACTGCATTCGTGCCTGCATAAAGACTCTCCCATGACGTGATATTTTGCGCCGCGTCAAAATGGGCGATCAATGACACGTTGCCGGCCGCGTCATAGGCGTAAGCGTCGGTTCTGACGCCGGACAAATTATAGATGGTGATGCCGAGATAGTGTCCCCCCGCGTCGAAAGCATCGACCTCGCGGCTGCCGTCTCCGAAGATCGTCGTGACGGAATTGGCGATCGCAGCGCTGACGCCGGTCGCAAAGGCGGAATCCGTGTCCTGCGCTGTGAAGGAATGGGGGCCCGCCGCATTCGGCGCGACGCTGGCGCTCCACATGCCGTTCGCGCCGACAAGTGCCGTGCCTATCTGCGTGCCGCTGTCGAAAAGCTGGATCGTCGTTCCCGCATTGGCGAGTTCCGCCATGCCGGTGATCGTGCGCAGGCCCCCCAAAAGCGTGCCCAGATCCGTTATAGCCAAAGTCGGCGCCGCAAGCGTGAATACGAGGGCCGCGGACGCAGCCGAAACGTTGCCGGCGGCATCGGTCTGGCGCGCTTGAACGGAATTGCGGCCCGCGACAGCATTGAACGAGTTGGTCCACGTCACGCCGCCATTGATGGAATATTGCAGCGACGCGCCGGCCTCAACACCGGAGGTAAAAATCTGGCCGAGGCTGGTGACATTGTCGATGGCGGACGAGCCCGTGTCGGAAGCCAGAAACAGCGTCGGCGCCGCTGCGGATGTATCCAGCGTGAAGGCCGGTCCGCGCACCAGCGGCGGCGCGTTCAGCAGCACCGAAACGGAGGGCCCCGGCGCCACGATATCAACTCGCCCGTCGCCGTTGAGATCGGCGAGCGCGAGAGTGATCGGCGACGAAGAAACCAAATAATCCGAACGCGGCGCGAAGCCGCCAGCGCCATTGCCGTATAACACCGAGACCGTGCCGCCGACATTGTTCGCGGTGACAATGTCCAGCTTGCCATCGCCGTTGACGTCGGCGATCGAAACCGCGACGGGCCGCGCCCCTACAGCGTAAGTCACCGCCGCCGCGAAGGCGCCGCCGCCGGTGCCCAGCCGCACGGAGACGCTGGCGCCGTCATAGCTCGCGGTGATGATATCCATTTTGCCGTCGCCGTTCACATCGGCGAGCGCAATGGCGTCGGGCAGCGTTCCGGCTGCGAGGTCCGTATGCGCCGCAAAGTTCCCGTTGCCGTTGCCCAGCAGAACTGAGATCGTGTTGGCGCTTTTGTTCGCGGTGACGATGTCCACGATGCCGTCGCCGTTCACGTCGGCCAGCGCGACGGCTTCAGGATCGACGCCTGTCGCATAAGAGGTTGGCGCCCCGAAAGCGCCCGCGCCGCTGTTCAACCTCACCTTCACGGCAGCGACGCCCTCTCCGGTCGTCACCATGCCGAGACGGCCATCGCCGTTCACATCGGCGAGCGCGAAGGTGATGGGATTGCCGCTTGTGGAAGAGAGGGTCGCGGCCTGGAATGTTCCATTGCCGTTGCCCAGCAGCACATTGATGATGCCGTCATTGCCGCTAAGCGTGACAATATCCACTTTGCCATCGCCATTGATGTCAACGGCGGCGACCGTGTCGGGGGTGCCGCTCGTCACCAGGGACGACTGCGCCCCAAACGTTCCGTCCCCGTTGCCGAGCCGGAAATAGACGTGGAAGGGGCTCGGACCAACATTGTCATTTTCATTATTGTAGACCATGTCCAGCTTGCCGTCGCCGTTCAGGTCGGCGAAGGCGACCGAGAGCGGTGTCAGCGCCGCGACAAACGTGGTCGCCGTCTGGAATGCTCCGCCGGAAAAGGCGTTGCCGGCGACATCCTTGATGGCCGATCCCGTGAGATCAAGACGAATTGTGCCGTTCTGGCCCGCGCCGCCGGTGTTGACGGTCACCGTGTAAGTGGAGGCATTCACCTGTGTAACGCTGGTGATGCTGGCGGCCTTGTCAGTGCCCGATCCGTCGAGGGAAAACGCCGCCGTTGTGACGCCCGTCACCGCCTCGTTGAAGGTCACGGTGTAGCTGACGCTCGCCGCATTGGTCAGCGCCGCGCCGACGCGGGTGATGCCGGACAAAGCCGGCCCCAGCGTGTCGAGCGTGAAGGTGAGCGAGGCGGAAACCGACGTGCTCCCAAGCGTCGTCTGGCGCGCCAGCAGATTGTTGACGCCCTCATGGGCGGTGAAGCTGGATGTCCATGTTGTCCCGCCATCGAGGGAATATTGCGCCGTGCTGCCTGCGAAAACATTGCCCGTCGTCACCGTCCCTATCCGGGTGATCCCGTCGGAGGCGGATGTGCCGGTGTCCTGCGTCAGCGCGAGAGTTGGCGCCGGCGGCGGGGCGATATTGGCGGCGAGAAGCGCGGTTGTGTTGGCGCCTTGGACGGCGCCCAACGTGTTGCCGGTGCCGGTGCCCAGCACAGTGCGGCCGCGCAAATCCGGCACAGCGAATGTCGTCGTGCCGTTGCCGCCGTAGGTTGTGCCCAGCACTGCGAACAAGGCCTGATTCTGGTTGATGCTGAGCACCTGTCCATTGCAAGCCACCCAGCCGCTCAATCCCGGCAGGTCCTCCGCCACCGCGACAATTTGGCCGATATAGGGAGTGGATGTGTCGAAGACATTACCTGTGAGATTCGATGACGGGAAAATTCCCGCGGTCGCCATGAAATAATTCAGCACCAGCCCCGGCTGCTGGTTGTTGAATGGCGTGTCCGGCCCCACCGGATTGGGCGAATTCGAATTTGTGAGGGTAATGTTCGCCGTGCCTGTTTGCTGGCCAAGCGTGAACCCGCTGCCGGAGCCAACAATATCGCGCCCCCGCAAATCCGGCAGCGCGAAGGTGTTGACGCCGTCCCCGCCGTAAGTCGTGCCGATCAGCGCGAAGAGAGCAGTGTTGCCAGCAATCGACAGCAGACTGCCGTCACATATCATTTCATCGCCGGGCTGAAAGTTGCCGAGAAATGCCGAGATAACGCCAAGAGAATCCAGTGTGAGATTGCCCGAGGGAAAAATACCTGTGGTATTGATGACATAGGTGATGGCAAGGGAAGGCTGGTAATTGCTCACCGGCGCGCTGGAGCCATGCAGATTGGCCGGCTCCTGAGCCTGCGTCAGCACGAAATTTGCCGCGCCGGCCTGCTGCCCATCCAAGAATGTGGCGAGCCCCGGCGCCGTGCCCGTGCCAATCATCTCAATGCCGTTCAGATTGGGCAGCCCAAAATTGCTTGTGCCATTGCCGCCGTAATTGACGCCGAGAAGGGAAAACAACGCGGTATTTTGGGAAATAGCCAGCAATTGTCCGTCAGCAGGAGCAGCGGCTAGGTTGGGGGAGCCGGCAAACAGGGTGACCCCGCCGAGAACCGGGCCTGAGCCGCCGCCGCCGCCGCGCGATGGAAAGACGCCTTGGAGGTTTACATACTCCGTCAGCGTCAACGAGGCCTGGAGATTGGAAACAGCGGTTTGCGGCATGCGGGGCACTCACTCGGATAAGCTTCTGCCCAAACATCCGGCGGCAGGAAACCGGTTTGCGAATTTTCGCCAATATCGGCGGAAACTTAACCGCATGTAAGTCCGCCGCTGCGGATCTGGCAACCCTTTATTAAGATAAATTAAAATATGCTAAACATTGCCGCGCGCGAATTTAGCATACGACTATATTCCCGCCAGATACCCCGCCAGCGCCTTGCGCTCCTGCGCGCTCAGGGCTTTCATCATGGCGGTCATGGTTTTGGCGTTGGCGCGCTCGCCGCGCGCGAAGGCGTCCATCTCCGCGCCGAGATATTCGGCCGTCTGGCCAGCGAGACGCGGCGCGGCGCCTTCGGGGCTTGGGCCGCCCAGCATTGCCGCGCCGTGGCATCCCGCGCAGGCGGCGGCGGCATCGGGCGCGGGCGCTTGAACAGCGCCGCTGATTTTAGGCCACGGCATCGCGGCCAGGATCGCCGCGGCGCGCGGAATATCATCGCGCCGCACCGCCTCCGCCATCGACGACATGATCTGGCTGTCGCGCGTTCCCGCGCGAAAATCCTTCAATTGTTTCTCCAGATAGGCGGCGCTCTGGCCCTGTATCACGGGTATCGACGCATCCTTCGGCGCGGCCTCTTTGCCGTGGCAGGACCAGCATTGATCCAGCGCGGCCTCCACCGCATCGGCGGCGCGCGCCGCGGCCGGCGCGGCGAGAAAAACAATAGCCGCCAACAAATGTTTCATCGAACGCCCCGGCCTCATGGTGTCACTCTCAGCGGCAGGCTTTCAAGCGAGGATATTACCGGCCTCTGATAGCACGCCGGGCGCCGGATGCCATGCGGGCGGTTTCCCCATGGGAAAGTGTCAGGCTACAATCTTGGCGCGCGGCATGATTCGCGGATTGCGCCCGGGCGGATGATGGCTGATTTTCTCGTGGATTTTTTGGAACGTCCCGGCGTCATAAACGCGGTGATCGCCGCCGCGGCGCTTGCGGTTTTGTTGATAATCGCCGCCAAATATCTGGCCCATGCATGGCGCGCGGCGCTCAGCGACTATGCGATCTGCCTGCTCAACAAGTCCGATAGCGGCGAGATCGCGCGGATTCTCGCTCCCATGACTCCGCCGGATCATTATCGCGCCGGCCTCGTCACCGCCGAAGGGCTGATGCGGCGCATGCTTGGCGGGGCTTGGAGCTGGCGGCTGCTCAACACCTGCCTGCTGACGGCCTTTGTCGCGCCCGTTCTGCTGTTTTCCCTCGCATGGCTGGCGGGCGGCGGCGCGCGGCTGGGCGGTCTGGATGTGTTTCCGGAATTGCCGGGCTTTGCGGAGCGCGCCGGCAAACTCGGCCTGACCATCGCCTTCACCTGCGGCTTGCTGCTGTTCGGCTCGCAATTCGAAAACGGACTCAGCGCGCTGAAGCGGATGATGAGCGATGTCACCGGCGCCGTCGGGCGCGCGGCCGTTGCACAGCAAAGGCGCCCCTCGCACCGCATGGCCGGAACAAAGGCCGGTGCGCTCGAAATCATCGGCGCCGCGCTGATCGCCCTGTTCTTCGCGCTGACTTTCGCCGCCGCCGTCGGCTTTGCCATTTACATGGCGGTGTCCTCGTCGCTGGTGTTGGCTTTCGTGCTGAGCCTCGCCGTCGCGCTGGCCTTTGCTTTCAGCCCGGCCTTCTCCGCCGCCTTTTGCGGCGCGAGCCTCGGCGCGCTGTTCTACGCGGTGGCCGGCGCCGCGCCCGTGGAGGCCCTGCCGCCGGGGCTGCTGATGGCGTTCTTTCTGGCGCTTCCCGCGCCGCTGTGCCTCGCTCTGTATATTTCGTGGTCCGCAACCCTTTCGCTGCTCGGCTCCATGACGCATCTCTCCGCCGGCTGGCGCGCCGCCATGCCGCTGCCGCTGATGACAATGGCCACGCTCGCCATCGCCGTCGGCGGCATGGCGCTGCACGCCGCGCTGAGCGGCATCGCCTTCGACGCCGCCAATCTTCTGCTGGAGGCGCGGAATATTCCCCTGCTCGATTGGCGCCGCGATATCGCGCAGGCGCTGGCGGGTCCCTTGTCTGCCCCCGCCGCATGGCTGCCCGCCGGCATGGCCGCGCTTGCCCCCGCCCCCGCCGCGCTGGCGATTGTATACGGAATCTCCGCCATGCTGCTGGCGATGAGCCCGGACCGCGCCGCCGCCGCCGCCATGCTGAAAAGCGGCGAGCGGCCGTCACCCCGGCAGCGCGGCGAAGCGGCGATCCGCCTCGCCCGGCTGGATTTTCTGCGCGCCCCGGCGCGGCTGATGGTGACGGCGGCGGGGCTCGCCTTGTCACTGATTATGCTCGAAGGCCCGTTGGCCGGCGCGGCCGAAGGACTGGGCGCCATTGCCCGCGCCGCCGGCCTCGCGCTGGGCCTTTAACGCCCCATGGCCTTGCGCACGCGCGCGACGATGTCCGGCGGGCTCGCATACATGGCGGCGATGGTTTTTTGCAAATCCCCGCCCGACGTCGCCTCCGCATCGATGCGCATTTTTGCGGCCTCCGCCTGCAATTGCGGATCGTTGATCGTTGCCAGGAATACGGCGCGCAGCGCGGCGACCCTTTCAGCCGCCACCCCCGGCGGCAGAATGAATGGGCGGCTGAACGCATTCTGCGTGTAGAACATTTCGAGCGCCCGCCGGTCCGCATCGGTTTTCGCCAGCGAGGCCATCATCGGCACGCCCGCCGCGTTGAGCTGCGCATGCCCTTTCATATCCTCCTGGGCGAAAACCCTCGCGAACATTTTTCCCTCCAGCATATCGGGATACTGCACGCGCACCGTCGACCAGCCGAGGCCGCAGACGCCCTGCACTTCGCCCTTCTCGATGGCCAGCGTCACCTCGCGCGAGCCCTGATAGCCCGCGACAATGCGGAACTTCGCGCCGAGCAGGCCCTTGGCGATGGCCGGAAAATCCGCCGTCGTGCTGCCCGGCGCGGTCGCGCCGATGATGATCTCCTTCGTCAGAATATCCTCCAGCGTCCGCGCCGGCGCGTCCTGCCGCATCAGGCACACCAGCACCTCGGGATTGGCGTTGCCGAGGTAATTGAATTTCGTCGGGTCGTAGCCCCTGTGATTTTCGCTGAGCAGCGGATCGATGATCACGCTTGGGAATGTGACGCCCATGAAGGTGCCGTCTTTCGGCGCCGGGCCATAGAGATGATTGGCGAGGAGATTACCGCCGGCGCCGGGCATATTGGAGACAATCACATTGGGATTGCCCGGAATATGCCGGCCGATATGGCGCGACACCAGCCGCCCGAATGTGTCGAGCCCGCCGCCCGCCGACGAGCCGACGCCGATGGTGACGGTTTTGTCCTTGAAGAAACGCGTCAGCGCGTCAGCCTCCTGCGCGCGCGCGGACGCGCAAAGAAGGGCCGGCAGGGCGGCGGCGAGGACGGCGGATTTCAGGGGAGTGAGGCGCATGGCGCGTGGGTAACAAACGGCGGGCGCAAATGCGAGGGGGTTGCGCCCGCCGCTGTGAGTTGTGGGGACGGCCGAACATCTCGAAAACACTGAAAATATTCCGCTTGCTTATCTGGAAGCGTTTCAGTGCCCGGCCGATACAGGCTTGCGGGCCTATCCACCCGGCCGCGCACGCGCGAAGCGCGCCAAACTCCCCCAATTCCCCCCGCCGCGTTTCCGCGCTATGATCGAATCCTTGCTGGAGCCCCGCCCCATGAAAATCATTCATGCCGAAGACATCGAGTGGAAGCCCGGCCTGGAGCATCGCGGCGGCACATTTCATTTCCGCCACATG
>JANYFM010000142.1 GCA_025362655.1 Hyphomicrobiales bacterium | reverse complement strand
GGCGCGCTGGACAATACCGCGTTTATCACCCTGCTTTACCGCAACGTGCTTGGCCGCGCGCCGGATGGCCCTGGCCTGTCTTACTGGCAGGGCCAGCTCAGCGGCGGCGCGACGCGCTCCAGCGTCGTCAATGGCTTCTCGGAAAGCCCCGAATATCAGGGCAACACCGCCGCGCCTTTGCGGACTTTCATGCAATCAGGCATGACGCCCTGGATGGACACGCTGAACGGCGGCGCGGGCAACGATGTGATGATCGGCGGGCGCGGCTCCGACACGTTCCAGTTCGACCGGCTGCTGGCGGGCGCCGACACGGTGATCGGCTTCGAGACGTGGGACGTGCTGAACTTCACCAATTTCGGCTACGCAAACGCCGCCGCCGCAACCAGCCGCATGACGCAGAGCGGCGCCAATGTCGTCTTCGCCGATCAGGGCGAGACCATCACCTTCCAGAACACCACCTTGGGGGTTGTGAGCGCGGCGGGGTATACATTCGCGTGAGGGGAGCGGCCTTTCATCCCCCGCCGCCGATGCTTACATAGGCTCCGTCACTTGCGGGGCCCGCCTTGCCGTCCTTCTCCGATCTCGCCTTCGAAACCGGCCTCGCCGCGCGCAGCCTCGCTGACTATGTCAGCGGCGGCGGGCTGCGGCTCGGCGTCACCGGATTGTCGCGCGCGGGCAAGACGGTATTTCTGACCGCGCTGATCCATAATCTCACCCGCGGCGGAAAGCTCCCGGTTTTCCGCGTCCATGCGGAGGGCCGGCTGATCCGCGCCGCGCTGGACCCCCACCCGGACCTGCATGTGCCGCGCTTCGCCTATGAGGATCATCTCGCCGCGCTCACCGCCGGCGCGGACCGGCGCTGGCCCTCCTCGACGCGGAACATTTCGGAGCTGCGGATCACCCTCGAATTCGAAAGCGCTTCCAGCTGGCGCAAAGGGCCGAAGACCCTCGCGCTCGACATCGTCGATTACCCCGGCGAATGGCTGCTCGATCTCCCGCTGCTGGAGAAAGACTATGCGCAATGGTCGCGCGAGACGCTGGAGGCGAGCGCCGCCGCCGCCCGGGCGCCGCTGGCGGCGGACTGGCGCGGCTATCTCGCATCACTCGACCCCGCGGCGCCTTTCACGGAAGAGGCCTCGCAAAAGGCCGCCGCGCTGTTCACCGCCTATCTTCGCGCCGCGCGCGGCGATGAATATGCGCTCTCCACCCTGCCGCCCGGCCGCTTTCTCATGCCCGGCGATCTCGAAGGGTCGCCGGCGCTCACCTTCGCGCCGCTGCCGATAGCGCAAAGCGCGGAGATTTTGGACGGCTCGCTCGCCGCCATGATGCAAAGGCGCTACGAGGCTTACAAAGCCGTTGTCGTAAAGCCCTTCTTCCGCGATCATTTTGCGCGGCTCGACCGGCAGATCGTGCTCGTGGACGCGCTCTCCGCGCTGAACTCCGGCCCGGCCGCGGTGCGCGATCTTGAGACCGCGCTGACCGGCGTGCTGACCGCGTTCCGCGCCGGGCGCTCGGGCCCTCTGTCGCGGATTTTTCGCCCGCGCATTGACAAAATCCTGTTCGCCGCGACGAAAGCCGATCATCTCCATCACACCGGGCACGACCGGCTGGAAGCCATTTTGCGCACGCTGGTCTCGCGCGCCATCCAACGCGCGGAGGCGCGGGGCGGCGCCATTGATGTGATCGCGCTCGCCGCCGTGCGCGCCACGCGCGAAGCCAGCGTCAGTCACAACGGCGCGGCATTGGATGCCATCGTCGGCACGCCGCTCGCCGGGGAGCGCGTCAACGGCGAGGTCTTCGATGGCATTGCCGAGGCGGCGATTTTCCCCGGCCAATTGCCCGCCGACCCCCGCAACGCGCTGCGCGGCGAGGCGCTGGCCATTCCCGATGGCGAGGCTGATTACCGCTTCGTGCGGTTTCGCCCGCCGCCGGCGCCGCTCGGCGCAACAGGCCAAATCCAGCCTCTGCCGCACATAAGGCTCGACCGCGCGCTGGAGTTTCTGCTCGGCGACAGGCTCGCGTGAGCGCTGGTCACAGCACCTCGTCGGTCCACACTTTGAAGCTCACCAAAGTATTGGGCCCGAACGTATGGGTGATCGGCACATCCGTGGCGTCGCGTCCGATGGCGATCAGCACGCGGCCGATGCGCGGCATATTGTTGCGCGGATCAAACGTGCGCCATTTGCCGCCGAGCCAGGCCTCGAACCAGCCGGCGAAATCCATCACGCCATAGGGCGGGGGCATGCCGATATCGCCGAGATAGCCGGTGCAATAGCGCGCGGGAATATTCATGCAGCGGCAGAAAGCGATGGCAAGATGCGCGAAATCGCGGCACACGCCCCGGCGCTCGTTATAAACCTCAAAGGCGGACATGGTCGGGCGCGCGTGCTCGTAGCCGAACTGAATGTGGTTGTGCACATAGTCGCAGATCGCCTGAACACGCGGCCATCCCTCGGGCGTGTGGCCAAACAGGCTCCACGCCGTCTCCGTCAAGCGGTCGGTCTCGCAATAACGGCTGCCCAGCAGGAACATCAGCGTGTCCGGCGGCAGGTCCTCGATCCGGTGCTGCATGGCGGAGGGCACGACCTCATCCAGCAGGCCGGTGTCGCGCACCATGCCGTCGGCGCTGAGGCGGATGCGCCCCGCGGGCGCGACAATGCGGCTGCACCAATTGCCGAAGGCATCGCGATAGGGCGTGATGGGCACCGCCGGGCTGGTGACGAGATAGTCGGGCGTGATCACATCGGACGCCCGCGTGAAATGCGCGCCGAGCGCCATGATGACAGGCGTCGGCTGCGGAAAATCATAGATGATTTCATAGCCGATGCGGATTTTCATGCATTGCCCTGCGATGTGTCGCCCCGCGGCCACCGGCCAAGCCGAAGATGGGGAGCGCTAAGAATACTCCCTCAAAGCGCGCGCGTCGAATGCGGCGCTGCCGGGAATGCGGGCTTCCGCCTAAATTGCGGGCGCAAACCGCTACTTCGAAAGCAGTTTCCGGTATTTCTCGACTTCGCGCGGAACGAGGGCGCGCATATAGTCCGGCGAGAACTCCTCGCCCGAGGCCGGCAAAGCCGCGAGATCGGCAAGGCGCTTTTGCAAATTGGGCCCGGCCACCGCAAGGCGCAAAGCCTCGTTGAGCCGCGCGATGATCGCGTCGGGCGTGCCCTTGGGCGCGAACAGCGCGTTCCAGCCCTCGGCCTGAAACTCCGCCAGGCCGGCTTCCGCGGCCGCGGGCACACCCGGCAGCAGCGCGAGGCGCGCTGGCGCTGACACCACGAGGCCCTTCACCTGGCCCGCCAGAATGGCGCTGGAGACCGAGGTGGCCGCGTCGCAGACGCCGTCGACATGGCCGCCCATGACATCGGTGAGCGCCGGCGCGGCGCCGCGGTAGCTGACCAGCGCCGCTTCGATTTTCGCCGCCTGAACGAAGCTCATGCAGATCAGATAATTCGACGAGCCAACGCCGGCGTGGCCGAGATTGACCTTGCCGGGGTATTTGCGCGCATAGGCGAGAAATTCAGCCACGGTATCGCCCGGAAAATCCCTGCGCAGCGCGATGACAGGCACGGTCTTGGCGATCATGCCGATGGGCGAAAACGAATCCGGCGTGAAAGACACATCTGTGTTGGTCCAATACACAGCCGCATTGGTGCCGGTGTTGCCGATGGCGATGGTGTAGCCGTCGGGCGCCGCGCGCGCCGCCTTCGAAAGGCCGATGGCGCCGCCGGCTCCGGCAACATTCTCATTGACGATATGCTGGCCGAGCGCCCGCCCCATCTCATCGGCCACCAGACGCGAGATCACATCCGACGTGCCGCCCGGCGCAAAGGGCACGATGAGCGTGATGGTTTTGGCGGGATAGGCTGGCTGCGCGGCCGCGGGCGCGGCGAAGGCGAGCAGGAGGGCGGCGGCGGAAGAGCGGAGCATAGTGATCCAGAACAAGAGGGCGGGAGGCAGGCGCGGCAGGCGGTCTGGTAGCATGGAAACCCGCGCTGCGAAATGCCGGCGGCGGGGTCGTG
>JANYFM010000137.1 GCA_025362655.1 Hyphomicrobiales bacterium | reverse complement strand
CCGCAGGCGGGCGCGGCATTCGCGCCCGCGCCTGTTTATGCGCAGGCGCCGCTGACGGGCCGCGCGCCTTTGCCGCCGAGCCGCCCGTTTGATTTGGGCACTATTCCCGGCGCGTCCGTTCCCATCGCCGCCCCCCGCGCGACCGCAGCGCTTAACTAGCTTTTCGGGTCAAGCGTTGATTTTGCGCCTTCAAAGGCGCAAACAGCGCTTCGCGGCCGGGGCTGGCGAAATTCCTTTCCGGGCCGCGAGCGGGAAACCTGAAATGTCTGTCTTGCGCCCCTTGAGCGCCGCGCTTGCTGGTATCGCGGGCCTGCTGTGCGCGGGAAACGCGATGGCGCAGCCGCAGACGTTCCAAACAATCGCTCCCTCCGTCGTGCTGATGGATGCGGACACCCAATCGGTGCTGTTCGAAAAAGCCGCCGACCAGCCGGTGACCCCGGCCTCGACGGTTAAAGTGATGACCGCCGAAATCGTTTTTCGCGAAATTAAAGCCGGGCGCCTGCGCCTTGAAGACGAGTTTACCGTCAGTGAAAACGCTTGGCGCACCGGCGGCGCGGTGTCGCGGGGCTCCAGCATGTTCGCAGCGCTCAATTCGCGCATCAAAGTTGAAGACCTCCTGCGCGGCTTGCTGATCGTATCGGGAAATGACGCGGCGGTCACGCTGGCCGAGGGCATCGCCGGCAGCGATGCCGCCTTCGCCCAGAAGATGACCCAGCGGGCGAGAGAACTCGGGCTGCAAAACCTGACTTTCCGCAATTCGTGGGGCAAGGATGACCCGGGCCAGAGGGTTTCGCCGCGCGATATGGCGCTCCTGGCTGAACATGTCGTGCGCGAATACCCTGATCTTTACCGCTATTTTGCCGAGCGCGAATTCACCTGGAGCAAAATCAAACAGCAAAACCGCAATCCCCTGCTGACCATGGACCTTGGGGCGGATGGGCTCAAAACCGGCAATATCGACGAGGCCAGCGGCTATGGATTGATCGGCTCCGCCGTGCAAAACGGCCAGCGGCTGATCCTGGCGATGTACGGGATGCGCAACGGCAAGGACCGCGCCGATGAGGCGCGAAAAATTCTGCAATGGGGATTTCGCTCCTTCGAGTCCAAATCCGTGTTCAATGCCGGCGAAACCGTCGGCGAGGCAAGGCTTTACGGCGGCGCGCAAATGAGCGTTCCGCTGGTGGCGGCCCGTCCGGTGCGGATTCTGGTGCCGCGCGGCTCCAGCGAACGCCTGTCCGGGCGCATCGTTTATTCCGGTCCCATCCCCGCGCCGGTCAGCGAGGGCCAGGAGCTTGCCCGCCTGAAAGTGTTTCGCGGCAGCACGCTGGCGCTCGATATGCCCTTGAAAGCCGGGGAGAGCGTCGAGACCGGATCCTTGCAGCGGCGCGCGCTCGACGCGGGGCTGGAGCTTGGCGGCGGGCTGGTCCGCAAATATATTTTCAAATCTCCATGAAATTCGAACCCTCATGACCCCCCGCCCATCCAGCGCGAAAGACAGAAATTCCACCGGCGGGCGCTTCATCACGCTGGAGGGCGGGGAGGGCGCGGGCAAATCGACACAGGCCCGCCGTCTCGCGCATCGCTTGGTAAAACTGGGCTTTGAATGCGTCACAACGCGCGAGCCCGGCGGCTCTCCCAAAGCCGAGGAATTGCGGGAAATTCTGTTGTCAGGCGCGGTGCGTCCGCTGGGGCCGGCGGCCGAGGCGCTGTTGTTTGCGGCGGCGCGCATTGATCATCTCGACGCCACAATCCGTCCGGCGCTGGCGCGCGGCGCATTCGTGATTTGCGACCGTTTCGCCGATTCGACGCGGGCCTATCAGGGCGCGCTGGGCAACCTCGATCCCCGCTGGATACGCGCGCTGGAGGAGGTGAGCATCGGCGCCACCCGCCCTGATTTGACGCTGATCCTCGATCTGCCGGTTGAAACCGGACTGGCGCGCGCCACTGCCCGGCGCGGCGCAAACGCAGCGGATCGCTTTGAAGGCGAGGATATCGAATTTCACCGCGGCCTGCGGCGCACGTTTCTGGACATTTCGGCGGCGGAGCCGGAACGCTGCGCCGTCATTGATGCCGCCGCGGGCGAGCGGCAGACCGCCGCCGCCATATGGAGCCTTGTGGCGGGCCGCTTTTCGCTGCCGCGCCGCGCCAAGCCGGCGGGCATCGCCAGTTACATCGAGCCGCAGCGGGGCCGCGCCGCCGGGGTCAAAGCATGAAGGCGCCGGTCAGGACCGCGCCGGCGGAATCCGATTGTTTTGAAGGCGCGCCGCACCCGCGCGACACAATGGCGCTGTTCGGTCACGAGGCCGGCGAGCAGGCGCTGCTGGAAGCCTACCGCTCTCAACGCATGCCTCAGTCCATCATCATCGGCGGCCAGGAGGGCATCGGCAAGGCGACGCTGGCCTGGCGGCTGGCGCGGTTCATGTTCGCGCATCCCGATCCCGCCAGCGCGGCGGCGCTGGAAGCCGCTGATCTGTCAGTGCCGCCGGATCATCCCGCCGCCCGGCGCGTCTGCGCGATGGCGCAGGGCGATCTGGCGTTGCTGCGCCGCGAGTGGAACGAAAAAACCAAACGCCATTTCACCGAAATCCGCATCGATGACGTGCGCAAAGCGCTGGGCCTGTTCCAGTTTTCCGCCGCCTCCGGAGGCTGGCGCGTCTGCATCGTCGATTGCGCGGAAGACCTCAATAAAAACGGCGCCAACGCCTTTCTGAAAATGATCGAAGAGCCGCCGCCGCGCTCGCTGTTCCTGATTGTCTCGCACAAGCCCGCGCGGATATTGCCGACCATCCGCTCGCGCTCGCGCGTGGTTCTTCTGGCGCCGCTTTCACCGGGAAACACGGCGCGGGCGGTGTCGGCGCTTGGCGGGCCGTGGGGCGAATTCGGCGGCGAGATCGCGGCCGCCGCCAGCCGCGCCCAGGGCTCGGTGCGCCAAGCCCTGCGGCTTCTGGACAGCGACCGGCTGGCCCAGGCGCAGCGGCTGGAGCGAATACTCGCGGGCCTGCCCCAGGTGGACTGGGCGGGTGTCCATGTTTTGGCGGATGCGGCTTCCAAGGCCGGCGCCGGCGACGAATTCGAAGCGCTCTACACCGGCGTCTTTGACTGGCTCGGCGCCGGGGTGCGCGCCGGGGCCGCAGCAGGGCCGGAGCGGCTTGCGCCGCTGGCGCGGGTGTGGGAAAAACTCAGCTTCTCCGTGCGCGAAACCGAGGCGCTGAATCTCGACAAACGCGCGTTTATCCTGACGATGTTCGCGGAATTGTCCTCCGCCCTGCAAGAGGCGCGGCGCTGACGGATTTTCAAGCCGCGCCTTTCCCAGATGGAAACTTTATGTCCGCGCCGAAGCCTTTTATGATCACAACCGCCATTCCCTACGCGAATGGCGCGCCCCATATCGGCCATGCCTATGAGCGCATCGCCACGGACGCGATCCAGCGTTTCCACAGACTGGACGGGCGGGATGTGTTCTTCGTCTCGGGCATGGACGAGCACGGCCAGAAAATGCAGCAGACCGCGGCGGGCAGGGGAATCGCGCCCCAGGCGCTGGCGGACGAGACCGCGGCGCTGTTTGCCCGCATGGGCGATGCCCTCAACGCGCGCGCCGACGATATCGTGCGCACGACAGAGCCGCGCCACGCCGCCGCCTCGCAGGAAATCTGGCGGCGCATGGCGGCCAAGGGCGACATCTACCTCGGCAAATACGTCGGCTGGTATTCGGTGCGCGATGAGGCCTTTTTTGATGAGGATGAGCTCAGCCCCGGCGCCGACGGCAAAAAGCTCGCGCCGTCAGGGGCGCCCGTCGAATGGGTCGAGGAGGAAAGTTATTTCTTCCGGCTGTCCGGCTATGCCGAGCGACTGCTGAAACATTACGCCGGCAATCCCGGCTTCGTGACGCCGGAGAAATACCTCAACGAGATCACCGCCTTTGTGAAACGCGGCCTCCGCGATCTCTCGATCAGCCGCGCGACCTTCGACTGGGGCGTGCCGGTGCCCGGCGATCCCAAACACGTTATGTATGTCTGGGTCGACGCGCTGACGAATTATCTCACGGCGACAGGCTTTCCCGATGCGGGAGCGCCGCGCGCCGGAAGCTGGCCCGCCGACGCGCATGTGATCGGCAAGGACATCACGCGGTTCCACGCGGTCTATTGGCCGGCGTTCCTGATGTCGGCGGATATCGCGCTGCCAAGGCAAATCGTCGTGCACGGTTTTCTCTTCAACCGCGGAGAGAAAATGTCGAAATCCCTCGGCAATGTGATTTCGCCGCAAACGCTGGCGGACCATTACGGCGTGGATCCCCTGCGCTATTTTTTCCTGCGCGAAGTGCCTTTTGGCCAGGACGGCCATTATTCCCACGAGGCCATCGTCAGCCGCATCAATGCGGATTTGGCGAATGATTTGGGCAATCTCGCGCAGCGCTCACTCTCAATGATCGCCAAGAATTGCGGGGGCCTGATGCCCAATCCCGGCGCCTTCACGCCCGCCGACAGCGCTTTGCTCGCATTGGCGGATGAATTGCCGGGCAAGGCGCGTTTGGCGATGCGCGACCATGCGCTGCATGCGATTCTCGCGGATATCTGGAAGGTCGTGGCGGAGGCCAACCGCTATTTTGCCGGAGAGGAGCCGTGGCGTCTGACGAAAAGCGACCCGGCGCGCCGCGACACCGTGCTCTATGTGACGGCGGAGACGCTGCGCGGCATCGCGCTGCTCTGCCAGCCTTTCATTCCCGCCGCCGCCGCCAAACTGCTGGATTTGCTGGGCGTGGCCATGGACCAGCGCGGTTTTGCCCATGCGGGCGCCGCGCATCGGCTTGCCGCCGGCACAGCGCTGCCCGCGCCCGCGCCGATATTCCCGCGTTACGTTGAAGCGGAGGAGGGCGCGCCCGGCGCTCCCAAAAGCTGATGCTGATCGATTCTCATTGCCATCTGGACTTTCCCGAGTTCGCCCCCGAGCTTGACGCGGTGGTCGCCCGCGCCGCCGCCGCCGGGGTTGGGCGCATGATCACGATTTCAACCCATATCCAGCGCTACGACGCCTATCGCGCCATTGCCGAGCGGTTTGACAATGTCTGGTTCAGTGTCGGCACCCATCCGC
>JANYFM010000134.1 GCA_025362655.1 Hyphomicrobiales bacterium | reverse complement strand
ATTTCAACGAGGCTCGCTCCGTGAATATGGCCGGGCGCGCCTATGCCAAAGGCCTGCGGCGCATAAAGCGCCCCCGCCGCCACCAGCACAGCGGCGAGGCCGACAAGCGCGTGGAACAGCGCGACGAGCTGCGGCATGGCGGTCATCGCCACGGTGCGCGCCCGCCAGGCGCCGATGCCGCCGCCGATGCCGATGCCGACGATGACCAGCACCCACGCCATAAAGCCGGACGGCAGTTTGTAGAGCAGCGTCGTCACGACCGCGATGGCCATGCCGATCATGCCGAACAGATTGCCCTGCCGCGATGTCGAGGGATGAGACAGGCCGCGCAGCGCCAGAATAAAGAGGACGCCCGAGACCAGATACAGAAGGGCGGCGAGATTGGCGTTCATCGTCTCAGCCCTTCTTCTTGTACATGGACAGCATTCGCTCGGTGACGAGGAAGCCGCCGAAAATATTCACGCTGGCAAGGATAAGCGCGATGAAGCCGAAGACCCGCGCCCACAGCGGCCCGTCATCGCCGGGCGCCGAGGCGTCAACGCCGACCGAGAGCAGCGCGCCGACAACGATCACCGACGAGATCGCGTTGGTGACCGACATCAGCGGCGTGTGCAGCGCCGGCGTCACCGACCAAACCACGTAATAGCCGACCGCGATGGCCATCGCGAAAATCGCGAGGCGGAACACAAAGGGGTCAATCGCGCCGCCCGATACCGCATGCGCCGCATCCCCCGCGGCCGCCGCCGCCTGATCGGAAAAGCCCTCCGCCGCCTTGCGGACCGTCTCGATGAATTTCTCTGTCGCTTCGTTGGCCATGGCCCCGGACTCTCTTTTCGGCTGTCAGCGCTGATCGCGCCGGCTCACGCTTTCGGCTGGAAATTCGGATGCGCGACCGCGCCGTCGCGCGTCAGCAGGGTGGCTTTGACGAGTTCATCGTCCCATTTGGGCGCCATTTCTTTTTTGTCCTTGTCGATCAGCGTTTCGGCAAAGGCAAAGAGGTTGCGCGCGTAAAGGCTGGACGATGTCGCCGCCAGCCGCCCGGGCATGTTGAGATGGCCGACGATTTTCACGCCGTTTTCCGTTGTGATCGTTTGGCCGGGGCTCGCCAGTTCGCAATTGCCGCCGCGCTCCACCGCAAGATCGACGATCACCGAGCCGGCGCGCATGGAATGCGCCATGTCCGCGCTGATGAGTTTGGGCGCGGGCCGCCCGGGGATCAGCGCTGTCGTGATGACGATATCCTGCTTGGCGATATGCGCGGCGGTGAGCGCCGCCTGTTTGGCGCGGTACTCCGGCGACATTTCCTTGGCGTAGCCGCCCGCCGTTTGCGCCTGCGCGAATTCCTCGTCCTCAACGGCGAGAAACTTTGCGCCGAGCGATTCCACCTGCTCCTTGGTGGCGGGCCGCACGTCCGTCGCTGTCACGATGGCGCCGAGGCGGCGCGCGGTGGCAATGGCTTGCAAACCCGCGACGCCGACGCCCATGATGAAAATGCGCGCGGCGGGCACCGTGCCGGCGGCGGTCATCATCATCGGCAGCGCCCGCCCATATTCAGCCGCGCCGTCAATGACCGCGCGGTAGCCGGCGATATTGGCCTGCGAGGAGAGCACATCCATCGCCTGCGCGCGGGTGATGCGGGGCATGAATTCCATGGCAAAGGCGCTCACCCCGGCCTGCGCGAGTTCAGCCAGCGCCGCCTCGGCTCCATAAGGATCCATAATGGCAATGACAGATGCGCCCTTTTTGACGCCGTGCAGCGCGGAGGCGGCGGGGCGCCGCACGCCCAGAACGAGATCGGCGCCGGCGAGGGTCGAGGCGGCATCCGGCATGATCGTCGCGCCGGCAGCGGCAAAATCCGCGTCGGGAATGCCGGAGGTTTTGCCGGCCCCCGCCTGAACCGCGACCTCTGCGCCGAGCGCGATGAATTTCTTCACAGTCTCCGGCGTCGCGGCGACGCGGGTCTCGCTCAAATCGGTTTCCGCCGGGATGGAAATACGCATGCAGGGCTCCGAGGGAAATAGGCTCCGAGAGAAACAAGCTCCGGAAGAAACCGGTTGGTTTGGACGGGAAGCACGATCCATCCGCCGCGGGCGGGGCCCTCAGGCCCTGCCCGGATGTCCAGACCGGCAAGTCGTCAGAGGAGCGTCACGGCCATGAAAATCATCAGCCCGATGACGAAAACCAGCGTCACTTTGGAAAGTTTGCAAAACAGCCGGTAGGTTGCCTCGTGCTCGGCATAATCCATGGCGGGATGCCCGCCTTGAAACGATTGATTGTCAGCCATTGTATCCTCGAAAAAAGCCCCGCTGGGAATTTGGATAACCCAAAGCCAAGGCCGGAGCAATCGGGCGGCGCCGGGTTTTGCCTGTTTTGCAGGCGCGTAAGGAGGCAAAATCAGGCAAGCATCTCCCGGACCTCCGGCCAAGACTGCGACCCGAACGCCTTTAAATCGGCGGCAAGGTCCGCCGGCACCCAGTCCAACAGCATGGGCTTGAACGCCGGCCTTGCCCGGATGCGCTCAAACCAGTCCGCGAGATGCGGGCGCGACGCCGTCCACATTTCGCTCATGCCCAGCATGCCCAAGCGGTTTACATAGGGCGCCAGCCCGATATCGGCGAGCGAGAACGCCTCCCCGGCCAGCCACGAATGGCCGGCCAGCCGCGCCTCCATTTTCGCAAGATACGCGTCATAAAGCCGGAACGACTGATCGACGCCCGGCGCTTTCAGCCCCTGCGCAACGATGACTTTCTTGCGCTCATGCCAGTTCGCCGTGACAGAAATCGGCGGCGTGGAAGCCAAAAACGCCGCCAGCTTTTCCGGCGGCAGGCGCGCGATGGTTCGGCGGTGCGACGACGCAAAAGTAATTTCGCCGCAGGCGGGATGCAGCGCCTCATCGACCGCCTTGGTCCACAGCCGCATTTGCGCCCGCTCAAACGCGCCGGCGGGCTTCAGCGCCGGGCCGGGAAAGACCTCGTCGATATATTCGCAGATCACCGTGGATTCCGTCAGGGCCCGGCCATCGTGAACCAGCGTCGGCACGACAGCTTTGGGGTTCAGCCGCATATATGCCGGGTCGAACTGATCGCCCTTGAGAATATCAATATAATGCCCGGTCCATTCGAGGCCCTTTTCCGCCAGCGCGAAGCGGACTTTCGCGGCGCACACCGACGATCCGTGATGATACAGTTCCAGCATGTCGGCGGCCCTCCCGCAGCGTTGGCGCGCCCGTATTGCCAGCGCCGCGTTTCCGATGCAAATTGCCGGCAACCAATCTCCGGGGAGGACACAATGATCCGCAATGCCAGCATTCGCCGCAAAGCCGTCTCTTTTGGCGCCGCCGCCGCGCTCTGCCTGAACGCCGGCCTCGCCTTTGCCGCCGACCCCTTCGCGGTCACCTCCTCCGCTTTCAAAGACGGCGATGTGTGGCCGGCCAAATACGCCGGCGCCGACCCCAGCCGCACAAACCCGCCCTGCCCCGGCCAGAACGTTTCGCCGCCGCTGGCCTGGTCCAATGCGCCGGCCGACACCAAGAGCTTCGCCATCATGATGTTTGACCCCGACGGCGCCAATGCGCTCGGCGTCTCCCACTGGGTCGCCTATAATATTCCGCTTGGCAAAACCAAACTCGATGAGGGCGAGGCGAGCGCTTCGCCGAAAGATTTCACCGGCGGCAAAAACGGCATCGGCCACGATCATTATTTCGGGCCCTGCGGCCCCTCGGGCCATTCGCTGCACCATTATATCATCACGCTGATCGCCACCGATCTGGAGCCCGGCAAACTCAAGGCCGGACTGTCGCGGGACGAACTGCTGGCGGAGCTGAAGGGCCATGCGCTGGCGCCCGCCAGCATCGTCGGCCGCTACACGCGGCCCTAGCCTCAGCCGGCGGCGCTCAGCCCGGCTTGCGCCAGCGCCGCGCTCTGCCGCTCCGCCACGCCGGCGACGGAAAAACCGTCGCCGATGGCGGCCTCGAACAGGCGGTGAAAATTCAGCCGCGCGTCGAGATGCAGAAACACGCCGCCAAGACCGATGGCGGCGCGGTCCATGAACACAAATTCGCGCGGCACTTTGACCGGGCCTTTTTCTTTCAGCGCTTTGTGAACGAGAAACGCCTCGCGGCGCCCGTATTTGCCGGGCTCAACGCCGTCGGCGATGCTGCGCACGCGGTCATCGAGCAGCGGCCCGTAGATAAAGCGCGCCCAGATATTCAGAACCTCGATCAGGTCTTTGCTTAAAGACCGGAAGCCCCAGGATTCATAAGCATGGACGATGCGCGCGGCATCGCCATGCAGCAGCCCGCGGTAGAGATCAACGCCGCCGCCGACAAACGATGCCGGGAAAATCCGCACGCAGCCGTAGTCCAGCAGGTTGATTCCATCGCCCGCGCCGAACGCGTTGTAATTGCCCAGATGCGGATCGCCGTGAATGACGCCATACCGGCTGTAAGGCAGCCACCACGCATGAAACATCGCGTTGCAGATGCGGTTGCGCGTTTCCTGATCCGCCGTCTTGAACGTCAGCAGCCGCGCGCCCTCCAGCCAGTCCATGGTCAACAGGCGGCCAGTCGACAGATCGCTCACCACGCCGGGGACGCGGACATCGCCGCGGTCCGCCAGCATCAAGCCGTAGAGCGCCGCGTGTTTCGCCTCGCGCCGGTAGTCCAGCTCCTCGCGTATGCGCGCGCCGACCTCCTGCGCCATCTCGCTGGTGTCGATGGCCGGGTCCATGCGCCGGTGAATGGCGAACAGCATTTCAAGCTGCGCAAGGTCCGCCTCCACGGCGGAGGCCATATCCGGATATTGCAGCTTGCAGGCGAGCGCGCGCCCATCTTTGGCGGTCGCGCGGTGCACCTGGCCCAGCGAGGCGGCGGCGGCGGGCGCGAGGTCGAACGAGCCGAAACGTTCCCGCCAGTCCGCGCCCAGTTCCGCCTGCATCCGCCGCTTGACGAAAGCCGCGCCCATCGGCGGCGCTTCCGACTGGAGCTTTTGCAGCTCCTCCACATAATGCGGGGGCAACGCCTCGGGAATCGTCGAAATGAGCTGCGCTACTTTCATCAACGGGCCCTTGAGGGAGCCCAGCGCGGCGGCCAGCGAGGCCGCATTGTCCGCGCCATTGCCGCCGAAAATCCGCCCCGCCGCCAGCCGCGCGGCGACCCCGCCGACATTGACGCCGACGCGCGCATAGCGCGCCGCGCGCGCGGTAAACCGGTTGGCTTCGTCATCCCGCATGGTGTGTGCCCGACAAGTGTGGAGCCACACCTAAGCATTGCGGCGCCCATGTCCAGCGCGCGCCCCCGGGCCAGGACGATTTGGCGCATCAATCCCCGCCGGCAATCCGCTTCAGCGCGAGCGCCAGTTCCTCCCGCGCCCCCGCCAGCCCCTTATATTCCGCCTGCGCGGCGTCAAGACCGAGCAATTGCGCCCGCAGGCCGCTCGCCAGCTCCGGCCCGCGCGCATGGCCTTCAAGACGCGATATGGCGTCCGTGTGAATGCGGATGGTGAAGAGAATATCGCCGCTCACGGGCAACAGCGTCAGCGTCTGCCGCTCGACGCGGATATGCGCGCCCGCCGCATTATTTCCCATTCGCGCCGGTGTCCCGCCCGGCGCCTGGCGCAAGTCACCGTTCCCGTAAATCGACCAGTTGAAACGGACCAGCGGCGCGCCGTCGCGCAAATTATCGAAAATACGGGTCACCAGCGCGTCCATCTTTCCCGCAAACCCCGGCACCGGCGCGTGGATGGCGCCGAGACCGCGACCGATTTTGTCGGCCAGCGACCAGCCCGATGGGAAGCACAAAACCGCCGCCGCGAGCCGCCAGCCTTCCGTCCCCCGCGCCATCAGGCAGAGGTCCTCCTGCACGAGGCGCGCGGCGGTGACGAGCGGCGCTTCCTTTCCCTCAAGAGCAACCGCCCGGCCGGCGGGAACGATATGCATGCCGTCGCCCTCGCGGCGGTAAATGTCAGGGAATCGCGCCGGCAGATGCGCCGCGAGCCGGCTGAGAACCTCCGCCTGCGCAGCGGGTGTATCGGGCTCATAACGGACCACGGCCTCCCGTTTGTCCGTCAGCAGCCGCTCCTTGCGCGCCAGATCGTCCGCCAGATTTCCGTCCGGCTCGATCCAGCCGGCGGGATCAAGCGGCTCAAGCCCGATGCTGAAAGGCTGTTTCGATCCATCGTAGGGCGTATGCGCGAAGGGCAAGCGGCTTTCCCCCTGGCCGAAGCCCAGCCTTGAGTTTGGCGGCGCCACCTGTAACATGGCCGCATCGGTTTTTCGAACGCCGCAGGGCGTTCAGCTTTGGAGAAAGCCATGCCGCGCGCCCGCATCCTCCTTCCCGCGGCGCTCACCGCAAGCCTGCTGGCCTGCGCGCCCGCGCTCGCCGAAAAGCTGAAAATAGGCTTTGTCGTGACCCAGTCCGGCCCTGGCGCCGTGGTCGGCCAGGACCTGCTGGCGGGTTTCAAAATCGGCCTCAATCACGCCGGCCTCGACACCGGCCCGAACGCGGTCGAGGTCATCTACGAGGATGATCAGTTCAAACCGGACGTCGGCCGCCTCGTCACCTCAAAACTGCTGGAGCGCGACAAGGTCAATCTCGTTTCGGGCATGATTTGGTCCAATGTGCTGCTGGCCAGCGCCAAGCCGGTGCTGGACGCCGGGGCGATTCTCGTCAGCGCCAATGCCGGCCCTTCGGAATTCGCCGGCAGGCAATGCCACCCGAATTTCTTCGGCGTGGCTTTTCAGAACGACACTTTGCATGAGCCGGGAGGGCAATACGCGCAAAATAAAGGCATCAAGCGTCTCGCGATGATCGCGCCCAATTATCCCGCCGGCAAAGACGCGCTCAACGGCGTCAAGCGTTTCTACAAGGGCGAAGTCGCGGCGGAGCTTTATCCGGCGCTGGACCAGTTCGATTTCGCCGCCGAAATCGCCCAGCTGCGGGCCTCCAAAGCCGAGGCGGTTTATTTCTTCTTCGCCGGAGCGCAGGCGATCACGTTCCTGAAGCAGTACAATCAGGCGGGCCTCTCGCAATCCCTGCCGCTGATCGGCGCGATCCCCTCGCTCGACGCCACCGTGCGCGGCGCAACCGGTCAGGCGGCGGTCGGCGCGGTCGTGACGACTTTTTGGGATGACAGTTTCGATAACCCGGCAAACAAAAAATTCGTCGCCGCCTTCGCCGCCGATCAAAAGCGCATGCCGACAAGCTATGGCGCCACGGCTTACGACACCGCGAACCTCATCGGCTCGGCTTTGCGAAAAGTGAATTTCGATGTTGCCGACCGCAAGGCTTTTTCAGCGGCGCTGGCCGCGGCGGATTTTGCCTCGACGCGCGGCAAATTCAAATTCAACACCAACCACATGCCCATTCAGAATTTCCACGCCGGCCCGATCATCGCCGACGGCGCGGACAAATCGAAGGTGGGCGCGTTGGAGCCGGTGTTCACCGATCACAAAGACAGTTTCGCCGGCGCCTGCCAGATGCCCGCCAACCAGTGAGCGCGGCCATGATCCATCGTTATGCGGATCAGGCGGCGCTCGACGCCAGCCTCAACGCGCGCGGCACCGTGCCGGATATCGATCCCATTGTCGCCGCCTACGCCGCGCAAAGCGCGAAATCCCGCGCGTCCCTGCCGTGCCAAATCAATGTGAAGTACGGCCCCAAGCCCGCCGAGCGCATGGATATATTCCCGGCGCGCGCCCCCGGCAGCCCGGTGTTTGTGTTCATCCACGGCGGCTATTGGCGCATGCTCGACGCCGCCGACAGTTCTTTCATGGCGCGGTCCCTCAATGAAGCCGGCGCCGCGGTCATCGCCGTCAACTACGAGCTGGCGCCCGCCGCCAGCATCGACGAAATCGTCCGCCAGTGCCGCGCCGCGCTGGTCCACATTCATCAGCACGCGGCAAGCTTCAACGCCGACCCCGCGCGCATCCACGTCAGCGGCTCCTCGGCCGGCGGCCATCTCGCGGGCATGATGATCGCGCCTGGCTGGCAGGCCCGGTTCGGCGCTTCCGGCCTGCGCATCCAATCGGCATCGCTGCTGTCGGGCCTGTTTGATCTGGAGCCGGTGCGCCTTTCCAACGTCAACGAATGGGCAAAGCTCGATGCCGCCTCCGCCGCGCGCAACTCGCCGGTCTTGCACCCGCCGGAGCCGATGCCGCTGATCGTTTCCTATGCGCCGGGCGAGGCCGCGCAATTCGCCCTGCAATCGGAAGCCTATCTCGCGGTGTGCCGGTCGAGAGGCTGCGCGGCGCATTTCATCGCCGAGCCCGGCACGAACCATTTCGATCTGCCGCTGCGCCTGATGGATGCCCAATCCGCCTTATCGCGCGCGGTGCTGGGGTTGATGGGACTGGGCTGAGGCTTAAATATCCGCGCTGTCGCAATTGTAAGTGAACAGCCAATCGTAGCGCGCGGCAATGGCATCCGCGCTCCACTCCCTGTCGATATAGGCCTCCGCCCAGCCGGCATCGCGGTAGCCGGGATTGTGAAAATGCGCGGCCATGGCGGACGATTCCGCAACCATGCGGTTGCCCCGCTCCAGCCG
>JANYFM010000112.1 GCA_025362655.1 Hyphomicrobiales bacterium | reverse complement strand
GATCGTTGCAGGTGACGAGCCGCGCCGACATGTACCATTTGTGGCCGCGGGCGTGCTCATAAGCCTGTTTCACATAGTCCGGCGGCACGTAATCCTCGCCAAAGCAGCGCGTGTAGAGCTCGGGATATTCGTAGCCGACCTCGGGCGCCGCATAGAACCGCAGCGCCTGATGATAGCGGATCGCCCAGGAGACCTCTTCGTCCACATGAGGCTCGATCATCTGCGCGCCGTAATAACCGTGATCGGTGCGCACATGGCAGACGACGGCGATATCGTGCAGCAGGCAGGCGAGCACGAGTTTTTCCGGCAGGCCGTTTTCGACCGCGAGCGCCGCGCTTTGCAGCAAATGGCTGCCGCCGCGCCGGTTGAGCAGAAGGCGATGGGTGAAATAATCGATCAGCGTCGGCTTTTCCGGCATTTTGGGCAGGCGGGGGTCCTCATGCATGAGGCAACGCCCCGCCATGCTTGTGGGGCCCCCGCTGGCGAGCTGTCCGGCCCTGCCGAAAAAGGGGACGGTGACCCTGCGGTCGAGCAGACCCATCATCACGGTCTCGAGAAGCTCATCCTTGGCGTCCGCGCTCATGTCCGGCGTCGCGCGCGCGGCGGCGATGCGCCCGGCTTCGGCAACGAGTTCCTGTTGGTTCAGCATGTCTTACTCCTTTAAGCGTTCACTCGGCCCGGGGAAGGGCCTGTATCATTTCAGTGAGCTTATCAATGAACTCCCCGGCTGTCTCGACGGCCTCTGTCGCCGCGGTCTTCAAAATCCGGTGTCCTCAGGCTCCAGTTCGGGATTTTTGGCGCCATGTTTTTTTCTGGCAAATGAATAGGCCGTCCGCATCCGGCGGGCGGAGAGGCCGGCCGCGGCGGCCATTCTGTCGAGCGTTTCGAGGGAGCAATCCTCGAAAAGCGCGCGCACGAGATGGCCTGGCCCGTCGCCGGTCGCGAGAATTCCGGTCAGGTCTTCTTTCCGGACAGGCGTTCTCGATGCGTTGGCGAGCGCGTTGATGCCGGCTTGGAACGCGTCGCGCGTCATGCGGGGCCGTCCGGATTTCCCGCTGCGGGGCGGGCTCCGCCCGGCACGCGCTGAATAAAGCTTCTGACTTTCGACACCATGGCGTCCGCATGAGGCAGCCGGCCGTCATAGGGAACGATTCCCTCCAGCAGCGTGTCCTGCGCGATCCCGCCAAGCTCTTCCAGCCGGCGAAGCAATTGATCTTTTCTCGAAGCGGCCGCCCGCGTCGCTTGGGCGGCTGATGCGGGGTCGAGATCTATCGCCGCCGACATGTCATAAACGTCGCGCGCCTTGAACGCGGCGGCCCGGTAAAACAGCTTTTTTGCCAGAATTTCCGATGTCGGTTCCGCCGGCGTTTCCCTGCCCTGCAAAACAAGCGCTTCGCGCTCGACGGGAGTTGCGATGTCGCCGGCCACAATGAAATCGATATCACCGCTTGGCATGATGATCTTAACACCGTTGGCTTGCTCGCTATAGTCGCGCGCCATCGCCGCCGCGACGCCGTTCAGGCGCGGACTAAGCAGCGAAAGCCATTGCGCGTCATATCCAAAAAAATCGAGGTCTTTGCTGAGCCGGTGCTTGAAACGAAACATCAGCACGGTTCCCCCGCCCAGCGAGAACGGCGGCTTTCCGAAGCCCCGCCCCTCGAGGTCATCGAAAAGCGCGCAGGCGTTTGCGAAAATCTCCGTCCATGTCAGGGGTGTCAGCGGTTTCATCAAATTCACTTGAAATTCACTTGGCCTGATTGAGGGAGCCGCCCCGCGCCGCCGCCTAATTCCGCGTCTGCCCGGTCCCGCGCACACGGTAATTGAACGAGCAAAGCTGCTCCAGCCCCACCGGGCCGCGCGCGTGCATCCGCCCGGTGGCAATGCCGATCTCGCCGCCAAAGCCGAATTCGCCGCCGTCGGCAAACTGTGTCGAGGCATTGTGAATGACGATGGCGGAATCGACCTCAGCCAGAAATTTCTCCGCGGCGGCGGCGGCCTCCGTGATGATGCAATCGGTGTGGTGCGATCCATAGGTCTCGATATGATCGATGGCCTCGTCGAGGCCGGCGACCGTCTTCACGGCGATGACCGCGTCGAGATATTCGGCGCGCCAGTCCTCGTCGCGGGCGCGTTTGACGCGCGTGTCGGTTCCGCAGGCGGCCGCGTCGCCGCGCACTTCGCACCCCGCGTCGAGCAGCATTTTCACCAGCGGCGCGAGATGCGTTTTTTCGACAGCGCGGTCGACCAGCAGCGTCTCCGCCGCGCCGCAGACGCCGGTGCGGCGCATTTTGGAGTTCAACACGATGGTTTTGGCTTTTTCGAGATCGGCGGCCGCATCGACGTAGACGTGAACGATCCCCTCAAGATGAGCGAAGACGGGAACCCTCGCCTCCTCCTGGACCCGCGCAACGAGGCTTTTGCCGCCGCGGGGCACGATCACGTCGATATTGCCGGCAAGGCCTTTGAGCATTTCGCCGACCGCCGCCCGGTCGCGCACGGGCACGCGGGAAATGGAGGCCTCCGGCAGGCCGGCGGTTTTGAGGCCCTCAACAAGGCAGGCATGGATGATGGCGGAGGAATGAAACGAATCCGAGCCGCCGCGCAGGATCGCGGCATTGCCGG
>JANYFM010000085.1 GCA_025362655.1 Hyphomicrobiales bacterium | reverse complement strand
TCGTCGATAGGCAAGGGGGCGGCGTTTTCGAATATGAACATTGGCACCATACGATAAGCGCAAATCTTGAAATGCCGGTTCCCGATGCATGAAAACACTTGACGACGCGCAACTTAGCGTTTGAACTCAATGCTTGGAAGGAAATTGCGGGGAAAAAGCTGTGCCTCCGTTGTTGCCCGCGGAACGGTGTCCACAAACAGATTTTGTCACCCCAACGATTTGGTAACAATCGCAATTATTCAACGAGAGGACGAAGCGGCGGCAACAACCTGATATTCCAGCCGCCCCTTCTCCCGCCGCCCGCGACAGCGTATACAGGCGCGTCCCCGCCCGGCGCCTGGGACTTTTGCGAAGCTGCTTCGTTCAGAGATTTTCCATGGCGCAGGATTCCCCCGCCGATATTCCTCCGGCGCCGGGCGCCGCAGAGCCGGCGAAAGCCGCGGCTGACACGGCGCATCCGGCGCCGGACGCGGCGCACAGCGGCGGCAGCGCGTGGACGCTGACGCTAGGCTCTGTCGGCGTCGTCTACGGCGATATCGGCACGAGCCCGCTTTACGCGCTGCGCGAATCGCTCGCCCACACGCGCGCGCCGGGCCTTGCGGAACAGGATGTGATCGGCATCGTCTCGCTGCTGCTGTGGGCTTTGTTTCTCACGGTGACGCTGAAATACGTGCTGTTTTTGATGCGCGCCGACAATAACGGCGAGGGCGGCACGCTGGCGCTGATGGCGCTGGCGCGCACCACCGGGGGCAAATTCAGCGCGCCGGTGTTTTTTCTGGGCATTGTCGGCGCGTCTTTGTTTTCCGGCGATGCGATCATCACGCCGGCGATCTCCGTGCTGTCGGCCGTCGAGGGGCTGAAGCTCGTCACGCCGCTGTTTGAGCCCTACATCCTGCCGATCACAGCGGCGATCCTCCTTGTGCTGTTCATGGTGCAGAGCCGCGGCACCGGCAAAGTGGCGGCGTTTTTCGGCCCCGTCATGCTGGTGTGGTTTGCAACCATCGCGGTTCTGGGCCTGATGCATATCGGCGACGCCCCGCGCATTCTGCACGCCTTCGCGCCGCAGCACGGGCTGCGGTTTTTGTTGGCGCACGGCTGGCTGGGCTTTCTGGTGCTGGGCAGCGTGTTCCTCGCGGTGACCGGCGCCGAGGCCCTCTATGCGGACATGGGGCATTTCGGGCGCCGGCCGATCCAGATCGCCTGGGTGGCCCTCGTGCTGCCCGCGCTGGTGCTCAATTATCTCGGCCAGGGCGCGCTGGTGCTGAGCAGCCCCGAGACCATCGAAAATCCGTTCTTTCTCGCGGCGCCGGAATGGGCGCTGCTGCCGCTGGTCATTCTGTCAACGCTGGCAACCGTCATCGCCAGCCAGGCGACGATCACCGGCGCGTTTTCGCTGGCCCGCCAGGCGATCCAGCTGGGGCTGCTGCCGCGCCTTGAGGTGCAGCACACCTCGCACACGCAGGAGGGGCAGATTTACGTGCCGCGCGTCAACATGATCCTCCTCATCGGCGTGCTGCTGCTGGTGTTCATGTTCAAATCCTCAAGCGCGCTGGCCTCGGCTTACGGCATCGCGGTGTCTGCCTCGCTCGTTGTTGATTCCTGCCTCGCCTTCGTCGTTGTGTGGAAGCTGTGGCGCTGGCCGCTGTGGGGATCGGTGATTCTTGTCGGCGCCTTCCTGATGATCGAACTGGCGTTCTTATCCGCCAATGCCGTCAAGCTGCTCGACGGCGGCTATGTGCCGGTGCTGGTCGGGGCGGCGATGGTCGTGATCATGTGGACATGGCTGCGCGGCACGCGGCTGCTGGAGGGCAAAACGCACCGCGATTCCATCCCGATGCCCGACCTGCTGCGCATGCTGGAGAAATCCAAGCCGACGCGGGTGCCGGGGACGGCGATTTTTCTGACCAGCGATCCGCGCGTCGCGCCCACCGCGCTGATGCATAACATCAAGCACAACAAGGTGCTGCATGAGCGGGTGTTTCTGATCAGCGTGCGCACCGAGCACACGCCGCGCGTGGATCCGGCCAAGCGCTATGAGATCGAGAAGCTCTCCGCCGACTTCACCCGCGTGGTGCTGCATTACGGCTTTATGGAAAGCCCGCGCGTGCCGGCGGCGCTCGCCTCGATGCGCAAGGCGGGGCTTAAGTTCGACATTATGACGACGTCGTTTTTTCTCGGCAAGCGCACGCTCAAAACGGCGCCCAATTCAGGCATGCCGCGCTGGCAGGATGAACTGTTCGTGGGCCTGTCGAAACAGGCGGCCAACGCCACGGATTTCTTCTCGATCCCCTCGGACCGCGTCGTTGAGCTGGGCGCGCAGGTCACGGTGTGAGCCCGCGCCCTACGGCCGGCCAATGCTCGTATAGGCAAAGCCGCGCCTGCGCATATCCTCGGGCCGGTAAACATTGCGCAGATCGACGACGACGGGCGCGGCGAGCGCCGCCTTGACGCGGTCGAGATCGAGGGCGCGGAACTCGTCCCATTCGGTGGCGATGACGAGGGCATCGGCGCCTTGGGCGCAGCGGTAAGCGTCGGCGGCGAATTCAACCTTCGGCATCAGCGGGCGCGCCTGCTCCATGCTTTCCGGGTCATAGGCCCGAACATGCGCGCCGACAGCCTCCAGCGCGGCAATGATATCGAGCGAGGGCGCCTCGCGCATGTCATCGGTGTTGGGTTTGAAAGCGAGGCCCAAAACGGCAATGGTCTTGCCCGCCACAGAGCCGCCGCAGGCCTCCACCACGCGGTCCGCCATGGCGCGCTTGCGGATGCTGTTGACGGCGGCAACGGTCTCTATGATGCGGGCCGGCGCGCCGAAGTCCTGCGCTGTTTTGATCAGCGCCATCGTGTCCTTGGGGAAACACGAGCCGCCGTAGCCCGCGCCGGCGTGCAAAAACTTGCCGCCGATGCGGTTGTCGAGGCCGATGCCGCGGGCGATGTCCTGCACATTGGCGCCGGTCTTCTCGCAGAGGTCCGCCATCTCGTTTATGAAGGTGATTTTCATGGCGAGGAAGGCGTTGGCCGCGTATTTGGTCAGTTCCGCCGAGCGGCGCGACATGTAGAGCATCGGCGGCTGGTTGATGAAGAGGGGGCGGTAGATTTCCGCCAGCACGTCGCGGGCCCGCGGGTCGTCGCTGCCGACGACGATGCGGTCCGGCCGTTTGAAATCGCTGATCGCCGCGCCCTCGCGCAGGAATTCCGGGTTCGAGGCCACGGCGAAATCGGCGGAGGGGGCGGCCCCGCGGATGATCCGCTCGACGTCGTCGCCGGTGCCCACGGGCACTGTTGATTTCGTCACAATGACGGTGAAGCCGTCGAGCGCGGCGGCGATTTCGCCGGCGGCCTCGTGGACATAGCTTAGGTCGGCATGGCCGCCGCCGCGGCGCGAGGGCGTGCCGACAGCGATGAAGACCGCGTCCGCGCCGCGCACAGCGGGCGCGAGGTCCGTGGTGAACAACAGGCGTTTCTGCCGGCTGTTGGAGGCGACGATGTCCTCAAGACCGGGCTCAAAAATTGGAATATCACCGGCGTTGAGCGCGTCTATCTTGCCCGCATCCTTGTCAACGCAGGTGACGATATGGCCGAAATCAGCAAAGCAAGCGCCCGAGACAAGGCCGACGTAGCCCGATCCGATCATCGCAATCCGCATAGTCCGCTTCCCCGGGTGAACGGCGCCGGCGCCCGGCTCACGCGCCGATGTTGAACGCGGCGAGCACCGCCATGTTCACGATGTCGGAATCCTTCGCGCCGAGCGGCACAATCTGCACCGGCTTGTCGAACCCGACGATGAGCGGCCCGATGACCGTGGCGCCGCCCAGCTCCTGGAGCATGCGCGTCGAAATCGAGGCGGAGTGGAACGCCGGCATGATCAGCACATTCGCCGTGTCCGACAGGCGGCAAAACGGATATGCGGCCATCAGCTCTTTGTTGAGGGCCACGTCCGCCGCCATTTCACCGTCATATTCGAAATCGACGCGCTGGGCGTCCAGAATGCGCACCGCCTCCTGGACGCGCTGGGCGCGCTCGCCCGGCGGGTGGCCGAAGCTGGAGAAAGCCAGCAGCGCGACGCGGGGCTCGTAGCCCAGACGCCTTGCGACGCTCGCCGCCTCGATGGCGATCTGCGCAAGGTCCTCCGCGTTGGGGTCCTCGGCGATGGCGGTGTCCGCGACCAGCACAGGCCGGCCGCGCGACAAAATCAGCGACACGCCGATGAGGCGATGGCCCGGCCGGTGGTCGATGACGCGGCGGACCTCCTCCAGCGCGATGGAGAAATTGCGGGTGACGCCGGTCACCATCGCGTCGGCATCGCCGCGCGCCACCATGGCGGCGGCGAACGAGTTGCGGTCGTTGTTGATGAGCCGCTGGCAATCGCGCAGGAGATAGCCTTTGCGCTGAAGCTTTTCGTAAAGGAATTGCGCATAAACGGCGTTGCGGTTCGACAGGCGCGCGTTGTGAATTTCGATATGCGGGTCGGATAGGTCAACGCCGCAATGCGCCGCTGTGGCGAGCACGCGGTCCTCGCGGCCGACGAGCACCGCCGTCCCCAGCCCCTGATGCGCGAAGGAAAGCGCGGCGCGTATCACCTGCTCCTCCTCGCCCTCGGCGAAGACAACGCGTTTGGGGTAGCGCTGCACGCGCTCGACGATGCGCTGCAAAGCGCCGGCGACGGGATCGCGCCGGGCCGAGAGCTGCGCCTGATAGGTCTTCATATCGGCGATGGGCTTGCGCGCCACGCCGGTCTCCATGGCGGCCTTGGCGACCGCGACGGGAATCACGCTGATGAGGCGCGGGTCAAAGGGCACGGGAATGATGTATTCGCGGCCGAAGCGCGGGCGCGCGCCGTCGTAGGCGGCGGCGACCTCGTCGGGCACATCCTCGCGCGCGAGTTCGGCCAGCGCGTGGGTCGCGGCGATTTTCATTTCCATGTTGATCGTCGTCGCGCGCACGTCCAGCGCGCCGCGGAAGATGAAGGGAAAG
>JANYFM010000370.1 GCA_025362655.1 Hyphomicrobiales bacterium | reverse complement strand
AGGGCGCGGTGTTGAAGATACCCGCGCGGCCCGTCAAATTTTCGAGCGCCGACATGATGCCGATGGTTTTAGAGGAGAAATGGGTTTTAGAGGGGAGATGGGTTTTAGAAGGGAAATGCGACCCGGCAGCGGCGCAACTGAAATCCGCGCCGCGCGCCTTGATGCGCAATCTACACGAGTCGCGGCGCCGCGCCATGGACGGATTGGTCGCGGGCGGCTTGTGCCCTCTATCCACAGGGCCGGAAAACAGTCCGCGCGGCGGGGCAAAATTTGCTGGCGTCGCGGCCCCTTTCGTGGGCGGGCGGGACAATAAAAAAAGCGGCCCGAAAGCCGCTTTTTTCTGAAGCGCAAGCGCCGCGTTTGGCTCAGCGGTCGCCGAGGCTGCCGCCGGAATCAGCGAGCGCCTTGCCGACTTCAAGTCCGAGGTCCTCCATGGTCGTCTCCTCGACCGTGGTGATCTGCTCGCCCTTGGCCTGGCGCTCGGCTTCCCCGGGCGAGCGCGCGACGTTGACGGTGACTTTGCAATCGACTTCCGGATGCAGATGCATGGGCACGGGATGCAGGCCGAGCGCTTTTATCGGCACAGGCATCGAAACCTGGTTGCGGTTGACCGAGAAGCCGCCGGCGCTGATGACCTGGGCGATGTCGCGGGTCGAGACCGAACCGTAGAGCTGGCCGGTTTCGCCGGCCTGGCGGATGATGATGAAGCTCTGGCCGTCGAGTTTCTCGGCGACTTTGGCGGCTTCGCTTTTCAGTTCGAGGTTGCGGGCCTCAAGCTGGGCGCGCTGGCCCTCGAAACGCTTCCGATTGGCCTCATTGGCGCGCAGGGCTTTGTTGCGCGGCAGCAGGAAATTGCGGGCGAACCCGTCCTTCACACGCACGACCTCGCCCATTTGGCCGAGCTTGGCGACGCGTTCAAGCAGAATGACTTCCATTTTCTTCTCCTTTGGGGGTTTTGGGGGTGGGGGTTTGAGACGGCCCGGCAAAGCGCAGGGGACGAATGAGATCGGCAAAGCCGAGTGAGGACAACAGCACAAGCGGCCAGGGGAAAACCACCAGCGCGGTGCCATAGACCGCTGTCAGCATGGCGCCGCGCGAGGCCATGCCGCGGGTGCGGAAATGCAGGATGGCGAGGCCCTGCAAGGCCATCGCCGCCGCCAGCCCCGCCGCCGCCGTCGAGGCGAAAATGCGGATCGCGCCGGGCGCCAGCGAGAGCGCGCAGGCGAGCGCCAGCAGGGCGGCGCAGATACGGGGCAGACCAAGGCCGGCGGGTATATCGGGCCAGGGCTGAGGCAGGCGGCCGGAAATTTGCACTATCCGCGCGGCGAGCCAGAGGTTCACCGACAGCGCGAGGACGCCCCAAACCGCCATGGCCGGCGCGATGGCGAAGACCATCCAATGGGCGAAGGCCGGCGCATCGATGCCGCCGGGGACTGTCTCCATCCTCGCAAACAGCGCGGTAACCACCGGCAAAATGCGCCCGGTGAGATCGGCCACCGCCGCGTCAAACGAATCGTAGCTCCAGCCGACGAGGCAAACACTGATCCAATCGACGGCGATGGTCAGCGCCACGATGGCCGCGAATATCCGGGCCAGCGAACCCGCCGGGCTCTTTTGCACGGCAAAACCGATCAGCAGCGAAGGCAGCGCGACCGAGACCACAAACGCCAGCGCCAGCCATTTGTGCAAAGCGGCGGTGATCAGCGCCGCGCCGACGGCAGCGGCGATGGCGCCGGAGCGCCGGCCATAGCCGAGGGCGACAATCAGCATCGGCAGCGGCGCGAAAACACCCACCGCCAACGCCAGCAGGGAGCCTTTGGCGGGCAGGAAGAAAAACACGGCCGAGGCGACGCCCGAGCCGAGTGTGATGAGAATTTGTTGCAGCATCGCCGGGTTGTCCCGCCCTTGGAGCGGTTAGAGAGAGGCGAAGCCGCCTCCCCCAGCCAGACCCGCCGGAGGATTCCGGCAGGCCGACGTGAACTCCCTCCCCTTTGGGGGGAGGAAGGTTTTTAGCGGATTACGTAAGGCAGCAGGCCGAGAAAGCGGGCGCGCTTGATGGCCTGCGAGAGGTCGCGCTGTTTCTTGGCGGAAACCGCCGTTATGCGCGAGGGCACGATCTTGCCGCGCTCGGAAATATAGCGCGAGAGCAGGCGCACGTCTTTGTAATCGATCTTCGGCGCGCCCGGCCCGGTAAAGGGGCAGGATTTGCGGCGGCGAAAGAACGGGCGGCGGGGGGAGGAAGTGGAGTTGGTCATCAGTGGGCTCCCTCGCCGGCGGCATCGTCACGGGGGCGGCGCGGCGGGCGCTCGCCGCGTTCGCGCTCAAAACGGCCTCCGCCGCCGCCGCGTCCGCCGCGATCGCCACGGTCTCCGCGGTCATCGCGGTCGCTGTCCTCGCGCTTGCGCATCATGGCCGACGGGCCTTCCTCATGCGCTTCAACGCGGATGGTGATGAGACGCAGAACGTCTTCGCTGAGGCCCATCTGGCGCTCCATTTCAGCAATGGCCGCCGGCGGCGCATCAATGTTGAACAGCGTGAAATGCGCTTTGCGGTTTTTCTGGATGCGGTAGGCGAGCGATTTAACGCCCCAGTATTCAGCTTTGGCGATTTTGCCGCCGTGCTGGGCGAGAAGCTGTTTGAACCCCTCCGTCATCGTCTCCACCTGCTGGGCGGTGACGTCCTGACGAACGAGATAGACGTGCTCATAGAGAGCCATGAAGTGCCTTTCTCTGTCCTGCCAAATGATTTGGCGTTTGCGCCCCGGCGCGCAGCCCTTCGAGCCCGGAGAAGGCCCGACGGATTCTTCGAAGGCGGAGACACGGGAAGCCGGGATTTAACCCTGCGCTCGGCAAGCCGCGCGCCTTCCGTTCAGCCCCCAGCCGGAGCAATCGGGGCGTTCTACACGGTTGAGCGGGGGATGCAAGGGCGGGGCCGACGTGACTTTCGCCGATCAGGGCGAGCGCATCACCCTCCACAACACGGCTCCGGGCGTCGTCGGCGCGGCCACGTTGACGCTGACGTGAGCGCAGGGCGGAAGGACCCCGCCGCGGCGTTTTCCGCAGGCGATTGCCGCGGGCCTAGTGACGAACGCCATTCGCTTTCGTATAAGGACGCCGCTGAACCCGGGGTTTTGCCCGGTGTTTCCGCAATATCGCGTGGACGAGGCCCCTGAATGCCATCCTACCTTGATCTGGCGCTGATCGGCGTTGTGCTGATTTCGGCGCTTCTTTCCATGCTGCGCGGCTTTACGCGGGAAATGCTGGCCATTGGCTCCTGGGCGGCGGCGGCGGCGGCAGCCTATTATTTCTATCCGCTTTTGGCGCCGGTTTTCGCGGACAATATCAGCCTCTTCAAGGCCAAGCCCAGTTATGCGAACTATGCCTCAGCGACGGTGATTTTCTTCGCCACGTTGATCGTGGTGTCGATCATAACCGTCAAAATCTCCGATAAGATCCTCGACTCCAAGGCCGGCGCGCTCGACCGCTCGCTGGGCTTTTTGTTCGGAGCGGGACGCGGCTTTTTGCTCTGCGCCATCGCTTTTGTGTTTTTCTCCTGGCTGGTGCCCGAAAAGAACTATCCGGCCTGGGTGCAGACCTCGAAAACACGCGGCTGGCTGGAGGCGACGGGCCAATGGATGCAGGCGCAATTGCCTGAAAATCTCGATGCCAGCCTGTCGAAGATGCTGAAAAAACAAAAGGGCGACGAGCCGCCCGCCGAAGCCGATGGCGATAAAGCCGCGCCCGCGACGCCGCCCCCCGCCCTCGTGCCGCCGCCCGCTCCGCTTGCGCCCCCGGCGCTGCGACCGGGACAGCGCACCGAGGCCCCTGCCCCGCCCGGTCCCTCTGCCCCGCGTTCCCCCCTGCGGGCGGAAACGCAGGCGCGCCCGGCCAATTCCCCCGCCGCCGGTCCGCAAACCATCGACGCGCTGCTTCAACAGGGCAATCCGCCGCCGCGGCGTTGATAACGGCGCCGTCCAACCCCAGCTTGTGTCATATTACCGTTATGCGGCGAATCGCCGGCCCCCATTCGCGGGCCTGGAATTGCAGGCCCTATGGAGTTGAAGGATGAGCCGTCAGGATCGATCCCAAGACAGACCCGGGGCTGAAGACCAAAGCGGGGCTGAACAGCCAATGCTGGATTTTGAAGAGGACCGCCTGCATGAGGAATGCGGCGTGTTCGGCATTTTCGGCCATCCCGATGCCGCCGCCATCACCGCGCTTGGCCTGCACGCGCTCCAGCATCGCGGCCAAGAGGCCGCGGGCATTGTCGCCTTCGACGGCAAGCGCTTTCATCCCGAACGGCGGCTCGGCCTCGTCGGCGATCATTTTTCCTCGCAGCGCACTATTGAGCGCCTGCCCGGCAGCGCCGCTGTCGGCCATGTGCGCTATTCCACCGCGGGCGGCACCATTCTGCGCAACGTGCAGCCGCTGTTTGCGGAGCTCGATTCCGGCGGCCTCGCCCTCGCCCACAACGGCAATCTGACCAATGGCTTGGCGCTGCGGCGCGAACTGGTGCGCCAAGGCGCGATCTATCAATCGACATCGGACACCGAAGTCGTGCTGCACCTTGTGGCGCGCAGCCGCCGCGGGCGCATTCTCGACCGTTTCATTGAGGCATTGCGCCAGCTGGAGGGCGCCTATTCGCTGGTCGCGCTGACCAACAAGAAGCTGATCGGCGTGCGCGATCCCCTGGGCATACGCCCGCTCGTGCTGGGCGAGCTGGACGGCCATTACATTCTGGCGTCGGAGACCTGCGCGCTTGACATCATCGGCGCCCGGTTTGTGCGCGATGTTGAGAACGGCGAGGTCGTGGTGATTTCGGAAAAGACCGCCGGGAACCCCACGGGCTTGGAATCGCACAAGCCCTTTCCGCCGATGCAGGCGCGGCCCTGTATCTTTGAATATATATATTTCTCAAGGCCGGATTCCATCGTTCACGGGCGCCACGTCTATGACGTGCGCAAGCGCATGGGCGCGCAACTCGCCGCCGAAGCCCCTGTGGACGCCGATGTGATCGTGCCGGTGCCTGATTCCGGCGTGCCCGCGGCGATCGGCTTCTCACAAGCTTCGGGCCTGCCGTTTGAGCTGGGCATCGTGCGCAATCATTATGTCGGGCGCACGTTTATTCAGCCGCGGCAATCCGTGCGCGAACTCGGCGTGCGCCTGAAACACAGCGCCAACCGCTCGGTCGTGCGGGGCAAACGCATTGTGCTGATCGATGATTCCATAGTGCGCGGCACGACCTCGCTGAAAATTGTGCAGATGATGCGCGAGGCCGGCGCGAAGGAGGTGCATTTCCGCATTTCCTCGCCGCCGATCACGCATCCTGACTACTACGGCATAGATACTCCGCGGCGCGAGAAGCTGCTGGCCGCGACGCACTCGCTGGAGGAGATGCGCCAATACATCGGCTGTGACTCGCTGGCGTTTTTGTCGGTGGACGGCATTTACCGCGCGATGGGCGAGGATGGCCGCAACGCCGCGAGGCCGCAGTTCACCGACCATTGTTTCACGGGCGATTACCCGACGCACCTCACGGATATCGCGGATGAGCCGGGCCGGCGGCAATTGTCGCTGCTGGCGGAGACGGCTTAGAGGCGGCCGATCCTCCGGGCGCTGATTGCGGCCCTGCGCGGGCCTGCTATGATATCCTTGATATCATCAGAGTGTTCCCCATGGCCCAGCTTCTTGTCCGCAATCTCGATGACAGCGTCGAGGAACGGCTGCGCCGGCGCGCCGCCGGCCACGGCCGCGGCATGGAGGAGGAGGCGCGGGTGATCCTTCAAGAGGCGCTGCCGGCCCGCCCGCGCGGGGCCAAAAAGGGCTGGGCGACAGACATCGCCGCGCAATTCCGGGGGATCGGTTTTACCGACGCGGAGATGGGCGTCATCGCGGAGCGCGGCCAAACCGAGGCCTGACGCCATGCCCCTGCCTCTCGAAAACCGTATCGCCCTCGTCACAGGCGCCTCGCGCGGCATCGGGCGCGCCATCGCGCTGGAGCTGGCGCGCAGGGGAGCCCATGTCATCGCGCTGGCGCGCACGCAGGGCGCGCTGGAGGAAATCGACGACGAATTGCGCGCCCACGGGCAGGAGGCGACGCTGGTGCCCTGCGATCTCCGGGATTTTGAGGCGCTGGACCGCCTCGGCCTTGCGATCCACGAGCGCTGGAAAAAGCTCGACATATTCGTCGGCAATGCCGGCATGCTCGGCCCGGTGTCGCCGCTTTCGCATATAGACCCCAAAGCGTTTGAAAGCGTTTTTTCGCTGAATGTCACCGCCAACTGGCGGCTGATCCGCTCTCTCGACAGCCTGCTGCGCGCCTCGGACGCGGGGCGCGCGGTGTTCATCACATCGGGCGCCGGGAGCAAGGCTGACATGGGCGCATACCTCGGCGCCTATGCCGCCTCAAAGGCCGCGCTGGACGCGCTGGCGCGCACTTATGCGGCGGAGACGCTGAACACCTCCAGCGTGCGCGTGATGATCGCCAATCCCGGCCCGCTGCGCACGGGAATGCGCGCGGCGCTGATGCCGGGCGAGGACCCGATGAGCCTGCGCACACCGGAGGAGTTTGCGCCGAAGGTTGCGGAAATGTGCTCGCCCCAGTGGACGCTGACGGGCCGGTTTTATGATTTTGCGGCGGATGCGGTGAAGGGTTTCCGGGCGCCGGAGTGAAGGGGCGCGAAAAGGGAACCTTGTCGAGCGGACGCCGCTTCTCCCATCCCCCTCACCGCCACTCATCCACCCCAACGCTCTTCCTCAGCGTCGCGCCCATCATCGACCAGTAGCCGTTGGCCTCGCCGCCAACGACCACCACGTTGAAGTCCTTCTCCTGAAACGTGTTGATCAACTCATCGGGCGCGGCCTTGAGCTTCGTCGCCTGCGGCTCCTCTCCGCAGGTGGCTCGCGGGTAGATGTAGTTTTGCACGAGTTGCAAATCCCAATAGCGGGCGGCCGGCAGGCGCGCGGTCTCCCACAGCCAGCGGATCAGTTTTTCCTTGGTGTCAAAGCCGCCGCGGTCGATGAATTGCTGGGCGGTGATGGGGTCCAGCAGCAGGCAGGGCGCCGTCGTCGCGTCGATGCCGTTGAGCATGTCGCGCACGTGCTCGCGCCAGAACGTCTCGCGCAGGCCGAGCCCAAACGTCTGCGAGCGGCAGCCGTAGAAGACGTTGACGACGCTGTCACCGGCCGCAAAGCCTTTCTGCACATGCAGCGGCGTCCACGGGCTGCGCTCCTCGTTCTCGGCGAAGGTGACGCTGTTGTAGCTGAGGCTGTTGCCCTGCGATCCCATGAAGGTCTCGCCTGGCACCGAGCCGCCCTGAAGGTTTTGCGACAACAAGCCGAAGGCGCGGCCGATGGTTGCATTGGCGTGATTGTAAGGCCCCATGGCGCCGATGCCGCAATTCATGCCGATTTCCTGGCGGATGGGGCCGTTGACGACGACCATCGCGGCGGCGGAGCTTGACGTCGAGCCCCGGGCGGAGACCTGGGCGTGGGCGAGCGCGAGAATGACGGGGAAATATTCGGGCTTCGCGCCGGCCATGACGGCGTTCACCGCGACTTTCTCCACCGTGTATTCCCACAAGCCGCGGTTGGCGGTGGGCTGCATGCGGCCGACAATCTCGTCCGGTTTGCGCATGGTGGCGGCCAGCATGGCGGCGACACGCTCCGGCGTCGGCAGCACGATGGGCAGAAAATCCGTCCAGCGGTTGGCCTCGAACATCGCGCGCAATTCGTCCCCGGTGCCGGGCTCGCAGGCGCGGGGAGTGGAGCGATCCGCCGGAATCGCGGCATCCGCGCCAAGGCCGCGCGTCAGCGCCTCGACAATCCGCCGCATGACCGGATGCCCGGAGACGGGATCGCTGCCTTCGATATAACCGCGCAATTGCTCCGCGGTTTTCCCCATCACGGGCTGCGGCACGAAAACGCAATCGAGCCCAGGCAGGCCCCCGGCGCGCGCGGTGGAGCGCACGACGCGGTCAAAGATATCCGTGTGCAGCGACACCGCGGGCACGCCGTATTTGTGTTCCAGCGTGATCGCGTGGGTGGTGACGGCCGGCGCGCATGTGGAGCAATGGCCGACGCCGACGATGGCGGCATGGCCGTTTTCGCGGATCGTCTCCCAGGTGATGGGATCGTCGTGCCCATAATAATTTTGCAGCGAGATCATCCGCGTCGTCACCGCCGGCATATGCGCGGAGAACCAGGCCTGAACCTGTTTCAGCAGCTCGATGGAATCATCAAAGCGGCAGTCGACGAGATAGATGGTTTTGCCGTCCAGCGTGTCCAGCCGGCGCGCGGCGGTTTTGCGCGTGACTTTCGGAGGATAGCCGACAGGATTCAGCACAGTGAGGCGCTCCGCGCCCCCGATGCGCCCGGAAATATCGTCCATGAATGCCTCCCTGCCGGCGGCGGCGCGCGCGATTTGACAGCGCGGCGCAATGCGGCAAGGTGAGGGTAGAAGCGGCCTGTCCCCGCGTCAAACAGAGGGTCCGCGGCGTGCGGGGAAAGCGATGATGCGCCTGCTGGCTCTTGCGTTTTTTCTGCTCGCGGGCGGAGCCGCGCCGGCGCAGGACGCGGACTGGGCCGGCGTGATCGAGGCGGCGAAAAAAGAGGGCAGCGTCGCCGTTTATTCCGCGCTCAGCGGGCCGCCGCAAATCGAGCGGATGAAAGCCTTCGAGAAAAAATACGCCATCCGCGTCGATCATTTCATCGGCCGCGCCGGCGAGGTGACCGAACGCATCCGCATCGAGCAGAGCGCGCGGCGCTTCATCGGCGATATCTATATTTCAAGCCCCGCATCGCTGCCGCAGCGCAAACGCGCCGGCGAAATCCAGCCAGCGATGAAGGTGCCCGCCATGGCCGGCCTTCGCGCCGATCTGGAGCGCGACGACGACGGCGTGCCCGTTTGGTATCCGCCCTACGGCATCCTCATCAACACGAATCTGGCGAAGCGTGAGGATTTTAAAAGCTGGCGCGGCTTGCTCGATCCAAAGTGGAAGGGCGCGATTCTCGCCGATGATCTGCGCCTGCGCGGCGCGGGCGCGGCCATGTTCGAGGCGACCTACAAGGCGTTCGGGAGGGAATATCACGAGGCCCTGGCCCGGCAGGAAATATCCGTCACCCGCACCAACCGCGATGCGGAGCGGCGCGTCGCGCGCGGCGAATACCCGGTCTACGCGCCGCAGCAACTGCCTTACGCGCTGTCTCTGAAGGGCCTGCCGGTTCAATGGATCGCGCCGGACGAGGGCATCATCTATGCGCAGGCGCATTTCGCACTGCTGACCGGCGCGCCGCACCCCAATGCCGCGCGGCTGCTGACGCAATTCATGCTGGAGCCCGAGAGCCAGCTCTATTTCG
>JANYFM010000041.1 GCA_025362655.1 Hyphomicrobiales bacterium | reverse complement strand
CGGTCGAGCAAATGGATCCACGAGACGTTTCCCGAACTCGCCGATTTCGCGTGGCAGGAGGGATACAGCGTGTTCTCAGTCAGCAAGTCGCGGGAAGACGCGCTGAAGACATACATCCGGGGGCAGGCCGAACATCACAAGACCTTGGACTTCAGGTCAGAGCTTTTGGTCCTTCTGCGCGCTCACGGCATCGAGTTTGACGAGAAATACGTGTCCGATTGAGCGGGGGTCTCAATGAAATTCCTCCGCCCCTCCGGGGCGCAGACGACGATCAAAGTCACGCCCCCACGGGTTTCGCTGCGCTCCACCCGTGGCTACACGCAATGGCCCCTCCGGGGCCAGCGTCTGAGTTGCGGACATATCTTTCGAAAACCGCAACCCATTGAGAAATCACGCTCCACAAAAATCCTCAAAATTCTTGATTTCCGCACGCCTCCTGACAACGAAATCCATCAGCGCGCCGCAACCCTTTTTCCGCCTTCGCCTCCCGCCGCAATCCCCGCGCCATTCACACGTCGGCGCCCGCCGCGCCGTACTGTCGTCCCGACTTATAAACCCGCGCGTATCTTCGCCCCAGCCCCGTCAGTATCTCATAACCGATGGTGCGGGCGCGCGCGCCCATGTCGTCGATGGTGATATCCGCGCCCAGCAGTTGCGCCATCACGCCGGGGCGCAGCGATTGTTCGGGAACGTCTGTCACGTCGATCACCGTCAGGTCCATGGAAACGCGGCCGGCGAAGGCGCAGCGCGCGCCCTGGACCATGGCCTCGCCCCCTGCCCGCGCGTCCGTCGCCATAAGATTGCGCGGCAGGCCGTCCGCGTAGCCGACGCCTATCGTGGCGAGGCGCGTGCGGCGCTTGGCGGTCCATTGCGCGTTGTAGCCGGCGGTCTCCCCGGCTTCGATGGTTCGCAGCTGGATGATCGGCGCCTCAAGCTTCACAACCGGCAGCATCGGGTTTTTTTTGCCGGGCGTTGGATTGCCGCCGTAGAGCGCGTAGCCGGGCCGCGTGAGATCGAAGAAGGGTTCTTGCGGCAGGAAGATTCCGCTTGAATTGGCGAGGCTGGCGGGAATGCCGGGGAAGCGCGCGCGGAGCTTTTGAAAAGCCGCGGTCTGACGCTTGTTGAGCGGATCGGCGGGCGTTTCGGATGCAACGAAATGGCTCATCAGCAGAGCGGGCGCGGCGCCGGATTTTTTGAGCGCCGCGTGTATCGTTTCGTCCCCGCCCGGCGCGCCGAGCCGGTTCATGCCGGTATCCATATGCAGCGCAAAGGGCGCTTTGGGCGCGCGCGCCGCCCATTCCCGCAGCTCCTCCGGCGAGCCGAGGACCGGACGCAGCCCGTGCTCCAAATATAGGCGCGCCACCGGCGCGCCCGGCAACAGGCCGTTCAGCACGTAAATCCGAATGCTTTTTTTCGCGCCGAGCGTTTCGCGCGCGCGCGCGCCCTCGTTGGCATTGGCGACAAAGAAGGTCCGGCATCCCGCCTTCGCCAGCGCGCGCGCGGCGGGCTCCAAGCCAATGCCGTAAGCATCCGCCTTGATGACGGCGGCGCATTCAGCGGGCGCGGCGCGGGCCGCCAACAACCGCCAATTGGCGGCGAGGGCGTGAAGATCGATGGTCAGCACGGCCTGCGCGCCGGCGGCGCGGGGATCGCGCGGGCGCGCCATTCAATAGCGCTCCGGCATGCGCTCGCCCTGCGCCATATTGCCAAAGCGCGTCAGCTCCGCCTCAAAGGCGAGATCGACGGAGCCGGTGGGCCCGTGGCGCTGCTTGCCGATGATGATTTCGGCCTTGCCGTGGGCGCGCTCCATATCAGCCTGCCATTTCGCGTGTTTCTCGCTGCCCGCGTCGGGCTCGCTGTTGGCGAGGTAATATTCCTCGCGGAACACAAACATGACGACATCCGCGTCCTGTTCGATGGAGCCGGATTCGCGCAGATCGGAAAGCTGGGGGCGCTTGTCCTCGCGCGATTCCACCTGACGCGACAATTGCGAGAGGGCGACGACGGGAACGTTCAGCTCTTTGGCCAGCGCCTTGAGGCCGGTGGTGATTTCGGTGATTTCCTGAACGCGGTTGTCGGATTTCGATTTCGAGCCCGACAGCAATTGCAAATAATCGACGATCAGCAGATCGAGCCCGCGCTGGCGTTTGAGGCGGCGGGCGCGCGCCGTCAGCTGCGCGATGGAAATGCCGCCGGTCTGATCGATGTAGAAGGGGATTTGCATCATCTCCCGCCCCGCCTCGGAAATGCGGCGGAACTCGCCTTCATCAATCGCGCCGCGGCGGATTTTGCTGGAGGAGACGCCGGCCTGCTCGGAGATAATGCGCGTCGCCAATTGCTCCGACGACATTTCCAGCGAGAAGAAGCCGACAACGCCGCCGTTTGTCGTGGCGTGGGTTCCGTCGGGTTTCACCTCAAAACGGTAAGCGCGGGCAATGTTGAAGGCAATGTTGGTGGCGAGCGCCGTCTTGCCCATGCCCGGGCGGCCGGCGATGATGACGAGATCGGAGGATTGCAATCCCCCCAGTTTGAAATCGAGATCGGAAAGGCCGGTCGATATGCCCGACAGCTTGCCGTCGCGCTCCCAGGCTTTGGCGGCCATATCGATGGCGACCGTCAGCGCGTTGCCGAAGCTTTGAAAGCCGCCGTCATAACGGCCTTGTTCGGCGATTTCGTACAAGCGGCGCTCGGCGTCCTCAATCTGGGCGCGCGGCGACATATCGACCGGCGCGTCATAGGCGGTGTTGACGACATCCTCGCCGATGGCGATGAGATTGCGGCGCACCGCGAGATCATGAATCGTGCGGCCGTAATCAGCGGCGTTGATGATGGCGGTCGCCTCGGCGGCGAGGCGCGCCAGATATTTGGGAACGGTGATGCCGCCGAGATCGTGCTCGCCCAGAAACGTCTTCAGCGTCACGACAGTGGCGATTTTGCCGGCGCGGATGAGCTGCGAGGCCACCTCATAGACGCGTCGGTGCAGCTCCTCGGAAAAATGCTCGGCGCGCAGAAAATCGGAGACGCGGTCATAAGCGTCGTTGTTGACGAGAATCGCGCCCAGCAGCGCCTGCTCCGCCTCCACATTGTGGGGCGCGACGCGGTAGGCGGGGGAATCGGAGGGCGCGGTGTTGAAGATACCCGCGCGGCCCGTCAAATTTTCGAGCGCCGACATGATGCCAATGGATTTAGAGGAGAGATGGGTTTTAGAGGGGAAATGCGACCCGGCCGCGGCGCAACTGAAATCCGCGCCGCGCGCCTTGAAGCGCAATCTACACGAGTCGCGGCGCCGCGCCATGGACGGTTTGGGCGCGGGCGGCTTGTGCCCTCTATCCACAGGGCCGGAAAACAGTCCGCGCGGCGGGGCA
>JANYFM010000381.1 GCA_025362655.1 Hyphomicrobiales bacterium | reverse complement strand
GACCGAGGCGGCCAAGCGCGGCCTCATCCGCGTGCCCCTGCGCGAAGGCCGCACGCTGCATCACGACGTCCACGGGCGCCACGGCGCGGGCCGCGTCGTTCTGCGCGCCGCTCCGTCCGGCACCGGCATCATCGCCGGCGGCCCGATGCGCGCTGTCTTCGAAACTTTGGGCATGCACGACGTCGTTGCCAAATCGCAGGGCTCGTCCAACCCCTACAACATGGTTCGCGCCACGTTCGACGCGCTGAAGCATGAGGATTCGCCGCGCACGGTGGCGGCGCGCCGCACCATGAAAGTCTCGACCCTGCAGGGCCGCCGCCAGGGCGTCGATGCCGACGCCGTAGACGCGTGACCGGGAGGACCCCATGACAGAGACAGCCAAAAAGACGGTTTCGCTCGAACAGATACGCAGCCCCATCGGCCGTGAAAACAGCCAGCGGGCGACGCTGATCGGACTTAACCTGAACAAGCTCGGCCGCACGTCATCGTTGGAGGACACGCCTTCGGTGCGCGGCATGATCGCGAAAGTCGCTCACCTCGTGCGCGTCGTCACAGGCAAATGAGGATCGGACGATGAAACTCAACGAAATCACCGACAATCCCGGCTCCTCGAAAAAGCGCCAGCGCATCGGGCGCGGCATCGGCTCGGGCTCCGGCAAACAAGCGGGCCGCGGCGGCAAAGGCCAGACGGCGCGCTCCGGCGTGCGCATCAAAGGCTTTGAAGGCGGCCAAATGCCGCTCCACCGGCGCCTGCCGAAGCGCGGCTTCACCAATATTTTCAAGACCGATTACAACGAGGTCAATCTCGGCCGCATCCAGACCGCGATTGACGCCGGCAAGCTCGATGCGGGCAAGCTCGTCGATGTCGCGGCTCTCGTGGCGGCGGGCGTCTGCGCCCGCGCGCGCGACGGCGTGAAAATTCTGGGCGTTGGCGAGCTCAAGGGCAAAGTCGCTTTCGAGGCGGCCCGCGCCTCCGCGGGCGCCGTTGCGGCGATCGAGAAGGCCGGCGGCAGCATCAGACTGCTGGCGGTTGAGGCGGAAGCCGAGGCCGAAACCGCCAAGGCCGCCAGAGACGCCAAAAAAGCCAAGCGCGCCTGAGGCGGCGTTCGCCGGGCTGGCGAATCCGCTTCGAGCGGCTTATATCCGATGCGGCGGGGCGGGGTTTTTGACCTTCGCCCCGCGCGCGTTTATGAACCCGCGGTCACGTCCCACAGCCGATCCGGCGCGCCCGCCGCGCCCACTGGAGCCTTTACATGGCGTCTGCAGCCGAACAGCTAATGGCCAACGTCAATTTCTCGGCCATCGGCAAAAACGAGGAATTGAAAAAGCGCATCTGGTTCACGCTGGGGGCGCTGATCATCTACCGGCTCGGCACTTACATTCCGCTTCCCGGCATCGATCCCGTCGCGTTCGAGCAGAACTTCACCCGCCAGAGCCAAGGCGTGCTGGAGCTGTTCAACATGTTCGCCGGGGGCGCGGTGCAGCGCATGGCGATTTTCGCGCTCAACATCATGCCCTATATATCCGCCTCGATTATCATCCAGCTTCTGACCTCGGTCATCCCGACGCTGGAAAGCCTCAAGAAAGAGGGCGAGAGCGGCCGCAAAGTCATCAATCAATACACCCGATATCTCACCGTGTTCCTGGCCGTGTTCCAAGCCTACGGCATCGCCATCGGCCTTGAGGGGCAGGGCGGCACGGTCGCCGACCCCGGCCTGTTTTTCCGCTTCTCAACCGTGCTGACGCTCACCGGGGGCACCATGTTCCTGATGTGGCTCGGCGAGCAGATCACCGCGCGCGGCATCGGCAACGGCTCATCGCTGATCATCTTCGCCGGCATTGTCGCAGCCTTTCCATCGGCTATCGCCAGCACGCTGGAGCTTGGCCGCCAGGGCGCAATCTCCACCGGGCTGATTTTCGCCGTCGTCATCATGTCGCTGTTCGTCATCGCTTTCATCGTGTTCATGGAGCGGGCGCAGCGGCGGCTGCTGATCACCTATCCCAAGCGCCAGGTCGGCAACAAAGTCTACGAGGGGCAGACCTCGTTCCTGCCGCTGAAGCTCAACACGTCCGGCGTTATTCCGCCGATATTCGCCTCCTCGCTGCTGCTTCTGCCGACAACGGTGGCGAATTTTTCGCAGGCGTCCGGCGGCACCGGCTGGCTCGCCACGATCACGCAATATCTTGGGCATGGACGCCCGCTGTATATGCTGACCTACGTCGCGCTGATTGTGTTCTTCGCCTTCTTTTACACGGCGATTGTCTTCAACCCCGTGGAAACCGCCGACAATCTGAAGAAGCACGGCGGATTTCTGCCGGGCATCCGTCCTGGCGAGCGCACCGCGCAGTTTATTGACAGCGTGCTTATGCGCATCACCTGTATTGGCGCGGCCTATCTGTCGATCATCTGCCTGTTGCCCGAAATGCTTATTTCCTATGCCGCGCTGCCGTTTTACTTTGGCGGCACGTCGCTCCTCATTGTGGTCAGCGTGACTATGGACACCGTGGCGCAAGTCCACGGCCATCTCCAAGCCCAGCAATACGAGGGGCTGGTGAAGAAGGCGAAACTGAGGGGACGCAAGAGATGAGGCTGATCCTGCTGGGGCCGCCGGGGGCGGGCAAGGGCACGCAGGCGGCGCGGCTGGCGGCGAAATTCACAATCCCGCAATTATCAACCGGCGACATGCTGCGCGCCGCCGTCAAGGCGGGCTCGCCCGTTGGCATGAAGGCCAAGGCGGTGATGGATTCGGGCGGCCTAGTCTCGGATGAAATCGTCGTCGGCATCATCGCCGACCGCATCCGCGAGGCCGATGCGAAGAACGGGTTTATACTCGACGGCTTTCCCCGCACCGTGGCGCAGGCCCGCGCTCTCGATGAGCTGCTGGCGGCCATGCGGATGCAGCTTGATGCCATCGTTGAATTGAAAGTCGATGAGAAGGCGCTGCTGGGCCGCATTGAAAAACGCGCCGCCGAGACGCTCGCGGCCGGCGGCGCTGTGCGCGCCGATGACAATCCCGCCTCGTTCAAGGTGCGCCTTGACGCTTACCGTGAGCTAACCGCGCCGGTATCCGCGTATTACGCGGGCAGGGGCACGCTTAAGACTGTCGACGGCATGCTGGCGATTGATGCTGTGTCGTCGGCCATGGATGCGCAGCTGAAAGCCGAACCCGCCGCGTTTGGCGCCGCGAAATAAAACGCCCGCGGGGAATTCCCGCGGGCGCTGCCGTTTTCGGAATGCGGATCTCGGGCCCGTTATTTCGGCGCGTAGGTGAACACGCCGAACGTGCCGGGGACGAATGTGTTCGGATAGAACGGGGCGACCGCGGTCAGAATCGGCCGGCTCGGGTCGGCATAGCCTTCGGCTGTCACGCCATAGACTTTGCGGGTCTTGGGATCGTAGCCGAAGGTGCGCATGCTGGGGCGGGTGCCGACGGCCTCGACCATTTTGTACGTATCTTTATCGACCTGTTCGAACACCACCAGAACCGCGCTGACGCCGTCGAGGGTGATGATGCGCTTCGCCGCGGCGTCATAGACCACGCCGTCGTTGCCGGCGCCGATCGTGGCTTTGTGGACGACCTTGCCGGTTTCGCTGTCCATCACCGCCAGAACCGGGGGGACCGCATCCTTGCCGCGGCAGGCGATGAACAGGCGGTTGTTGGCCCGGTCCATGTCGATCGAATTGGCCTGCTCGCAGCCTTCGATCTTGCGGTCCGCCGTCACTTTCATCGTGTTGGTGTCGATCGTGTAAAGCAGGCTCGTGTCGCGGGCGACGATATACATTTTGCCTTTGCCGTCCATGGCGGCATGCTCAAGCTTGCCGGCTGCCACTTTGATCCGCCCGATTTCCTTCATTCCGGGCGCCTGTATCACGACGATGTCGGAGGCGCCCTTTTCACCGGTCATATTGACGAACAGGCGCTTGGTCAGCGCGTCGTAATGGCTGGTGTCGACCTCCTCGCCCAGCTTGATCGGCTCGCCCGCTTTGAACGTCGACATGGCGAACGGCGTCAGCGTGCCGTTGCCGTTGTTGGAGACGCCCAAATCGAATTCCGGCATCAGGGTCGCGCCGTTCGCCGACACGGTCTTGTCAATGGTGACGAGCAATTTCTTCGCGGCGGCAGCGACAACCTGCAGGCCTTCTTTGCGCAGGCCAACGTAAATGTGGCCCTTGGCGGCGTCGAGCGCGACATAATCCCATGATGACCCCTTGTATTCCAGCGGGATCATCGATTCCAAATGATAGCCATCAAGCGCCATGGCGGCTGTGGAGCCGGCCAGAACGCAAGCGGCGGCGCTTGCCAGAAGGCGGAGTTTCATAGGCGTTTCCCTTCGTGGTTGAATTGATTATTATCTCGGCGGCTTGCAAATCTTGCCGGGACGAATGAGCGCCCGGGTTATTCAGGACGGTTTTTTTGATCCCGCGCGGGGGAATAAGTCTCAATTCCAACCTCAGGGTCAAGGCGTGAATTTGACTGCGTTGCAGCCTTCGAAATCCGCTGTCATCGAAATCTCCTTGGCCCAGCCGGACACGCGGTCTATATTTTTCCGTCCCGTCTCCGTTTTAAAAGCGCCGGAGACCGGATCGAGGCGGGGAGGAGGCGAGCCGGCATGGAAGACGCAGCCGCGGCGCCGGCGCCGTTTGCCGGGCAAACCCGCATCGTTGATTCACTCACGATGGAATGGGCCAACATCGATCCCGGCGTATGGGCGAAAGTGCTCTATCGCGACGAGGCCAGCGGCGCGGCCACCGTGCTGTTTAAATTTGAGCCGGGCGCGCAGGCTCCGATGCACGAGCATTTGGGGCTCGAGCAAACCTACATTACCGAGGGCGAGCTGGAGGATCACGACGGGCTGATCAAGGCGGGCGGATTCGCGATCCGCCAGCCCGGCAGCGTCCATGCCGCCTTCACGAAAAAGGGCAGTCTGCACATTGCGTTCTTTTCCGGGCCGGTTCGCAAAATCGCCGGCGGCCATGCCGCCTTTTCCAATCCGGCTTAAAGGGAATACGCGCATGGCATCCAGCTTTCGCCGCATCGTCACCGGGCATGATGCCGGCGGCGCAGCCATCATCGCGTCCGATGCGCCGCCAAACCGCGTCGTGTCGCTGGGCGAAAACGGCCCCGTTTTTCACGAGGTCTGGAACACCCGCGAAACGCCCGCCCGTATCGACAGAATGGGCGGCGAGCCGGAGGAGGCTTCGCTGACACTGGTTCCTCCCAAAGGCGGCACCCGCATCCGCGTGCTCGATATCATGCCGGATGCCCGCAATCTCACTGCCATCAGCGGCGCGGAGGCACGGGCGCATTTTGAAAAAATCGGCGCCGGCGACGCCGCCACCCACGCCACAGTCGGCGCGCCCCACCCGTTCATGCACCGCACGCAGACGATCGATTATGGCATCGTTCTTGATGGCGAGATCACGCTGATCGTTGATAAAGGCGAGACTATTGCCCGCGCCGGCGATATTATTGTGCAAAAGGGCACCAATCATGCCTGGTCCAACCGCTCCGGCAAAGTCTGCCGCATGGCTTTCATCCTGATCGATGGAATGTTTTCGGAGGGGCTGTAGCGCCGCGGGGGCGATAATCCTGAAAGCCCCCGAATTAACCGCCAAACCGCGAAAATATTGCCGCCGGCCCCGTTGACGCCTGCGGGACAAGCCGTTAGAACCCGGCCATCCAAACGAGATCGCGGTTCCCGTCCTCATTCGAGGGCGCGGGATCGTTTGTTGTCGGCGTGGATTTCTTTCCCTGCATAGGCCGGCCTCCACCGGACGCGGGGTTCCGGCTGCCTCGGCGGCCCTTTCAGCCGCCCCAGCGCGGCCCACATGGAGACGGCACGTGGCCCGTATTGCAGGCGTCAACATCCCCACCAACAAGCGCGTCATCGTCGCGCTTCAATATATTCATGGCATCGGCGGCAAGAAAGCCGAAGAGATTTGCCAGAAAGTCAACATCCCCGCCGAGCGCCGCGTTTCGCAGCTGACCGACGCCGAAGTGCTGCAAATCCGCGAAACGATTGACCGCGATTATATGGTCGAGGGCGATCTGCGCCGCGAAGTCTCGATGAACATCAAGCGGCTTATGGATCTCGGCTGCTACCGCGGCTTGCGCCACCGCAGGCAATTGCCGGTCCGCGGCCAGCGCACGCACACCAACGCGCGCACCCGCAAGGGCAAGCCGAAAGCCATCGCCGGCAAGAAGAAGTGATCCGCATCCGCTGACAACCCCGAGCGCCTGGCATTACGGGCGCGCCTGAAGGACACCTATCGATATGGCAAAAGAAGCAACCCGCGTCCGCCGCCGCGAACGCAAAAACATCGCCTCGGGCGTCGCCCACGTGGCCTCGACCTTTAACAATACCATGATCACGATCACGGACGCGCAGGGCAACACCATCGCTTGGTCGTCGGCCGGCACGATGGGCTTCAAAGGCTCGCGCAAATCGACGCCCTTCGCGGCGCAGATGGCCGCCGAAGACGCCGCCAAGAAAGCCGCCGAACACGGCATGCGGACCTTGGAAGTGGAGGTTTCCGGCCCCGGTTCGGGCCGCGAATCGGCATTGCGCGCTTTGCAGGCGGCGGGTTTCACCGTCACCTCCATCCGCGATGTCACGCCGATTCCGCATAACGGCTGCCGCCCCCGCAAGCGCCGGCGCGTTTAGAGCTTTCTCCGCAGCGCATTCCGCCGACGGGCGGGAAGCGTTTTTTCCACAAACCGAAACCGCGAGGCCATGGTCGACGGACCGATATGCCCGCGCGCGTCGGAAAGGCCTGATTATGATTCAGAAAAATTGGCAAGAGCTCATCCGTCCCAACAAGCTGGAAGTGCAGCCCGGCGACGATCCCAAACGCGTTGCGACGGTTGTCGCCGAGCCGCTGGAGCGCGGCTTTGGCATGACGCTCGGCAACTCGATCCGCCGGGTGCTGCTGTCGTCCCTTCAGGGCGCCGCGATCACCGCTGTGCAGATCGACGGCGTGCTGCATGAATTCTCCTCGATTCCGGGCGTGCGCGAGGACGTGACGGAGATCGTGCTGAACATCAAGGATATCGCCATCCGCATGCACGCGGACGGCCCCAAGCGCATGGTGCTGAAGAAATCCGGCCCGGGCGCTGTCACCGCCGGCGATATCGCCACTGTCGGCGATGTGCAGATTCTGAACCCCGGCATGGTTATCTGCACCCTCGACGAAGGCGCGGAAATCCGCATGGAATTCACTGTCAACACCGGCAAGGGCTACGTCCCCGCCGACCGCAACCGCGGCGAGGATTCGCCGATCGGCCTCGTGCCCGTCGATGCGCTTTATTCGCCGGTGCGCAAGGTCAGCTACCGCGTGGAAAACACCCGCGAAGGCCAGATTCTCGATTACGACAAGCTGACCATGACAATCGAGACCAACGGCGCGCTGACGCCGGAGGACGCGCTTGCTTACAGCGCGCGCATTCTTCAGGATCAGCTCAACGTCTTCGTCAACTTCGAGGAGCCAAAGCGCCAGGAAGCCTCGCCGGCCATTCCCGAACTCGCTTTCAATCCCGCGCTGCTCAAGAAGGTCGACGAACTCGAATTGTCGGTGCGCTCGGCCAATTGTCTCAAGAACGACAACATCACCTATATCGGCGATCTCATCCAGAAATCCGAAGGGGAAATGCTGCGCACGCCGAACTTCGGGCGCAAGTCGCTCAACGAGATCAAGGAAGTGCTGGCTCAGATGGGCCTGCACCTCGGCATGGAAGTCACGGGCTGGCCGCCCGAGAACATCGAAGAGCTGGCTAAGCGCTTCGAGGAGCACTACTAGCGGAACAGAATCCCTTCACTCCGCGCGCGCGGGGAGACGGAAATAACCCTCGGCCGTACCTTGGCACGGCGGCCGCATAACATGGAGAGCCGCAATGTATCACGGTCGCGCGAAGCGCCGCTTTAACCGCACATCCGAGCACCGCAAGGCGATGTTCGCCAATATGTGCCAGGCTTTGATCAAGCACGAGCAAATCATCACCACCCTGCCGAAAGCGAAAGACCTGCGCCCCGTCGTTGAAAAGCTGGTGACGCTCGGCAAGCGCGGCGATCTGCACGCCCGCCGCCAGGCCATCGCCCAGATGAAAGACGTTGCCCTCGTCGGCAAGCTCTTCAGCGTCCTCGGCCCCCGTTATAAAACCCGCAATGGCGGCTACACCCGCGTATTGAAAGCCGGGTTCCGCAAAGGCGACAATGCCGCCATGGCGGTGATCGAATTCATCGACCGCGACGTGGAAGCGCGCGGCAAGGATTCCGGGCCTGTGATGGGCGGCGAGGCCGGGTAACCCAGAGCCGTTTTTTAGATTGGAGGGGCGGTCTTCGTGACCGCCCTTTTCCGTTAAGGCCGCATCATTGCCAGGGGACCCGATTGCCGTGATCAGGCCTTATCTTGCCGTTCTGATTTGGCTCGCCGGCGGTTTGGCCGCCGCCCAAACCGTGTCCTCCGCGCAGCGCCTGCACGCCGCCGCCGCGCGCGGCGATCCCAAATCACTCAATGAGGCTTTGAGCGCGGGGCTCGATGTTGATGCGCGCGACGCGCTCGGCCAAACCGCGCTTTTGCTGGCTGTGCAGGGCGGACACAATTCGATTGCCGGCGCCTTGATGGAGCGCGGCGCCAGTGTCAACGCGCAGGCCGCCAATCAGGACACGCCGTGGCTGCTGGCGGGGGCGCTCGGGCGCGCGGAGATGCTGGCGCTCATGCTGACGCGCGGACCCGACCTTTTGATCCGCAACCGCTTTGGCGGCACCGCGCTGATTCCCGCCTGCGAGCGCGCTCACGTGGAGACCGTGCGGCTGCTGACTTCGAGCACGAAAATCGACGTCAATCACGTCAACAATCCCGGCTGGACCTGCCTGCTGGAAATCGTGATCCTCGGCGGCGGCGGGCCGCGCCATCAGGAGGCGGCGAGGCTCGCGCTTGCCGCGGGCGCCGATCCCAATCTCGCGGACAGCCAGGGCGTCACCCCGCTCACCCACGCCCGTCGGCGCGGGCAGGCGGAAGTCGCGCGGTTGATCGCCGCCGCCGGCGGGCGGTGAGCGCGCGGGGCGGCCATTGCGGGGCCGCGATTCCCCTCTATATCATTGGACGAATCAGCCGCCGGAGCCCGCCATGTCCCGCATCGCCTATGCTCTGACGCTGGCGCTGGCCGCCGCGCCCGCGTTCGCCCAAAGCCAGCCGCAGCGCATCGCCCCGCCGACCCGCGCCGAGGCGCAGTTTTCTTACGCGCCCATCGTCAAAAAAGTAGTGCCCGGCGTCGTCAACGTCTACGCCTCCCGCGTTGAGCGCGTCGCCCGCAATCCCTTTATGGATGATCCGATTTTCCGGCAGTTTTTCGGCGGCGGCGGCACCCAGCCGCGCGAGCAGACATCGCGCTCCCTCGGCTCCGGCGTCATCGTCGATCCCGCCGGATTCGTTGTCACCAACCATCATGTCATCGAGGGTATGACCGACGTGCGCGTGGCGCTGGCGGACAAGCGCGAATTTGATGCCGAAATCGTGCTGCGCGATCCGCGCACCGATCTCGCGGTGCTGAAGCTGAAAGGCGCGTCGAACCTTACCGCGCTTGAAATCGGCGATTCCGACGCGCTGGAGGTCGGTGATCTCGTGCTCGCCATCGGCAATCCCTTCGGCGTCGGCCAGACTGTCACCCAGGGCATCGTCTCCGCGCTGGCGCGCACGCAGGCGGGCATCAGCGATTACGGCTTCTTCATTCAGACCGACGCGGCCATCAATCCCGGCAATTCCGGCGGCGCGCTGGTCGATATGAATTCGCGGGTGATCGGCATCAACTCGGCGATTTATTCGCGCTCGGGCGGCTCCATCGGCATCGGCTTTGCGATTCCCGTCAATATGGTGAAGCTCGTGGTGGCCACCGCCAAGGGCGGCGGCACCAAGGTGCGGCGCCCGTGGCTCGGCGCCTCGCTGCAATCGGTGTCGCGCGAAATCGCGGAATCGCTGGGGCTTGAGCGTCCCGCCGGCGCGCTTGTGGCGGAGGTGTTTGACAAATCCCCTGCCGCGGAAGCGGGCCTCAAGCGCGGCGATATTCTTGTCAGCATTGATGGCCAGGGCGTCGATGATCTCGAAGCCTTCGGTTTCCGCCTCGGCACCAAAGCCATCGGCGGAACCGCGTCCATCGGCGTTCAGCGCGGCGGCAAGAGCCTCACGGCGCCGTTAAAGCTCAGCGCCGCGCCCGAGACGCCGGCGCGTCAGCCCGCCAAAATCGCCGGGCAATCGCCGTTTTCCGGGACGACCGTCGTCAACATTTCGCCGGCGGTCATCGAAGAGTTTTCCATCGAGACGTTCCGCGAGGGCGTCGTCGTCGCCGAAATCGCCGAGGGCTCCATCGCCGGGCGCCTGCAGGTGCAAAAAGGCGACGTGATACTGGAAGTCAACGATCAGAAAATCGCGCGCACCGGCGATCTCGATAAAGCCACGCAGGGCCGCAAAGCCTATTGGAAAGTCACGATAGGGCGGGGCGGCCAGGTTTTCACGACGGTCATCAACGGATGATGGCCGCCCCGGGCACGCCCCGCGCGGTCACGCGGCCTTGCGCGTTGCCGTGGCGGGTTTGCCCTTGGCCAGGCGCCGCTTGATCGACGACCAGAGCTTGCGGATTTCCTCGGCGGCGGGCCCGCCCGGGTTCAATTCAGTGACGCCAAGCCCGCTTCCCGCCGCCTCCTGGTAATCGACGCGCGCGCCGATCAGCGGCGAGATCAGGCCGCCCATCTTCTCCAGCATTTCCACGCCCTCGCTGATGCGGGCGTTCTGCTGGGCCGGCGGGCACTGGTTGAGCAGGAACACGTAGTCTTTGCGCATTTCGCGCAACGCGCGGCGCGTCACATCGCTGGCCCAGAGATCGAACGCGTTGGGGCGCGCCGGAATGATGCAGAGATCGGCGGCTTTCATCGCCGCCGCGGTGGCGGTCGATTCTGTTCCCGCCGTGTCAATGACGCAGAGCGTGACGCCGCTTTTGGCGAGCGAATTCATGACGGCATTGATTTTGCCGGGAAGGATCGCCTCGACGGGCACGCTGACATCGCCGCGGGCTTTCGCCCATTTCATCAGGGATTGCTGCGGGTCCATATCGAGAATGAAGACGCGCTCGCCCGCCTCATGCGCGGCGACGGCGATGGACGAGGCGAGCGTGCTTTTGCCGGAGCCGCCTTTTTGCGTGGCGAAGGCTATCGTGCGCATGGGGTGTCCTCGTGTTTGAATTTTGTTTGCGGTGTGCGGCGGAGCTCGGAAAGCGCGAAATCGATACTCCCCAAAAAAATTGATTCGTGAAGAGTCTAATTTGACAGTTTCGATTCATGTGACACGATTGCAACGCATCGCGGCGCGGAGGAAGCTTCAGCGCGGCGTTTCCCAAAGGCGTCATGAAAGGCCGGATGCGCCATGAGCGATCTTTTCGCAAGCGCGGGATTGGAGAGCGGCGCGCCGCGCCCCCTGGCCGACCGGCTGCGTCCTTCCGTTCTCGGCGAGGTTGAGGGGCAGGAGCATCTCACCGGCGCCGATGGCGCGCTGACGCGGCTGATCGCTTCGGATTCTCCCGGCTCTCTGATTTTTTGGGGGCCGCCCGGCACCGGTAAAACAACAGTTGCGCGGCTGCTGGCGCGGCAAACCAAACTTGCTTTCGTGCAGATATCCGCGATCTTTTCAGGGGTCGCGGACCTGAAAAAAGTTTTTGAACAGGCGCGCGGCCGCCGTGCGCTGGGGCAGGGCACGCTGCTTTTTGTGGATGAGATTCACCGCTTCAACCGGGCGCAGCAGGATTCGTTTCTGCCGGTCATGGAGGACGGCACCGTCACGCTGATCGGCGCGACCACGGAAAATCCGTCTTTCGAGCTTAACGCGGCGCTGCTGTCGCGCGCGCGCGTCATGACGTTTCGCGCTCTGGATGAGGCCGCGCTCAACAGGCTGCTGGAGCGGGCCGAGCGCGTTGAGGGCAAGCCCTTGCCGCTTGATGACGGCGCCCGGGCCGCGCTGACGCGAATGGCGGACGGCGACGGGCGCGCGGCGCTGACGCTGGCGGAGGAAATCTGGCGCGCCGCGCGCGAAGGGGAAATTTTTGACACCGCCGGCCTGGCGAATGCCGTTCAGCGGCGCGCGCCCATTTATGACAAAGCGCAGGAGGGCCACTACAATCTCATTTCAGCCCTTCACAAATGCGTCCGCGGCTCCGATCCCGACGCCGCGCTTTATTATCTCGCGCGCATGCTGGAGGCGGGCGAGGACCCGCTGTTCCTTGCCCGCCGCATCGTGCGGATGGCGGTTGAAGACATCGGGCTCGCCGATCCCCAGGCGCTGGTTGTCTGCAATGCGGCCAAAGACGCGTATGATTTTCTGGGCTCCCCCGAGGGTGAACTGGCTATCGCGCAGGCCGTTCTCTATTTGGCGACCGCGCCCAAATCGAATGCCGCTTACACGGCCTACAAGGAGGCGCGCCGCCTCGCGCGCGAGCACGGCTCGCTGATGCCGCCGAAAGTCATACTCAACGCGCCGACAAAACTCATGAAAGGCGAGGGCTATGGCGCCGGCTACGCCTATGATCATGACGAGCCCGACGCCTTCTCAGGCCAGGATTACTGGCCGCCGGCGCTGGGCCGGCAAAAGATTTACGAGCCGGTGGAGCGCGGCTTCGAGCGCGACATCCGCAAACGCTTGGAGTTTTGGGAGCGCCTGCGGCGGGAGCGTGGTTAACGTTTCCTTTCGATTTATCCGCCATCTCTGTCGCCGTGGGCTATAAGATTTTTTTAGTCCCGCAACGAGGCTGCGGGGCCGGAACGCGCCGATGATATCTGCTCAAACGCACGAAAAGCCGCCCGCGGCGGGAACCGGGGCCCGCCGTCTGTGCTCCGGCGTTGATTCGCACGCCCACGTCATCCGCCGCGGCTATCGCATGGTTCCGGATCGGCGGTACACGCCCGGTTATGACGCCACCGCCGAACAATATCTCAGCATGCTCGATGCCAACGGGCTGTCCCACGGCCTGTTGGTGCAGCCAAGTTTCTACGGGACAGACAATTCCTGCCTGCTCGACGCGCTGCGCGAGGGCGGCGCGCGGCTGCGCGGTGTCGCCGTTGTCGATCCTGAGATCGCTGAACATGAGATGTGGACACTCGACGCGCTCGGCATTGTCGGAGTCCGGCTTAACCTGATCGGCAAGGCCATGCCGCGTTTCAGCGAGGCGCCGTGGCCCGTGTTTTTCCGCCGCGCGGCGAGCCTGCGCTGGCACGTCGAAGTGCAATGCCCCGCGTCGGGGCTGCCGGCTGCGCTGGAGCCAATGCTCGCCTGCGGCGTCGATGTCATTGTCGATCATTTCGCATTGCCTGACCCCTTGCGCGGCGCGCGCGATCCGGCTTTTGCCGATTTTCTCGCGCTTGGCCGCCGGCGATCCATATGGGTCAAAATATCCGCTCATTACCGCGCCGGCGCGCCCTCCGTCGCTCTGGCGGCCTATCCGCTGCTGCGCGATGCCTTCGGTCTTGACCGCTTGATCTGGGGCAGCGACTGGCCGCACACGAATTTCGAGCACGCGCAGGATTACGCGATGAACCGCGAATTCCTAGGGCGGCTCGTGCCCGATGCGGCGGAGCGCGCGTCGATCCTGATCGACAATCCCTGGGCTTTGTTTCGCTTCGAGGGGTAAGGACCCCGGCGGTCCGCTACTTCGGCGGCGGCGGCGGCATTGTCGCGACAACGCTTGGACGCTCAATGACGCGCTTAAACCACGCGTGCAGATGCGCGTTTTTGGCAAGCATCGCCGCGCTCTCCGGGAACCGCGTGAGATAATTCACGATCGGCAGAGCGAAGGCGTCCGCCAGAGTGAAAGCCGGCCCCGCGACATAGGCTGTTTTTGCGAGCGCCGCGTCGAGCGTGCCCAGCAGCTTTTCCATTTTCGGCAGAGCGGCGTCGATCACCGCGCGGTCGGGGGATTTGTCCGGCGTGTTTGGAAAAATATAGGAGAGCACATATTGGCGCATGCAAACGGGGTCGAAGGCCGTCGTGACAAACGACACCCATTGCTCCACGAGGGCCGCGCCTTCCGCCCCGGCGGGGATCAGGCCGGGGCCGGCGAAGGCGCGGTCAATATAGGTGCAGATAGCTTTGGTCTCGAACAAAGTGACCTCGCCGTGCCGCATCGCCGGAATTTTGCCCAACGGGTTTGCTGTCAGAACTTCCGGAGAATGCGGACGCGCCGGCACGAGCTCATAGGGCACGCCCTTCTCCGCGCAGGCGATCCGCGCCGCCCAGACAAAATTGCTGGCTGCGCCGCCGAGAATTTGCAAGGCTGGCATGGGTCTCTCCCTGTATGGCCAAAAATCTAACAGGGATACGAATTGCCGGCAACCGCATGGCAACCGCATGGCCGCTTGCGCGAACCCGTCCGTGACGGGCGCTCCGGCATGGGCTATAGGCTCGCTATGACCTCATATTTACTCGTATTCCTCGGCGCCGGCATCGGCGGATCCCTGCGCCATGGGATCAATCTCTCCTGCGCGCGCTATTGCGGGCCGGAGTTTCCCTGGGGCACGCTGATTATCAATATTTTGGGCTCGCTGTTGATGGGCATCGCAGCCGGCTATTTCGTTCATCGCTCCGGCGAAAACTGGGCGCAGCCGGCGCGGCTGTTTTTGACGACCGGAATCCTCGGCGGGTTTACGACTTTTTCCGCCTTCTCTCTGGATGCGGTTGTCCTTTGGGAGCGCGGCGCCGCCGGCGCGGCGGCGTTTTATGTGCTGGGCTCGGTGATTTTCGCTTTGGCGGGTCTTGTCGCCGGACTGGCGCTCGTGCGGGGCCTGACATGAGCATCAGCGAAGCGCCGGGAGTGCGGAGCCTGCTTGTCACCGAGGACGAGGCGGGCATGCGCCTTGACCGCTGGTTCAAGCGGCGGGTGCCCGAACTCTCGCTCGGCCACCTCAACAAAATTGTCCGCACCGGCCAGGTCCGCGTTGACGGCAAACGCGCGGAAACCTCGACGCGGGTCAGCGCCGGCCAGGCCGTGCGTGTTCCCCCGCTGAAGAAGAGCGAGGCGCCGGAGGCGCCGGCGGTCAAACGCGCGCCGCCCTCGCAGGCCGACGCGCGCGCGTTGAAAGAAATGGTTCTGTTCGAGGACCGGCACCTGATGGTGCTGAACAAGCCCTTTGGCCTCGCGGTGCAGGGGGGATCGGGCACGTATCATCATGTCGACGGGATGCTGGAGGCGCTGGCCGATGAAAAGGGCGAGCGCCCGCGTCTCGTTCACCGGCTGGACCGCGACACTTCCGGCGTTCTGCTGATCGCCAAGACGCGCAGGATGGCGGCGGACCTTGGCGAAATCTTCCGTTCGCGCCAGGCGCGCAAAGTCTATTGGGCGGTCGTCGAAGGCGTGCCGAAGCCGCCGCAGGGGCGCATCTCCCTGTTCCTTGCCAAAGGCGCGGCGATGGGCGGCGCGCGCGGCCCGCGCCAGGAGGGTGCGCGGACCGATCCTGAGAAGATGCGCATCGCCAAACACGGCGAGGAGGACGCGCGGCATTCCATCACATATTACGCCACGGTCGATAAGGTCTCGCCGCGTCTCGCGTGGCTGTCGATGAAGCCGGTGACCGGGCGCACCCATCAATTGCGCGCCCATGCGGAGGCGATCGACCATCCGATCATCGGCGATCCCAAATACTTCGGCGAGCAGCGCAAAGGCGGACACCGGCACATCGATCCCATGCATGCGATCCCCGCCGAGGTCGAGCGCAAGCTGCATTTGCTGGCGCGCCGGCTGATGCTGCCGCATCCCAAAGGCGGCGTGCTTGATGTCACCGCGCCGCTGCCGCCTCACATGAAAAAGACGTTCGATCTTTTCGGGTTTGATGTGAGGCAATATGATCCGATTGAGGATGCGCCGGAATAGGCGCGCGTTTATTTGGAGAGATAAATGAGCCTTCCGGAGCCGCGCCTGCCGCGCATCGATCCCAAGGATTACACGCAGGCGCAGAAAGACGCGGCGGCGGATTTTCTTGCCGTGCGCAAAATCGGATTTTCCGGCGGGCCGTGGGATGTCTTCATCCACAGCCCCGAACTGATGACCCACACCCAGCGCATGGGCGATTATCTGCGATACCGCTGTTCTCTTTCGGGCCGGCTGAGCGAGCTGGCAATCCTGCTGGTGGCGCGCGAATGGACGGCGGATTTTGAATTCGGCGCGCACCGCAAACACGCGCTGAAGGCGGGCGTTTCCGCCGCCGCTGTCGACGCGATCCGCGAGGGCCGCCGGCCGGACGCTCTGGAGGACCACGAATGGATCGTCTGGGACTTCGTCAGCGAAATCCTGAAGGCCAAGCGTGTCAGCGATGCCACCTATGCCCGCGCGCTCAAAGCGTTTGGCGGGCAGGGCACGCTCGATCTCGCGGGCATCACCGGCTATTATTCGATGCTGGCTCTGGCAATGAACGTCGCGCGCGTGGCGCCCCCCGAAGGCGAGCCGCGTCTGCCGCGGTTTCCGGAATAGGGGATGTTTGCCGGGGGCCTCCCAAAATTGATATCGTCATCAATGGGGTGATTGCCCATCGGCGGGATCATGGAGCGCCAGCGCGCATGCTGTGAGCGCCCCGCCCCCTATTTTTCCGCCCGATAGGCGCCCAGCTCCGCCGCCGCTTTCGCCGCAAAGGCGGGGTCCACGACGTCAGCGGCTTTGATCCAGGCATCCTCGATCAGCTTCATCTCTTTGAAAAACACCAGATCGCTGTCGAGAGACGCGATATCCACCGCGCCGTCGGGGTTGAACGCGGGCGGCACGATGGCCCGCAGCAGGGCTGGGTCTTTGATATCCGTGTATTTCAACAGCGTGGCGATGACGGCGTCAGCTCCCTTGCCCGAAATTCCGCCCGTTCCCAGCGCATCGTTATAATCGCGGGCGGCGCGAATATAAGCGCGCATGAACTTCAGCGCGGTCTCCGGGCGCTTTTTGGCGAAATCGTCGGCGTAGAGCAGCACCGCCGTCTGGTGATTTTCGAATAATTCCTCATTGCCCGGCGATTTCACCGCCGCGCCGGCCTGCGTCGCGAGGGTCGCGGAGGGCTCGTTGGTGACGCCGGCATCGACGGCTTTGTTGAGATAAGCGGCGACATGATCGGGGAAGCCCAGATCAATCGTCGTGACATCGGCAAAGCTCAGGCCGCCTTTTTTCAGCGCCGCGTTGAGCGTCGCGCCATTGCCTGTGCCGAGGCCCGCAATGGCGATTTTCATGCCCTTGAGGTCTTGAAATGTCTTGTAACGCCCGCTGTCCACATGGTCCTTGCGAGCCATCACCTGCGAGAACACGTGGCCCGGGCGCGACGATCCCTTGTCCGCGACAATTCGAATGCCGATTTTGCGGGAAAAGGCGTTGTAGAGTCCCGCCGACACCGTGCCGCCGCCGACATCAAGCTGGCCGGAGCCAAGGGGCGCGATCATCTGCGCCGCGGTTTTGAAAGTGATGAATTCCACATCGAGCCCCTCGGCTTTGAAATAGCCTTTGGCTTCGGCGATGTAGATTCCAGCGTCGCTGGCGGTGTTGATATTGCCGACGCGGACTTTGGTCTGCGCCAGCGCGGCGCCCCCAAAACCGCCGAATTCGAGGCTGATGAAGACAAGGCTTGCGAGAGCTCCTAACCGCATGAAAATCTCCAGAGCGGGCCGGCCCCCGCATTCCCCTCATTAGGGACACGCCGCGTCCGGCGCAACGCGGCCCTGCCGCTTTCGCCCCAGGGGAATCGGCCGACAGGGAATCGGCCGCCCTTTGCCTCGCGGACGCCGAAGCCTTAAACAGGCGCCATGCGCGAAGACCTCCTTAAATCCCTTTTGCCCGTCCACGGAGAGGCTATCGATCCCGTCGCGATGGCGCGCAAGGATTTGATCAAGGCTCTGCCCAGGCGCTTTTACAAAGAGGCGCGGGCGGAATGGCGCGACGGCGCCTTCGCGCTCACTCTCGACGGCAAGCCGGCGCGCACCCCGCGCCGCAATCCGCTTGCCCTGCCGACACAGGCGGCGGGCGACGCGGTGGCGGCGGAATGGGCGGCGCAGGGTGAATTCATTCAACCCGGCCTGATGCCGCTGACGCGCATGGTCAATTCGGCGCTCGACGGCGTCGTTTGGGAAATCGACGCGGTGCGCGCGGAAATCGTCAAATACGCCGGCACGGATTTATTATGCTACCGCGCCGCCGAGCCCGAATCGCTCGCCGCGATGCAAAGCGCCGCCTGGGACCCTGTGCTGGCTTTCGCGAGGGAGCATCTCGGCGCGAATTTCGTGACATCGCAGGGCTTGGCTTTCGTCGAACAGCCGGCGGCTGCGATAGAGGCCGTCCGCCGGTCAGTGGCCGGCGTGCGCGCGCCTCTGCCCCTCACAGCGCTGCAGGTGATGACGACGCTGACGGGCTCGTGTCTGCTCGCGCTGGCTGTTGCCCGCGGCTGGCTGAGCGCGGAGACCGCCTGGGATGCCGCGCATGTCGATGAGGATTTCCAAATCCGCGCCTGGGGTCCTGACGAGGAGGCCGCCGCGCGCCTCGCCCGCCGCTGGACCGATATGCGGGCAGCGGCAAGCCTCCACACGATGACCGCATGAGCGCGGACCCTTCGGCGGACGAAGCGGCGCGCGATGCCGGCTTTATCGACGCGCTCGGGCGGCGCGAATATTGGCTGGCCGCCGCCGCGACGCTGATGTTCTCGATCACCACCTGCAATTCGACACTGGTGGTCGTGGCCTTTCAGCGCGCCGGTTTTCCGCTGGAAACCATCGGCCAGCTGGTCGGCGTGCTCGCCTTTTCCGTGCTGGCGGCGACACTCGGCTCGGGTTTCATCACCGCAAAACTGGGCGCGGTGCGGGCCGCTCATTTCGCCATGGCCCTGTCCGCCGCCGGCGTGGGATCGCTGGCTTTCACTTACCATCATTATGCCGGCGCGATGGCCTCGCGGCTGCTGTGGGGCGCGGGGGTCGGCCTGCTGCTGGGGCCGATGAATCTTTATATGCAGAGCCGCCTGACGCCGAAGCGTTTCGTCTATCTGGTGACGGCTTTCTCCTCGATGATCCCGCTGGCGCTGGCAATCGCGCCGCCCATCGGCGAACAGGTGCTCAATCATTTCGGCGTGGCCGCGCTGTTCATCACGGGAGCCGTCCCCGCGGCCCTCGGCATCGCCGTCACGCTGGGCCTGCGCGCGCTGCCGCCGCCGGCCGCGCCCGGCGGCCTCGGCCTCGTCAGCGCGTGGCGGCGCTGGCATGTTTTGCCCGCGCTGACGCTGATCACCGGCGGCGCGCAGTTCGGCTATCTCACGACCTATCTGGCGCCGGCGCTGGCCGTTCACGCGGTGCCGCTGGGCTGGTTCTATATTCCCATGACGATTGCGATGATTGCCTGCCGCGTGGTCGCGATGCGCCGCCTATCCGTGCTGCATCCGCGCGGCCTCGCGGCGGGCGGGCTGGTCGGATGCAGCCTCGCGCTGTCAGCCATTGCCTATGCGGAAACGCCCCTTTGGGTGGCGGTTTCCGGCGTCTTTCTGGGGCTTGGCAACAGCATGATGTATCCGGTCATGTCGGCCTGGCTCGGGCGGTTCGCCGGGCGCGCCGAGGGCGGCGGCGTGCAGGCGATTGTCGCGACGGCTTTCTACATCGGCATCTACCTCGCGCCCTGGCCGCAGAGCTGGCTGATCGGCGCGGCGGGTTTCGCGCGGGGGGCGCTGGCGATGGCGGCGGCGGGGCTGGCCGTGGCCGCGGCGCTGGCGGGCTCGGGGGTGGACGGACGTGCGGACGCGGGATAGTTTTTACGGGCGACAAACCGGGGAGGCGGCGATGATACGGTTGTTATCGGCTTTGGTTTTCTGCGCGTTGGCGGGCTCGCAAGCCCTCGCGTTCCAGCGCGGCGAATGGGTCCTCGCCCAGTTTCAGGGCGGGAAATACTGGTTCCCCGGCATCGTGCAATCCGACGCGCGCGGCCTCGTCACCATCCGCTAT
>JANYFM010000376.1 GCA_025362655.1 Hyphomicrobiales bacterium | reverse complement strand
GAGCCCGTGCGGCAGATGATAATGCCCGCCAAGCGGATAGGCGAGCGCAGGGATGGCTCCGACGGAGGCATTGGCGAAGGCCATGCCCGCCAGCAGGGAGCCCGTCAGCATGGCCTCGCGCGCGGCGAGGTTGCGGCCGTCATGGACCGCCGCGCGTATATTCGCGCCGAGCAGGCGCAGCGCCTCGCGGGCCAGCGCTTTCGACACATGGCTGTTGTTGGGGTTGATCGAGGTGAACGCCTCGATCGCATGAACCATCGCGTCAATGCCTGTCGCCGCTGTGATGTGCGCGGGCAGACCCAGCGTCAGCTCCGCGTCGAGGAGCGCAATGTCCGGCAGAAGGATCGGTGAAACCGCGCCCATCTTGTCGGAGGCGCTTGTGGTGACGATGGCCACCGCTGTGGCTTCCGAGCCGGTGCCCGCCGTCGTCGGCGCGAGCATCAGCGGCAGACGCGCGCCGGTTGCCTTGCCAACGCCGTAGGCCTGCGCCAGCGGCTGGGGCGTGCGCGCCAGCAGGGCCGCCAGTTTGGCGACATCCAGCGACGAGCCGCCGCCCAGCCCCAGCACGCCCGTCGCGTCAAAGCCCCGGGCGGCCTCGGCGGCCGCCAGCACGCAATCCTCCGGCGGGTCGGCGGTCACCTGATCGAACAGCGCGGTCTCGACGCCGGCGGCCCGCAGCGCCGCCAGCGCCGGTTCGATGATCCCCGCGGCGACGAGGCCCGCGTCGGTCACCAGCAGCACGCGGCGGCCCAGCTTGGGCGGCGCGATTTCGCCAAGCCGCTTGATGGCGCCCGGCGCGGAAATAATCGATGGAACGGTGTTGAAATTAAAGGCCATGGCACGCTCTCGGGAAAACCGAGCGGCACATTACCGGTTTCGGCGCGCGCTGCACACTCAAAGCCAGCCCATGTTAAAGCCAGCCTGTGTTAAAACCAGCCTGAACCCCGCAAAGCGTTGACCAGCAGATTGAGGGCGAGAGCCGACAGCGTCAGCTGGAGGATCAGCCGGAAGCGCTGCTCGGTGACGTAACCGAGCGCGACCTCGCCCAGCCAGTTGCCGAGCGCGCCTGTGACGATCATCACCGCCATCAGCCACGCGTAACTGGCGATGGCAAAACCCAGAAAGCCGAAAGCCGCCATTTTGGCGATGTGAACGAAGGTCATGAGCGCGCCGACCGTTGCCGCGTGATACCGCCGGTCAGGCGCGACACTGGCAACGAAGGGAGCGACAATGGTGCCGGTGGCGCTGACGAAGACGCCCAGAAACGTCGCGGCAAAGCCGAGGCCGAGAAACCTTCCCTTTTCCGCGCCGATGCGGCCGAGCTTCGGCAGCCATGTGACGATGAGGATGAACACCGCCAGAATCATTTGCAGAGTTGCCGGCGGCAGCGACACGAAAACCTTCGCGCCGGCCGCGCCGCCAAGGATCGTGCCAGCGATAAACGGCGGCAGCGTCGAGCGCATGACAAACCGCCACATGATCGCGGTGCGGGTGACGCCGGAGCCGAGCTGCACCACAGTATGAACGGGGATCAGCGCGGCGGGCGGCATCACGGTCGCCATGACCGCGAGCAGGATCACGCCGCCGGCGGTGCCGGTGAAAACGCCGATGAAAGCCGTCGCGAAAGACGCGAAGGCGAGGCCGCTGAATAAAACAGGCCCGACTCCGGGAGTATTGAAAAATTCCATGAGCCTTCTTGAAGCAATCGGGGCGCAAAGCCAATGGAAAAGCTTAAGCTCTGGTCCGCGATTCCTCGCCCCGCGCGCGCAGCCAGGGCAGAACCCCCGTTGCCAGCCCCAGCCCGGCGCTGAGCGAGGTCACGATCACCATCGGCCAGATCGTTCCATTCGCCAGAAAGCCGAAAATCTGGACCATCAGCGCGCCGAGAAGATTCTGCACGCAGGCGCCGATGCCTGACGCGGTTCCCGCCAATTTGGGATTGACCGCCATGGCGCCCGATTGCCCGTAGGGCAAAGCGATGCCCTGCGCGAAGGTGATGAAAAAACCCGGCGCGAAAATCGCCGCCGGCGTCAAATAACCCGCGATCAGCAGGCCCGCCAGCGCCGCGACCGCGAGGGTCGACAGCGCGCAGCCAGAGGCCACCATTCCCTCAATGGAGCCTTTTGCGCCGATGCGGCTGGAGACAAAATTTCCGCAGAAAAAGCCGACGGGAAAACATAGGAACCAAAATCCGTATTCGACCGCCGGCCGGTGCAGCACCTCTTTCATCAGAAAGGCCGCGCCCGACGCCGCGGCCAAAAAGGCACCGGTGTTAAACCCGGTTTGCAGCACGAAACAGGTAAAGCGCATGTGTGAGAACAAGTCGAGATAGCCCCCCGCAACGCTGCCGCCGCTCTTTCCATCGACTCCCGCCGGGCGTGTCTCGTAAATCACCAGCCATGCGCCCAGCAGGATCGCGGCGCCGCCGAACAGGGCAAGAAAAAACACGCTGCGCCAGCCAAAGGCATCGACCAGCATGCCCCCGGCGATGGGCGCGACCATCGGCCCCAGCGTGTAAAACATCGTGAGATAGGCGATGGCTTTGACCAGTTGTTCCGGCCCGTAGGCATCGCGGGCGATGGCGCGCACGAGGGTTATGCCGCAGCCGGCTCCCAGCGCCTGCACAAAGCGGCCGGCGATCAGCCATTCGACGGACGGCGCGATGAAGGACAGCAGGCTGCCGACAAGGAACAGCAATAGCCCGGAAAGCAAAACCGGCCGGCGCCCATAGCGGTCCGCCAGCGATCCGTAAAACAAAGTGGATACGGCCATGCCGATCAGCGCGATGCTGAAAATCCCCTGCGCCAGCGCGTCCGACAGGCCCAGCGCCGCCTTGATGGCGGGAATGACGGGCAGGAACAAATGCACCGCCAGCGGCCCGATTAGCGCGATGGAAGCCAGCGCGAGGGCAAAGACTTTACCGGGATTGCGGGGCATTGTGTTCCAAGGTTTGCAGATCCGCTTTATGCGCCGCCCCATGCCCGCGGTCACGCTGGAATTGAGCATTCCCGCCATGCGGGCGCCGCGGGACTGTCATGTCGGCAGTTTCCCCTCGCGAACGCCAAGCGCGTCCGCCAGCCGCATTTTCGCCGAGCCCGGCGGCAAGGGCTTTTGCTGGCTGTCATGCGCCGCCCATCCCGACAGCCAAATAAATTCGAATGTGGCGCGGATTCGGCCGTCGGGATCGGAAAAATTCCGCGCGTAAATTTCAGCGGCGCGCCGCCAAACGGCGCGGCGCAGCGGGCGGCGGCTTCGCTGGGTCAGCGCATTGGTTGCGCCCATTGCGCGCAAATCGTGAGCCAGCGCGGTCAAATTCTTGTAGCGGACGGTCACGATATCGGTGTCCGTCACCGGCAGCGCGAATCCCGCGCGCTGCAAAAGCGCGCCCATATCGCGCAGATCGGCGAAGGGCGCGACCCGCGGGCTGGCGCCGCCGGTGACCGCCTCCTCGGCCTCGGCAAGAACGGTGCGCAACTCATACAGTGTCTGGCCGCCGGCGAGACAGCCTAGAAACAGTCCGTCGGGCGCCAGCGTCCGGCGGATTTGCACGAGGGCGCCTGGGAGATCATTGACGAATTGCAGCGACAGGGCGGATGTCACGAGATCGAAGCTTGCCGGCGCGAATGGCACGGCCTCATGATCGCCGGCGATCGATTCCCAAGGTCCATCGCTGTTCAGCGCGCCATGCGGCAACGCCCTGACCAGCCTCGCGAAAGGCAGGCCGGCGAGCCCCGCCGCCACATGGGGTCCAGGGGTGCCGATATCGAGACGGCGCGGGAATTCGCGCCGCACCGAGCTGACGCGCTCCAGCATGTCCCGCGCCGCCCGCTCCAGCAGAAAATCAGCCGGGCCTGATTGAGCCGCGCGGGACAGGCGCTGCTGCAAAAGCGCGCGGTCAAAGATTTGCGGCAAGGCTTGTGGCTTCATGGCTTGGGGGTTCAACGCTTGGGGCTTCAAGGCTTGGGGCATGACCGGTTATGGCGCGCGCGCTTCGCTGGGTCAAAATGCGGGTTGGCGCGATCCGCGCGCGCCGTCAATCTTTGCATTTGCGGGCGATCCCGCTATAAAAGCCGCAGCCGGGCTCCTGAGGAAACATCGATGCCGACGCGGAAAATTCCTTGCGTGCTGATGCGCGGCGGCACGTCGCGCGGCCCCTATTTTCTCGCTTCCGATCTGCCGGCGGACGAGGCGGGACGCGCCGATGTGTTGATCCAGGCGATGGGCTCGGGACACCAGCTGGAAGTGGACGGGCTGGGCGGCGGCAACGCATTGACCAGCAAAGTGGCGATTATCAGCCCCGGCTCCGTGCAGGGCGCGGACGTGGATTACCTCTTCGCGCAGGTGCTGGTGCATGAAAAACGCGTCGATTTTTCCCCCAATTGCGGCAACATGCTGGCGGGCGTCGGGCCGTTCGCCATTGAGGCGGGGCTTGTAAAGGCGGGCGCTGAAAGTACCTCGCTGCGCATCTACAACGTCAACACGCGCAAAATCATTGAAGCCCGCGTGATGACGCCGGGCGGCCGGGTGAAATATGACGGCGGGGCGGCCATTGACGGCGTGCCCGGCACCGCCGCGCCTATCCATCTTGCCTTTCTGGACGCCGCCGGCTCCAAGACCGGCGCTCTGCTGCCGACGGGTTCCCCTGTGGATGTGATCAACGGCGTCCGCGTCTCCTGCGTCGATGCCGCCATGCCGGTCATGCTGGTTCTCGCCGCCGACCTTGGCAAGACCGGCGGCGAAACAGCGGCGGATTATGCCCGTGACAAGCCTTTCATGGAGCGCCTGGAGGCGCTGCGCATCGAGGCGGGGGCCCGAATGGGCATTGCCGACGCCCGGGACAAAGTCATTCCCAAGCCCGTCCTTGTGTCGGCCCCCGCGGCGGGCGGCGCGCTGCGCGTGCGCTATTTCATGCCGCATGATTGCCACACGTCGCTGTCGGTGACAGGCGGGGTGGCGATCGCCACAGCGGTTGTGACCCCCGGCACTCTCGCCGCCGAGACCGCCGGCCCCATCGCGACACCCGCCGATATCCGCCTTGAGCATCCCTCGGGGCGGCTTGATATCCGCGTCGAACACCGCGAAGGCGCGCCGATCGCCATGGTGGTGCGCACGGCGCGGCGGATCATGGAGGGCTTTGTCATCGTCGATTTGCCGGATGTCGAAACCGGCGCCCGCGCCGCCTGATTTGTTCCAATTCCAAAGAGGACAACACCATGGACCGCAGATATTTTGTGACCGGCGCCCTCGCCGCCGGAGCCGCCCCGACCCTGGCGATCCCCCAAGCGGGCGCGCAAACCCTCGCCGGCCAGTCGGTGACAATCGTCGTGCCTTTCGGGGTGGGCGGCGGGGCGGATTTATGGGCGCGTTTCAACGCGCTGTTCCTGCAGAAATATCTGCCGGGCAAGCCGGCGGTCATCATCAAGAACAGTCCTGGCGGCGGCTCGGTTTCCGGCGCGAATTATTTTGTGGCGACCGCCAAGCCCGATGGCCTGACCGTGCTTGCCACATCGGGTTCGACGCAGTTCCCCTATCTGCTCGGGGAGACGCGGGTGAAATATGATTACAAAAAACTGAAGTTTTTCCTCGCGGGCCCGACCGGCGGCGTCGCCTATATCAGCGCGAAAACCGGTGTTGATTCGCTCAAGTCGCTGGATAAGGTGAAGGGCAAGAAACTGTTTTTCGCCAGCCAGGGCGTGACCTCGCTGGATCTGGTGCCGCTGCTGGCTTTCCGCCTGCTGGGCCTTGATGTCGAACATGTCGTTGGCTTTCCCGGGCGCGCCGAGGGGCGGCTTGGATTCGAGCGGGGCGAATTCACCATCGACTACCAGACGACATCGGCATACCTGCGCAGCTCGCTGCCGCTGGTCAAACGCGGCGATGCCACGGCGCTTTTCTCGTGGGGCATTCTGGACAAGGACGGCCATCACGCGCGCGATCCGAATTTCCCGGAATTGCCGACGATTGCCGAAGCCTATGAAATCGTCAACGGCAAGAAACCCGCGGGGCTCGAGTGGGATGCTTTCTACGCATTCTTTTTGTCCGGATTTCCCGCGCAGAAACTGCTGCTGCTGCCCGGCGCGACGCCCGAGCCCATCGTCGAGATGTACCGCGCCGCCATCCGCGAAATGCGCAATGATCCCGAATATCTCTCCAAGCGCGATGAAATGATCGGCGAATACGAGCAGGTCACCGACGCCGAGGGGGAGGCGATCTACCAAAAAGCCATCAATATCTCCCCCGAAGCCCGCGCGCTTGTGCGCGACCTGCTGACGAAGGAATACAAGACGACATTCGGCTGAGAGCGTCCTACGCCGCCCGTTTCTTCGGCGCGATCAGCTTGCGCTTGATCAGCTCCTCGGCGATCTGAACCGCGTTGAGGGCGGCGCCCTTGCGCAGATTGTCCGACACGCACCAAAAGGCGAGACCGTTTTCAACGGTCGCGTCCTCACGGATGCGCGATATGTAAACCGCATCCTCGCCGGCGGCCTCGTGCGGCGTGATATAGCCGCCGTCCTCCCGCTTATCGATGACGAGCACGCCCGGCGCGCCGCGCAAAATTTGCCGCGCCTCATCCGGGGAGACGGGCCGCTCGAATTCGACGTTGACCGCCTCGGAATGGCTGATGAAAACGGGCACGCGCACGCAGGTTGCGGCAAGCTTTATCTTTGGGTCGAGAATTTTCTTTGTCTCGGCCATCATCTTCCACTCTTCCTTCGTGCAGCCATCCTCCATGAACACATCGATGTGCGGGATGACGTTGAAGGCGATGCGCTTGGTGAACTTCTTCACCCTCACGTCGCCGAGCGAATAAAGCGCCTTTGTCTGGCGGTCGAGCTCGTCCATGCCGTCCTTGCCGGCGCCGGAAACCGACTGATAGGTCGACACCACGACGCGGATGATTTTGGCAAAATCATGCAGCGGCTTCAGCGCGACAACGAGCTGCGCGGTGGAGCAGTTGGGATTGGCGATGATGTTCTTTTTGCGGAAACCGGCGATGGCGCCCGCGTTCACCTCGGGCACGATCAGCGGCACGTCGGAATCGTAGCGCCATTGGGAGGAATTATCGATAACAACACAGCCCTGCGCGGCAATTTTCGGCGACCATTCCTTCGACGGGCCGCTCCCGGCCGACATCAGACAAATATCTGTATCGCTGAAATCGTGGTTATCGAGGTTTTTGCACTTAAGCACCTTGTCGCCATAGGAAATTTCCGTGCCCATCGAACGCGCCGACGCCAGCGCGACAACCTCATCCGCCGGAAAATGCCGCTCCGCGAGAATATCGAGCATGGCGCGCCCGACATTGCCGGTGGCGCCTGCAACCGCGACCTTGAAACCCATTGTCGTCATCCTGTTTCGCTTGGGCGCTGTGGAACACCCTGCCCGCGCCCATGTCAACGGCGGGGGCCGCCCGTCATATCGACGATCTTGTGCAATGCAACAAAAGAATGCAAGGTCGCGTCCATCCGGCCTGCGGCATTCAGGCGCCGTTCATGCGGCAAGCGCCATTTTCACACATTGCCTGATTTTTGGGGATTTTACATGAATTCCTTTAGCCGTCCGCCGCAATTTGAGCAGAGCGTGGGCATCCAGCCGGGCCCGCGCCATGCCGCAACGCAACAAGAGCTTCCGGAGGTTCCCGTGTCTTATCGTCCCCGACGAAGCGCGCTCTACATGCCCGGCTCCAATGCCCGCGCGTTGGAGAAGGGCAAATCTCTGCTGGCGGACGTGCTGATCTTCGATTTAGAGGATTCTGTTGCGCCCGCCGGCAAAGAAGAGGCGCGCGCGCGGGTGGAGGCTGCCATTGCCGGCGGCGGTTATGGCCGAAGGGAACTTGTGATCCGAATCAATGGGTTGGAAAC
>JANYFM010000356.1 GCA_025362655.1 Hyphomicrobiales bacterium | reverse complement strand
GGAACCACGATTGCCAACCTCGGCATGACCGAGGTGAAATTCCCCTCGCCGCTGTTTGAGAATGACACTGTCCATTGCACGACGCAGGTCATCTCAAAGCGGCAGTCGAAATCCCGCGCCGATGCCGGCATTATCGAATTTTTGCACAAGGCGTACCAGCAGGACGGAAAACTCGTGGCCGAATGCGCAAGGCAGGCGTTTTTGAAGAGAAGGCCGGCGGCGTAAAAAAGCACCCCCGGCGGCCGCGCCTCATTCAACCCGCTCACTCCCCCTCGGCCGCCGCCGGCTTCGCCCGGAAGGTCAGGCCGCGGTAAATTTCCGCCAGCGGCAGGGTGAAGCCTAGATCAGGGAATGCCGCCTCCGCCTCAAGCCCCTCCAGCGCGCGGCTGGTCCAGACGCCGTCCGCCTCGCGTGTGTAGGCGATAAGCTCGGGGCCGTCGGGGTCGATCAGCAGGATGTGGCGCAGGGAGGCGAGGCTTTTGTATTCCTCCAGCTTTTTCACCTGGTCGAAATTGCGCGTCGAGGGCGACAGCACTTCAAACACGGCGCGCGGTTCATTGGCGATGAAGGAATTGTCGAGCAAAGGCCCGCAGTCGATCGCCGCATCCGGCCGGCGTATCTGTGTCTCGGAAATTTTGACGCCGGTGTCCCGCGTCGTCGGCCGGCATGTTTTGCCGCGCAGCCTTGAACGGATTTCGCCGATAATGTTGACCGTGATCTGATCGTGGCGGTTGCCCGCGCCCGACATCATTTTGAGCGGATAGCCATCGACAAGTTCATAGAGCCCGGCCTGCCCGCTGTGCCAGGCGAAAAACCCGGCGGCGTTCATCGTGACGACGCTCTGACGCCCATGTTGGCTTCCCCGGCGGCTTGCCTGCAATCCCGCAAGAAAACCTATCACAAAAGCGCCCCCCGCAAACCCCGCCTTCCGCCCCGCCCCCGCGCCGTGTACCCTGCCTCATGCGCTCGCTCCTGTTTGTCCCCGCGGATTCCCCCCGCAAGCTCGAAAAATCCCTCGGCTGCGGCGCCGATGCGCTGATTGTCGATCTGGAGGATTCCGTCGCTTTGGCAGCCAAACCGGCCGCGCGGGAGGCGGCGCGGGCGTTTATCACGGCGGCGCGCCAGGCGGCCGCGCGGCCCCGCCTCATTCTGCGCGTCAACAGCCTCGACAGCGGGCTGCTTGAGGCGGACCTCGATGCTGTCATGGCCTCGGCGCCCGACGCGGTGATGCTGCCCAAATCCCGCCACGGGGCGGACGTGCAAAACCTCGCCGCCAAACTCGCGGTGCGCGAGGCGGAATTCGGCCTGCCCGACGGCTCGACGCAAATCATCGCCATCGCCACGGAGACAGCGGGCGCGCTCTTCGGCCTCGCCTCCTACGCGGGCGCGAGCCGCCGCCTCGCGGGGCTCACTTGGGGCGCGGAGGATTTGTCGGCCGCGCTCGGCGCGGAAACCGCCCGGCTCGCGGACGGCTCCCACGCCGATCCCTACCGCCTTGCCCGCGCGCTCACCCTGCTGGCCGCGCGGGCGGCGGATGCCGAGCCCATCGACACGGTTTTCACCGATTTTCGCGACAACGCCGGATTGGCCGCCGAATGCGCGGCGGCGCGGCGCGATGGTTTTTCCGGCAAAATGGCGATCCACCCGGCGCAGGCCGCTGTGATCAACGCGGCCTTCGCGCCGCCGCCGGAGGCCGTCGAGCGCGCGCGGAAAATCGTTGCCGCCTTCGCGCAAAATCCGGGCGCGGGCGTGCTGTCCATCGACGGCCTGATGACAGATCGTCCGCACCTGCTGAGGGCGGAGCGGCTTTTGTCGAGGCTGTAAACCCGCACTGCCGCGAAGCGCCGGAGTGAATGGCCGGGGCCGCGCAGCCCCTCGCGGAATGGCCCATTCGGGCCTCCCGGAGGCCTGCGGGGCGGCGCCAAGCGACCGGCCGCCACCCCCCTGGCTCAAAATTTGAGTTGCCCGCCCTGACCCCGCCGTAGGCTTTTAATCCACTATCAGGAAAACACGCCTATACAACCCGTCTTACTCCCCCGCGGTCGGCTCCTCGATTTTGCGCCGGTGTTTCACCGCGTCGCGCGCCGAAGCCGTCTGGGTGTTTTCCATACAGCCCCGCATGCCGCGGGCGGGCCACGGGCGGAAACGATCAAAGCCGGGAGTCCGCGGCCGCGCGCGCCGGCCGCGCTTCCGCCGCCGGCGCGAACCCCGTATAAGCCATCCCGAAAGCGCCTTCGTGACGGCGCGTCATTGAGGAAACGTCCGCATGCACAAAAACATTCCCGTCATCGCGCTCGAAGAGCATTACTGGGACCGCGAGCTCGCCGCTTCGCTGGAGGGCTCGGAGGGGGTGCGCGGCGACGAATTGCTCAAGCGCCTGTATGATCTGGGAGAGATGCGCCTGCGCGAAATGGACGAATCCGGCATCGACATGCAGGTGCTCTCCCACGGCGCGCCCTCGGCGCAAAAGCTCAATCCCGCCATCGCCGTTGATATGACCAAGCGCGTCAATGACCGCCTGGCGGAGGCCTGCGCGAGGCATCCGTCGCGCTTTGCCGGCTTCGCCTGCCTGCCGACGGCTCATCCCGAGGCCGCCGCGCGCGAACTGGAGCGCGCGGTCAAACAACTGGGGCTGAAAGGCGCGATGATTCACGGCCTCACCGGCGGCGTGTTTCACGATGATAAAAAATTCTGGTGCATATACGAGACGGCGGAAAAGCTCGGCGTTCCCATCTATTTTCACCCGGCGTGGCCGCATCCCGATGTCGAAAAGGCCTATTACGAGCCCTATGGCAGGGATTTCCCCCAGGTCGTGCGCGCCGCGTGGGGCTATACGGTGGAGACGGCGACGCAGGCGATCCGCCTGATCCTCTCGCGCGTTTTCGAAAAGCATCCCGGCCTCAACGTCATCCTCGGCCATTTCGGCGAGACCCTGCCCTATCAGCTCTGGCGCATCGACCAGGCCCTGCGCCGCCCCGGCCATGACACGATGGATTTCCGCGGCGTTTTCACGCGCAATTTCCACATCACGACATCGGGGCATTTCTCCACGCCGGCGCTGGTGGCCTCGATGATGGAAATGGGCATGGACCATATCATGTTCTCCGTCGACTGGCCCTTTGTGTCGAACAAGCCGGCGATGAAATGGGTGGAGACATTGCAGATCAGCGACGGCGACATGACGAAGTTTTTGAGCGGCAACGCGGCGAGGCTGCTGAAGCTGTGATGGCAAACGAAACCCTCTATCTCCTCCCCGGCCTGCTCTGCGACGCCTCTGTGTTTGAGGCGCAGCGCGCCGCGCTGAGCGATGCCTATGACACGCGCGCGCTGGATTTCTTCGGCCTCGATTCCATGCAATCCATGGCGGAGCGCGTGCTGCTTCAGGCGCCGCAAAAATTTTCCGTCTGCGGCTTTTCCATGGGCGGGCGCGTCGCGCTGCAAATCATGCGCATGGCGCCGGAGCGCATCGCGCGCCTGTGCCTGCTCGACACCGGCGTGAGCGCGGCGGGGCCGGGCGAGCCGGCCTCGCGCCAGCCCCTCGTCGATCTCGCATTCTCCAAGGGCATGCGCGCGGTGGCCGATGCCTGGCTGCCCCCGATGGTGCATCCCGCGCGGCGCGGCGACAGCGTGTTTATGGGCGCGCTCCAGGACATGGTGTGCCGCGCCACGCCGGAGATTTTCGCCGGGCAGATCCGCGCGCTGCTGGGCCGCGCCGATGCGGCGCCCTTGCTGAAAGATTTCAATCTTCCGGTCCACGCCATCGCCGGGCGGCAGGACGAGTGGAGCACGCTGGCGCAGCACGAGGCTTTCGCCGCGCTGATTCCCGGCGCGAAGGCGCGCGCGATCGAGAACTCTGGCCATTTCACGCCGCTGGAGCAGCCCGAACAACTGACCGCGGCGCTGCGCGAATGGATGGCGGAACCCCTGCGGGGCCAATACCAAAGGGCATGAGCTTTGACTCATGACCTTTGGCAAGCGCGAACGCGCGCGGTCGTTAAACAAGTATCGGCCTACGCGCGGAACTCCATGGATTGACCACAGGTCAATCCATAAAGCCCTTGGTTTAAGCCGCCCGCTCCGCCTCCGCCATCGCCGCGCGTATCCAGGCGCTGGTTTTCGCGAGGCCGCCGAACGGGAAAAAGTGGAAGCTCTCGACGCAGGCGCCGGCGGGGGACGCCAGCGCCGCGCCAAGGCCGCGAACGACCCCCTCGGGGCCGGTATCGCGCAGCAGACGGCCGATGGTGCCGATATGGTTTTGCACGGCGGAGACGGAATTGCCGATGCCGCAGCGCAGGGCGAATTTCAGCAGCGTCGCGGGATTCGCCGGCCCGGCAAGGCCGATGCGCACAGGCGCGCCGAGGCCGGCCGCATGCGCCGCCTGGAGCCAATGCTCAATCGGCCGCGGATCAAACGAGAATTGCGTCATCACGCCCATCTCCATGCCCGCCGCGCGGATGGCATCGCGCTTTTCGAAGAGAATGCGCATCAGCCTGTCCTCGGAGAGGCCGGCATTGCCCTCGGGATGGCCGGCGACATCGACGCGGCGCACGCCATGCTTTTGAAACACGCCGCTTTCGATAAGCTCCATCGCGGTTGAATAAGGCCCGCGCGCGCGGCTGGAATCCCCGGCGATCAGCAGCACCCGCTCCACCTTTGCGGCGCCCGCCGCGCCGCCGATAAAATCCTCCAGCATGGCGGCGCTGAGCATCTGCCGCGCCGGCGCGTGCAGCACGGGATTGTAGCCGGCGGCGCGCAGGGCGCCGGCGATTTCGATGCGTTTATGAAAATCATCGCCGGGGAGATAGCTGACGTAGACGTCGCGCCCCCGCGGGAAATATTCCGCGAGGGTCTGCGGCGCGTTCTTCGAATAAACCTCGATGGTCGCGCGGGACAAAAGCCGCGCGATGCGGGCATGAATTTCCGGGGATGTCACAATCCGCCTCCTGCCGCCGGCCTCAAAGCGGGCGCCTCGAAATCACGAAGGATTCATCGTTGAACCAGAGGCCGCCGTATTGCTGGAGAACCTCCTGCGTCGCCTCAAGGTAGCGGTCATTCTTGACGGCTTCCGAGAGCCGCTGATCCTCGATCTGCGCCACATAAATCGCAGCGTTCCATGCCGCGAACAAAGTCGAGGTGCCAATCGCGCCGGAGACCTCGCCTGGCAGCGTGTGCATGTCATAGCGAAAAGTCGAGCGCACGTCGGAATAAGCGTTGAACGTGAGGTTGCGCCCGTAGGAGCCCAAATGCGCCTTCACCGCTTTCAACAGCGCATGGCGGTCCACCGCAAACGGGTCCTCGCCCGGCCAGACTTTGCGCACGATGTCGAGGCCGGGGTCGCCGCCCATCGAGTGAATGCCGATCAGCCGCCCGCCCGGCCCGATGGCGCGCGCGAGGGGCCCGATGACCTTGCCGGCCTTGAACTCGGCGGAGGAGCGCGCGCGGTAAGGCTGCGAGGCGATGACGAGATCGTAGTCCGCGGTGACGCGGCCTGGTTTGGGAATAATCGGGTCCAGCAGAAAGCGGTGATCCTCGCGGTACAGCGTCAGCACGACCGGGCGCTCGTAAATGGGATTGCCGGTCTTCGCGCTGGTCTTCGCCGTCCAGTTTTCCGACAGGAAGGATTGCAGCTCCGTCAGCTGCTCCTCGAACTCGTGGCTGGAGTTTCCCGACAGCGCCACCTCTTTCCAGATCAGGCCATGCGCCGCCGTGGTGGATTTCGGCGTCAGCCACGGCGCTTCGGAGTAATAAAGATTGGTCAGCACAACGACGGTCGAGGGATGCTCGTAAAAACGGTCGGGGAATTTCTCCAGCGTCAGCCGCACATCCTCAAGGCTGATCTCCTTGCCGACGATGTAGAAGGGCATTGTCGGGTGGCGGTGGTGCATGGCGCGCATCACGCGGGTCAACACCGTGCCGTCGCCGACCCCGGCGTCAAACAGGCGCAGAGCCGGCGGCCGCGGCGAAATATTGCCGAGCTCCATGGAAACGCGGTTCGCCACCACCCACTTTTCGCTGCACGTGTTGACGAACATCAGATATTTCTGACGGTTGTCAAAAAAGCGGAAATCGGCGGGATCGGCGGCCACGGCGGGCGCGGCGGGGATTTTCTTTGGCTGCGCCGGGGCGCTGACAGTCTCGGCCGTTTGCGCCATGGCGGCGGCTTTAAGGGGCGCCGGTTTGGCCGGCAAATGGGCGGCGCCGGCGCCCGGCTGGCCCGCCATGAAGGCTTGCAGCCGCGCCAGGGTTTTGAGGGTCACGCTGCCGCTGTCGCGCAGGCGCGGCACCAGCTTGCCGTCATTGACCGCCAGCCGCCCGAAAGTGGATTCGGCCATGCCGGCTTTGCGGCAAAATTCGAGAATATCGCGAAGCACATCCTCAGGAGACATCAGCGTTTCCCCCGCGCCTTGTGATCGGGCGCTGTGGAATCGTCTATGAGCGCGGTTTTAAAGGCCGTCAATGAAAATCGTAGAGTTTACCAGTGGGCATGGAAGATGGGCAATTTACCACGATATCGTGGGCAAGCGGGGGCGGGGGCGGAGCGGATTACGAGCGCGCACGCGGTGATGATGCCGAGGGCGGGAGAAGGAAATCGCCCCCTAAACCCCCAAATACGTCTCCTGCACGCTGGGGTCCGCCAGCAGCGCGGCGGTGG
>JANYFM010000338.1 GCA_025362655.1 Hyphomicrobiales bacterium | reverse complement strand
TCTGTATTTTGGCTATGACGCCAACAACACCCTGTGGACCAGCGCGGGCGGCCCCGCGGCTGTGGCCATCGGCTGGCTCAACACCAAACTCTACGACGAGACCGGCGATGACGTGAAAGCGCAGGGCTGGGCTCCTCTTGTGCTTGATGTCAACGGCGACGGCAAGCGCGGCCCCTATACCGAGGCCAACCAGCCCCTTGATCCCGCCAAAGACAAGCGCATGATCGCCGGCTTCTATGGCGTGCAGCCCTCGCCCAAAGACGGCTCCATCTGGGGCCAGGCGATGGATGTCGGCTTCTCGCGCATGGATCAGCCCGGCTATCTCATTCGCTTTGAGCCCGGCCAGGACCCGACCAACACGGGTCTGGGAGAAGTCTATCTGCCGCCGGAGGGAACCTACGGCTCGCGCGGCATCGACATCGACTCAAGCGGCGTCGCGTGGACCGTGCTCTCCAGCGGCCATATGGCGAGCTTCGACCGCGCGAAATGCAAAGGCCCGCTCAACGGCCCGGCCGCGGTGAGCGGAAAACACTGCCCCGAGGGCTGGACGCTTTACAAATTCCCCGGGCCGACGATGAAAGGCGTGACCGATGATCACAGCGCCGAGCACGCTTATTACATCTGGGTGGACCGCTTCAACACGCTGGGCCTTGGCAATGACGTGCCGATCGCCATGGCCAACGGCAGCGAATCTCTGATGGCGCTGGTCGGCGGCAAGTTCGTGTCGCTGCACGTTCCCTATCCGCTCGGCTTCTTCACCAAAAACGCCGACGGCCGGATCGATGATCCCAACACCGGCTGGAAAGGCAAAGGCCTTTGGACGACATCGGGCACGCGCACGATGTTCCACAACGAGACCGGCAAAGGCGAGCAGCCGAAAGTCTTTAAGCTGCAAATGCGGCCTGATCCGCTCGCGAGGTAGAGCGGCTGACGGTTGCTGTGTTCCCTCCCGGAGCCGGGAGGGAACCTGCGCCTGCAAACGGGCCGGCCGACTGTGCCGCGTGTAGTCCTCCGGCCCTCAAATCTTGCCGTGCGTGCCGTCGCAGAGCGGCTTGTTGACCGAGTGTTTGCAGCCGCAAAAGAACACTTTCCCGTCCTTCGCCGCTGTGTATTTCACCGGCGTCATGTCTGTCGTCTTGTGCGAGCCGTCGCACAAGGGCTGGTTCTTTGACAGGCCGCAGGAGCACCAGAAATAGTTTTTGCCGGCCTCGACATCGAGCGGGTAGGGGGCTTTCTGGGCGATATGGGGATGCGACATGGAAGTTTCTCCGGGGCTGCGCCATCGAACCGGCGCGGGTTTAGAATCAGTTAAAATAACTTTGCCCAATCCCGCGCGCCGCGCAAGTCAGGCTCTCGGCTCCACGGCTACCGCGCGCGTTGCCGCCGCCCATTGCCGCGCCCGCGCCTCGGGGTCCGCGTTGAGCAGCACATCGGTCACCGCGGACACGCAATCCGCGCCGGCCGCGAATACCCCCGGCGCGCGCTCGACGCTCATGCCGCCGATGGCGACCAGCGGACGTTTGCCGAGCCGCGCTTTCCACTGGGTCACGCGCTCCAGCCCCTGCGGGCCAAAGCGCATCTGTTTCAGGATGGTCGGATAGACCGGGCCAAGCGCGACGTAATCGGGATCGAAGGCCAGCGCCCGCTCCAGCTCCGCTTCGTCATGGGTCGACAGGCCAATTTTAATTCCCGCCTTCCGCAGCGCCGGAATATCCGCGGCATCAAGATCCTCCTGGCCCAAGTGGACATAATCGCAGCCCGCATCGATGGCGAGGCGCCAGTGGTCATTGACCACGAGCTGCGCGCCGGCGGCTCGGCAAAGGTCCCGCGCGGCAATAATTTCTCCGCGCAGAAAAGCCGCTTCGCCCTCCTTGATGCGCAATTGCGCCAGTTTGATTCCGCACGGCAGCAGGCGTTTCAGCCACGCCGCGCTGTCAACGATGAGGTAAAACCGGTCAAGCATAATCGTCTTTCGCAAACGCCCGCCCGAGCACCGGCGTTGAGGGCTGCGCCATATCGCGCGGCTCCATCGGGTCGGCGCGGCAAGCCAGCGCGCCCGCTTCAATTGCCAGCGCGAAGGCCCGCGCCATGGCGACGGGATCGCCGGCTTTCGCGACGGCGGTGTTGAGCAGCACCGCGTCGTAGCCCATTTCCATGGCCGCCGCCGCGTGCGAGGGTAGTCCGATGCCGGCATCGACGATCAGCGGCGCATCGGGAAAATGCGCCCGCATGGCGCGCAGGCCGTAAGGATTGTTCAGCCCGCGGCCCGAGCCGATGGGCGCCCCCCAGGGCATCAAAACCTGACAGCCGACTTCGAGCAGGCGTTCGGCCACAACAAGGTCTTCTGTCGTATAGGGAAACACTTTGAATCCATCGCGCGCCAGTATGCCGGCGGCCTCGACGAGCCCGAACACATCAGGCTGCAACGTATCCTCCTCGCCGATGACTTCCAGCTTGATCCAATCGGTCTCAAAAACCTCGCGCGCCATTTGCGCCGTTGTCACCGCCTCGCTGACGGAATGGCAGCCGGCGGTGTTGGGCAGCACGCGGACCCCGAGGCTCTGGATCAGCGTCCAGAAATCCTGGCCCGCCCGCCCGCCGCCGGATTCGCGTCGCAGCGACACGGTGACAATTTGCGCGCCGGACGCGCGCACGGCATCGCCGAGTATCGCGGGCGAGGGATATTGCGCCGTGCCCAGCAGCAGGCGCGAGGCGATTTCCTCGCCATAGACTTCGAAAGGCTTGGCCATGGCGCTCCTCTATCCGCCCTGCCGCGGCATCACAACCTCAATGGCATCGCCGGGCGCGATGGCGGTCGTTGCGCGGTCCGCCGCGCGCACGAATTGCCGGTTGAGGGCGGTCGCCGCTTTTTGCCCGCGATAGCCAAGCTCGTCCAACAGCGCCTCCAGGGTGGCGGCGGAGGTATCGATTGGCTTGCCGTTGACCTCGATCCTCAATCCATGACCTCCGGATATTCTTTGCCCTCCAGCAAGAAATCCGCCGCCCGCCGGGCCATAGCCGGCGCCAGCAGAAACCCGTGGCGGTAGAAGCCGTTCACATGCAGCGTGCGGCCCCGCGGACGCAGGCGCGGCAGATTATCAGGAAACGCCGGCCGCAGCCCGCTGCCGGTCTCGATAATCTCAGCCTCGGCGAAGCCGGGATGCAGCGTGTATGCCGCGTTCAGCAGTTCCAAGGCGGAGCGCACCGTGACGCCGCCGCCGTCGGCGTTTTCAATCATCGTCGCCCCGATCATATACACGCCCCCGCCGCGCGGCACGATATAGACGGGGATGCGCGGATGCAGCAGGCGGATCGGCCGGGAGAATTCCACTTCCGGGCTGCGCACCATGAGCATTTCGCCTTTCACTCCGCGCAAATCCTGAAGGTCCATGCGCGCGTCGAGACCGCGGCAGTCGAGCGTCCAGTCGGCGGGAGCGGGCTCGCCGCCGAAATGGATGGAGACGCCGAAATCCACATTCAGACGCGAAACCAAAGCCGACAGCGCCGCGCGCGGATCGAGATGCGCCTCTCCATCGAAAAACAATCCCTGGCCGAAACGCCCTGAAAGCGCCGGCTCCAGCCTCCCAAGCGCATCCTTGTCGAGCCAGATATGCGCCTGCGTGCGCCGCGCGAAGCGCTGCAAATCCGGCAGATCGCGCCGGGGCGCGACAACCAGCGTGCCATTGGAGACGGTGTCGGCGAAATGGTCCCGCCAGAAGGCGAGGGATTCCCGCCCGAGTTCGCCGATGATGGGTTCCGCGCTTTCGCATTCGCACCAAGGCGCGAGCATCCCGCCCGCGTGCCACGAGCAGCCGCGCCCGGCGGCGGCGCGCTTTTCAACGATGGTGACGGCGCAGCCCCGCCGCGCGAATTCATAAGCGCACGCGATTCCCGCAATGCCCGCTCCGATGATCGATATGCGCTGGCTCACGGGCTCTTCCGAAAAGCGGGCGCAAAGACGCGAAGCGGGCTCCGCCATCCCTCCGCCAGCATGAACTGGATCAGGTTCTCAGAGTCGCCGCGCCGCGCTTAACCCCGCGCCAGCAGCCTCTCAGCCCCTTGCCGGGGCTCCCCTTGGTCGGCGCGGAATGTGCGGCGGGGCGCCCGGGGGTGTCAAGGCGGGGCAGGCGGCACTGGGCGGGCGGGATAACCGCCGACGCCCAACGCCCCGCCGCAGCCGCATGGTCAGAGTGGTTTCGGCGTTGCCGGCGGATAACCGCCCGTGCATCCCCGCGCATCCTTTGCTACCCTCCCCCGATGACCATCCGCACCGCGCCCCCGGCGGCTCCCGCCGTCTCTCCGCCCACCCCCATGATGGCGCAATATGTCGAGATCAAAGTCGCCAATCCCGATTGCCTGCTGTTTTACCGCATGGGCGATTTCTACGAATTGTTCTTTGACGATGCGGAGGTGGCCAGCCGGGCGCTGGGCATCGTCCTCACCAAGCGCGGCAAGCATAACGGCGGGGATATCCCCATGTGCGGCGTGCCGATTGAGCGCGCCGATGATTATCTCCAGCGGCTGATCGGGCTGGGCCACCGGGTGGCCGTTTGCGAGCAATTGGAGGACCCCGCCGAGGCGCGCAAGCGCGGACCCAAGTCCGTTGTCAGACGCGATGTCGTGCGCCTCGTGACCCCCGGCACCATTACCGAGGAGCGCCTGCTCGATCCCGCCCGCGCCAACGTGCTGCTGGCGCTGGCGCGCGTGCGCTCGGGTGACGAGGAATGGGTTTATGGACTGGCCTGCGTCGATATTTCCACCGGCGCTTTCAGCGTTGCCGAGGCGCGCGGGCCGGGGCTGGCGGCGGAAATCGCCCGCATCGACCCGCGCGAAATCGTCGCCGCCGAGGCTTTGGCCTCCGACCCCGCGCTGAAACGCGTCTTCGCCGACGCGCGCGCGCCGCTGACCCCGGTCGCGCGCGACACCACAGGGGCGGGCGATGCCGAACGCGTGCTGCGTGATTGGTTTTCGCTCGCCGCGCTGGAGGGCTTGGGCGATTTCACCAGGCCGGAGCTGGCCGCCGCGGCCGCCGCCATCCGATATATCGAGCGCACCCAGCTTGCGGCGCGTCCGCCGCTGGCTTTTCCCTCGCGCCAGCGCCAGGGCGCGATTATGGAGATCGATGCGGCGACGCGCGCCAACCTGGAAATCACGCGCACGCTCTCGGGAGCGCGCGGGGGATCGCTGCTCGCCGCCATTGATTTAAGCGTGACGCCGGCGGGCGGCCGGCTGCTGGCGGAGCGCTTGGCGGGGCCGCTGACCTCGGTGGCCGCCGTCGAGGCGCGGCTCGATTCGCTGGCGCTTTTCCTTGGCGATCCCGCCCTTCGCGCTCAAACCCGGGCGGCGCTGAAAAGCGCTCCCGACATTGCCCGCGCGCTGGCGCGGCTGGCGCTGGGGCGCGGCGGCCCGCGCGATCTGGCGGCTTTGCGTGAAGGCGCCGGGGCAGCCGGCGCGGCGGGCGCGCGCCTGCTTGCGCGCGGCGATTTGCCTGGGGAGCTTGCCGGGGCCGCGCAGGCCGCCGGCGCAATCCCGCGCGATTTTACCGCCCTGCTGGGGCAGGCTCTCGCTGATGATTTGCCGCTCAGCCGCCGCGACGGCAATTTCGTGCGTGCCGGTTTTGACGCGGGCCTTGATGAATTGCGCGGGTTGCGCGACGCCAGCCGCCGCGTCATCGCGACGCTTCAGGCCCGCTACTGCGAAATGGCTGACACCAAACAATTGCGCATCAAACACAATAATTTTCTCGGCTGGTTTCTGGAGACGCCGCAGGCGCAGGGCGAAAAGATGCTGCGCGAGCCTTTGTCCACAACGTTTATCCACCGCCAAACCATGCAGGGCGCGATGCGGTTTTCGACCGTCGAGCTTGCTGAGCTGGAAGCAAAAATCGCCAGCGCCGCCGACCGGGCGCTGGCGCTGGAGCTGGATATTTTCGACCGTCTGTGCGCCGCCGCCGCGGCCTGTTCGCAGGCTCTGAAAGACGCCTCCGCGGCGCTCGCGGTGATTGACGTTTCCGCCGCGCTCGCCGAACTCGCCGGGCGCGGCGGCTGGAGCCGCCCGCGTGTCGAGGACAGCCGCCGCTTTGAGATCACCGCGGGCAGGCATCCCGTGGTTGAGGCGGCTTTGTCAGCGCGCGGCGAGGGCTTCGTCGCCAATCATTGCGACCTCACCGACCCCAACGGCGAAGCGGCCCGCATCGCCGTTGTCACCGGCCCCAATATGGCGGGCAAATCGACCTATCTGCGCCAGAACGCGCTGATCGCCGTGCTGGCGCAGATGGGCGCGTATGTGCCCGCCAAGAGCGCGCGGCTCGGCATTGTCGACCGGCTGTTCTCGCGGGTCGGCGCGGCGGATGATTTGGCCCGCGGCCGCTCGACCTTCATGGTCGAGATGGTGGAGACGGCGGCGATCCTGAACCAGGCCGGCGAGCGGTCGCTGGTCATTCTCGATGAAATCGGCCGGGGCACGGCGACCCATGATGGCCTGTCGCTGGCCTGGGCGGTGGTGGAGCATCTGCATGGCTCCAACCGCTCGCGCGCTTTGTTCGCCACGCATTTTCATGAGCTGACGCGGCTGGCCGGGCAAATGCCGCGCCTTGTCAATCTCACCATGCGCGTCGCCGATCACGCGGGAAGCGTGATTTTCCTGCATGAGGTCGCGGCGGGCGCGGCGGACCGCTCTTACGGAATTCAGGTGGCGAGGCTCGCGGGACTGCCGCCCGCCGTCATCGCGCGCGCGCAAACCATTCTGACGCAATTGGAGGCCGCCGAGCGCAAAGCGCCGGCGCAGCGCATGATTGATGATTTGCCGCTGTTTTCAGCCGCGGCTCCGGCCAACGCGCCGCAGGCGCCGCCCCGCGCCGATGAATTGCGCGCGCTCATCGACGCGATGGATCCCGACGAGATGACGCCGCGCGCCGCCCATGACGCGCTCTACGCGCTGAAAAAAGCCCGGCGCGAAGAGGATTAGCCGCCGTTATACCAAGGGCTCTATGAATTGACCTGTGGTCAATCCATAGAGTTCCGCGCGTAGGCCGATACTTGTTCAATGACCGCGCGCGTTCGCGCTTGCCAAAGGTCATGAGTCAAAGCTCATGCCCTTTGGTATTACTTTTTCTCCGGCAGCGCGAAGACATAGATCGCATTGTGCCCGCGCACGGTTTTCATGGAGGGAACGTTGGAGAGCACGCCCGCCGTGCCGGACTGGCCCTCCCCCGTGAACACCATCACATACTGCCGGCCTTCGACCGCGTAGCTGATCGTGCTGGCCATGATCATGCCGCCGAGCGGAATTTCCCACAGCACTTTGCCGGTTTCCGCGTCGAGCGCGCGGAAACGCCGATTGAGATCGCCCCAAAACACGAGATCTCCCGCCGTCGCCAGCGCGGAGCCGTTGCCGGGCGCCGCCTGTGTCAGCAGGCGTTTCATTTCACCCGTGGAAAGATCGATTTTCATCATGCCGGAATAGGCGTTTTCCGGCATGCCGGGACGGCGGATGCCGCGCCGCGGGCCAAAACCGAGCGGATTGGCATTGACCGCGGTCATATCGAGGCAGGCGTCGTGGAACGGCACGTAAAGCGAATTTGTTTTCGGGCTGTAGCTCGTCGACCACCAGCTTCGCGTGTTGTGGTAACACATGATGCTGCGGTCGCCGTCTTTCTTGAACACTTTGTCCCAGTTGATGCTGGTGCGTCCGGTCGCGACGTCGATATGGGACATGTTGAGATCGGGAGAGTCATAGGGAAACGGCGTCGCCCAGAGAAACTCGCCGGTGCCGCGCTCCAGCACAAACATTCCCCCGGCCTCCGCCACGGCCACAACAATATCGCGCTCCTCGCCGGGCTTGATCTTCGGGCTGATCCATTTGACGAATTTCGGATCGGGGCTGATTTTGGCTCGCAGCAGCGTGCGTTCGTGAATATGGTCGGCATCCCAATCGTCGCCGGGCAGATGCTGATAGTGCCAGACGAGTTTGCCGGTGCCGACTTCCAGCGCGACGGTGGAGTTGGAATAGAGTTCGGAGGGCGCATCGCGGGCGATGGCGTCGGCGGAGCCGTGGCGTTTCAGGCGCGTGTAGGGCTTGGGATTGGCGATGGCCCAGTAGACAATTTTTCGAACCGGATCATACGAGCCCGGCAATCCCCAGGAGGAGGCGACGCGCGCCTCCCCGTCCATTTTGCCCCACGTGTCGCCGCCGGGATCATCGGGCCCCGCTGTCGTGAAAAACTTCCAGACGAGCGCGCCGGTCTTTGCGTCATGCGCCGAAATGAAACATCCGGTGCGCGTCTCGCAGGCGCGGTTGCTGATAACTTTGCCGTCGGCGACGATGACGCCGCCGGTGTGCTCGGTTTTATCATGATAGTCGTGCGCTTTGGTTTCCCAAACCGGCTTGCCTGTGCGCGCGTCGAGCGCGAGGATGAAACCGTCCGGCGAACTGAAGTAAATTTTGTCCTCAAAAATGGCCAGGCTCTTGGAGCGCGCCAGATTGGGCGAGCGGATCGCCGCCGCCATGTCCTTGGGATAGTCGCGCGAATATTCCCAAATCAGGTCGCCGTTGACCGCATTAAGCGCCAGCACGCTGGCGCCCGGCGCGATCACATACATGACCCCCTGATAGACCAGCGGCGTCGATTCCTGTGTGCCCTGCGGCAGCCCGCGCGACCATGCCAGCGCCAGCCCGCCGGCGTTGGAGCGGTTGATCTGATCCAGCGGGCTGAAGCGCTGCTCGTCGAGCGTGCGGTTTATCATCAGCCAGTCGGCGGAATCGGGATTTTCCAGCATCGACTGCGTCACCGGTTTGAATGCGGCGGTTTGCGCCGGGGCGGCTGACACAAAAGCCGCAAGGGCGAAGGCCGCGAGCGGAGCGGATTGGCGGAAAGTGACCCAATGGCTTGGCATGACCGTTCCCCTTGTCCGGCGCGGCTTCCCGCGCGCCTCGCCGCGACTAAACCAGAGCCGGCAATGCCCGGCAAGCGTTTGCCAGGGGGCGCGCGGCGCGTATAACCCCCTCCGGCGCAAGCGCGCGCGGGGATGAGTGCGATGCGGGGTTTGTTCCTGATGGTTGCCGCCGGGCTCGCATTGGCGTGGCTCACACAATCCGCGCCCGCGCAGGATCAATCGTCCATCGGCGCCGGCGGGGCGCTTTACGAGGAGCATTGCCAGGTGTGCCATGGCGAAAAGCTTCGCAATCCCGGCTCGTCCTTTGATCTGCGGGAGCTTCGCGCCGGCGAACGCGCGCGTTTTGACAAAGGCGTGCTGGAGGGCAGGGGCCAGATGCCGCCGTGGCGCGGCACGCTGGAGCCAGCCGAGATTGATTTGCTATGGGCCTACGTGCGCAGCCGCGCCAACGACTGACATCAGCGGCTCCAGGGTTTGCCGGGCGGCGCGGTTCCGCTATAGCTCCGCCATGAGCAATCCGGGCATTCCAATGACGGGCCGGCTTGCGCCGCGGGGGAGTGCCATCGTCCCGTGAGCGCTTCACCCCCCGCCTATCGCCTTCCGGCATGGCTCTCGGTTGCGCTGGCGCTCATCACAGCGTTGCTGCTTGCCGGATGGATTTGGCGCCACGAAACGGAACCTGCCGCGCGGGTGCTGGCTTTGGCGGTGACCGGCGCCCTTGCCGGCTTGTTCGCCCTTGCGGGCAGGCGCCCGCTATTCGCCGCCGCCGCCGCCGCATCGGTGACCGCGGCAATCTACGCCGTCGCGATCCTAAAGCGCGCCGCCGAGGGAATGATTTTTCACGCTTGGGATTTCATCCGCTTCCTGTCGTGGAGCGACCTTAGCGGGTCTTTAAGCCAATTTCCCGGCCCATGGCTCGCCTGCGCCGCAGGAGCCGCGGCAATCATCGGCGCGCTGGTCTTGATCGCCAGGTTTGAGCGCGCCGTCACCGGACGCGGCTGGGCCGCAGCCTTCGCCGCCCTGTGCATCGCCATCGCCGCCGCGCGGGCGCCGGGACTGCCGGAGCGCGGCCACACGCAATATTTCTGGGACGGGCTCTATATTTCCGGTTTCTACCGCTCCTTCGGCGAAACGGCCGAGGCCGCCCGGCGTGGCGGCCTGTTCGAGACAGGCGGCGCGCGCGGGCCGGCGCTCGCCGCCGCGCCGAAATGCCGGGCGCCGGGCGCGCCGCATATTCTGCTCATCCATGAGGAATCGGTGACGCCGCCATCGGTCTTTCCCGGCCTCGCCTATGATCACGCGCTGGACCCCTTCTTTCTTTCGCAGGACGGCGCGCTGCGCCATCTGCGTGTCGAGACCTACGGCGGCGCCTCGTGGCTGACGCAATTTTCGGTTCTCGCCGGCGTCTCGGCCCGCGCTTTCGGATCGATGAGCAATTTTGTCCAGCCTTTCATGAGCGGGCGCCTGAGGGAGACCGTGCCGCAGGTGCTGGCGGATTGCGGCTACCGCAACATGATGTTCACCGCCTGGCCCAAGCAATTCATGGGCGTCGCGCGTTTTTACGAATCGATCGGCATCACTGAAATTTTTGATCAAAAAGCCCAGGGGAATATCGACGAAAATCCGCGCGACCGTTTTTTCTTCGCCAATCTGCTGCGGCAGATCGGGGCGCATACGGCGGCCTCGCGCCAGCCCCTGTTCGCTTACGTTGAGACCATGTCGGCGCACTGGCCCTATAATATGAAATACGAGCCCTGGGCCGAGGTGCCCGGCGGCGCGCCCGGCGCGGACCCGGAAGTGCATGAATATCTGCGCCGCCTGGCGCTGGTGAAAATGGATGATGACTGGCTGCGCGCCGAACTGGCGCGGCGGTTTCCCGGCGAGGCTTTTCTGCTGGTGCGCTACGGCGATCATCATCCGCTGGCGACGCGGACCCTGATCGGCCTGCCCCAGGACATCGAGGCGCAGGATATCCATTTGCCGGAGGATTCCCCTGGCTTCACGACATTCTACGCCGTTAACGGCGTCGGTTACGCGCCGCCGGCCCCGCCGGCTGCCGATATGACGGACGCGGCCTATCTCGGCGCCATACTGCTTGATGCCGCGCGGCTGCCGCTACCGGCCTCCTGGCGCGAGCGGCTGGACATGATGAGCGCTTGCGGCGGGCGTTACTGGAGCTGCGCCGATCATGACCGGATTCTCGGCTTTCAGCGGCGCCTTTCGGATGCCGGGCTGATGCGGACGCGGTAGCGGCGAAAGCCGCGCCGTTGGCAAACCCATTAACTGAAACGAAGGCGATCCCCGGCAATATCCATTCCCAGGCTGCCGGGCTTCCCGGCGGCATTACGGTGATATGGGAGCCCGGCATGTTTTCCGGACCGTTCAAAATACTTCTCGGCGCGGGCGTCCTTGCGGCGCTTGCGGGCGGGGTTCTCTCGAATAATCTGGCGCCGCCGGCACAATCGGGCGCGGCGTCAAAGGCGGCTTCCGCGGCCGTCCCGCAAAAGAGCTGGTATTCCCGCTGGTTTGAGGGAATGGAGATCGGCCGAGCCCCCGCGCCGGCCCCCAAACCCGCGCAGGTCCAGGCTGCGGCCATGGGCGGCGGCTATGGCCGCGTTGATCTGCGCGCCGATTCCGGCGGCCAGTATCACGCTGATGTCGAGATCGAGGGCCAGCGCATTGCCATGCTCGT
>JANYFM010000360.1 GCA_025362655.1 Hyphomicrobiales bacterium | reverse complement strand
TCTTCTCGATATCGCGCAGCAGATGGCGCTCGGCGTTATCGCAGAGCGCCCAGGCGGCTCCGTCCTTGCCGGCGCGCGCGGTGCGGCCGATGCGGTGAACGTAGCTCTCGGGCACGTCGGGCAGTTCGAAATTCACCACATGGGTGACGCCGTCCACATCAATGCCGCGCGCGGCGATATCCGTCGCGACCAGCACCAGCGTGGTGCCTTTCTTGAAACCATCAAGGGCGCGCTGGCGCTGGCCCTGGCTTTTGTTGCCGTGAATCGCCTGGGCGTTGAGACCGGCGGCATCGAGATAGCCGGCAACCCGGTCCGCGCCGCGCTTGGTGCGGGTGAAAACAATGGTGCGCTTGACCTGCGGGCGTTGCAAAAGCTCGACCAGAAACTGCGTCTTGCGGGCGTTCTCGACGAGGAACACCTCCTGCGTGACGCGGTCGACGGTCGTCGCCTCGGGCGCAACCGAGACGCGGACGGGATTGTGCAGCATATCGTTGGCCAGCGAGGCTATCTCTTTCGGCATGGTGGCCGAAAAGAACATGGTCTGACGGGTTTTCGGCAGTTTGGCGACGATCTGCCGGATCGGCACAATAAAGCCGAGATCAAGCATATGATCGGCCTCATCCAGCACGCAGAAGCGCGTCTGATCAAGCCGCACCGAGCCTTGGCTCATATGGTCCAGCAGACGACCGGGCGTCGCGACGAGCACATCGAGCCCGCGCGCCAGCGACTGGCGCTGCGGCCCCTGGGCGACGCCGCCGAGCACGCAGGCGAACTGGAACTTGGTGAAGCGCCCGTAAGCGCGGAAGCTCTCGTGAATTTGCAGCGCCAGCTCGCGCGTCGGCGCCAGCACAAGGGCGCGCACCGTCTTGGGCGCGGGCCGAACGTCATTGGCGAGCAGGTGATGCAGGATCGGCAGCGCGAATGCCGCCGTCTTGCCGGTGCCCGTCTGGGCGATGCCGAGGAGATCATGGTTTTGCAGCAGGGGTGGAATCGCCTGGGTCTGGATGGGCGTCGGGATCGTGTAACCCTGATCGGAGAGCGCGCGGAGCAGGCCCCCGGCAAGGCCGAGATCGGAGAATTGAGTCACAATGTATCTTTCAAAGGGGAACGCGCGGCGCGCCAATGCGCGGCCGAACGCCCGGTTTCGGGGATGGGAGTGTGGACGGGCCCCGCGTTTCCGGGCGCTGTCACGTCGGGAGTGAAGCGGCTCAACCTGGCGCCGGAGACCCGGCGTACGCGAAGGTGGCGCGCTTTCGCTGCGATGCAGCAAGAGATGTTTACGTGATTTGCGGGGGGCGGTCAATGAAATTGCGCGGCGTGTGATTGAGCGGCGCTTTTGAGGCGGCGCGCCAGGCGAATCAGAAAGCCATCGCGGGCGCTCCTGCGCGGCGCCGGGGGTGGCGGGCCGGGCGGGTGCTGCCGATAAAAGGCCGCGCGCCCCTCCCGCATTGATCTAACGTCTGATTGCATCCACCCCGGCGGCCCCCGTAGACAGCGGCTGCGATCAAGGTTTCATGCGCGCAGCAGAAACCATTTCCGGGGGGAAAGCCTTTGACCATCACCGCGCCCGTGCCTGTTGTCGAATTGCCCGTGACAGAATTGCGCTTGCCGGGCCTGCTGGACCGCGAACGCATCATCGCAACCGCCGGATTCAACCGCTGGCTGGTGCCCCCCGCCGCGCTCGCCATTCATCTGTGCATCGGCATGGCCTATGGTTTCAGCGTTTTCTGGCTGCCGTTGAGCCAGGCTTTGGGCGCGGGCAAACCGGTTGCCTGCCCCGCCGGCTCCAGCATATTCACGGCGCTTTTCTCGACAAGCTGCGATTGGACGGTGCCCGAGCTCGGCTGGATGTACACGCTGTTTTTCGTGTTGCTGGGCTCTTCCGCCGCGCTTTGGGGCGGCTGGCTGGAGCGCGTCGGCCCGCGCCGGGCAGGCGTCGTCTCGGCCTGCTGCTGGTGCGGCGGGCTCGTTATTTCGGCTGCCGGCGTCTACCTGCATCAGTTGTGGATGATGTGGCTCGGCTCCGGCGTCATCGGCGGGATCGGCCTCGGATTGGGCTACATTTCCCCGGTTTCGACCCTCGTGAAATGGTTTCCGGACCGGCGCGGCATGGCGACGGGGATGGCGATCATGGGATTTGGCGGGGGCGCGATGATCGGATCGCCGCTGGCAAACTTTCTGATGAACTATTTCAAAACGCCAGCGTCCGTCGGTGTTTGGCAGTGTTTTCTCGTGATGGCCGCCGGATATTTCGTGTTCATGATGGCCGGAGCTTTCGGTTACCGCATCCCGCCGGCAGGGTGGAAACCGGAGGGCTGGACGCCTCCCGCCGCCGTCAACGCGATGATCACGTCCGGCCAGGTGCATCTCAAGGACGCGCATAAAACCCCGCAGTTCTGGCTGATCTGGGGCGTGCTGTGCCTGAATGTCTCCGCCGGCATCGGCATCATCGGCATGGCCTCGCCGATGCTCCAGGAGATTTTCGGCGGCGCGCTGATCGGCAAGCCGGAGCTTGGCTTCGCCCAGCTCGACGCCGGGCAGAAAACAGCGATCGCCGGCATCGCCGCCGGGTTCGCGGGGCTGCTGTCGCTGTTCAACATTGCCGGGCGGTTTTTCTGGGCCTCGCTGTCCGATAAAATCGGCCGCAAAGCCACGTATTTCTGCTTCTTCCTGATCGGTGTCGCGCTCTACGCTTCGGCCCCGACCTTCGCGCACATGGGCTCGAAAGTGCTGTTCGTCAGCGCTTTTTGCATCATTCTGTCGATGTACGGCGGCGGTTTCGCCACTGTGCCCGCCTATCTGGCGGATATGTTCGGCACCCAGTTCGTCGGCGCCATCCACGGGCGGCTGCTGACGGCGTGGTCGACGGCGGGAATTATCGGCCCCGTCGTCGTCAATTATATCCGCGAGTTCAACAAATCGGCAGGCGTGCCGGCGGACCGGCTTTATGATGTCACCACCTACGTGCTGGCGGCAATGCTGGCCGGCGGACTCGTCTGCAACTTCCTGATCCGGCCCGTCGCCGCGAAGTGGTTCATGAATGAGGCGGATGTCGCCGCGCTCCAGGCAAAAGCCAGCGCCTCGGCGGCGGTGGCCGGGGCCGGCGGCTCCTATGGCATCGGCAAAGGCGGTCTTGACGCAAAGGCCGCGCTGGCCTGGCTCGGGGTCGGCATTCCCCTCGCCTGGGGCGTCTGGATCACCCTGCAAAGCGCGGTGCGCATCCTGAGCTGAGCCATATCAGCGCGGCGGCGCTTCACCCGCGCCGAATATGACAAGCGGCGAAAAGGTCAGCAACACGCCCGGCGGCGGTTTGGGGAAAGGCGCGGCCCGGCGCACCAGCGCGACGGCCTGCGCGTCGAGTTCGCGATTGCCTGTCGGGCGCACAAGCGAGAGCGTGACGAGATTGCCGGCTTGGTCGAGCATAAAGGTCACGACGACGGCGCCGGCGGCGCGCTGGCCGGCGCCATCGCCCTTGGCGAACTCCAGCCGCTCGTAGACGGCGCCTTTGTATTCGTCATTGGTTTCCCGCCCGGCCGCGGGGGCGGCGGCTTTCTCAAAACTCTCCGGCACCAGAAAGAATTCCGCCGTCGCTGCTGATGGGCCGGGCGTGGCGGCTTTGCGCGCCGCCGGCTTATCCACAGGCGCGCTCACCGGAGGCGGAGGCGGCGGACGGGCGGCCCCAGGCTCCCCTAGGGCAGCCGCGGCTCCCTCCGCCGCCGGCGGGGCTGGGCGGACAGGCCCCGCGGCGGGATTGGGAGCCGGCGGCACTGCGGCGGTCGCCGGCGCTTGCGGGGGCGGCGGAGCGGGCGCAGGCGGAGAGGGCGCTTGCGGGGTCTCCCGCGCGGCGGGTTCGAGCTTGGCAGGAACTGTATCCGGGGCTTGCGGCGTTACCGGTGTTTCCGGCTCGGCTTTCGGCGGTTCTTCAACGATTTCAACCGGGGTTTCCGTGGCTGCGGTTTTCGCCGGGTCCGATGGCGCGCGATCACTCCACAGCAGCGCCGCGCCTATAAGCGCGTGAAGAACGAGGGCCGTCAGCGCCGCCCGTCCGGGGGCGAAAAAGCCCGCGCTTAAGCTGCGGCGATGCCGCGCCCGGTGGTCAGCCATTCCTATGCGATCAACACTCATTCCCGCATCATTCCGCCTAACCTAACGTTATCTTGCCGGTCGATACCAACTGTTGCACGCAGGCAACATTCACGGCAATTCGCCCCGGCTTTCCCTCCGGATTCCCTTTTCGTTTGGTCGAAACCCGGGCTTCTGCTAAAAGCGAAGGAGGATTCGCTGACATTAAAGGTTCAATCATGCTTCGTCGCTTTACCCGCACCGCTGTTTCGTTGGCCGCCGTTTCGTTTGCCGCTGCTTCCGGCGCTTCTCTCGCCGCTGATCTTCCGAGCCGTGTTAGCGCTCCCCCGCCCTCGCCGTTTTTTGCCGCGCCGGTCGCTTCGTGGACTGGTTTCTACCTCGGCGTCGATCTCGGGGGACAGTGGAGCAAGAATAGCTGGACCTCCACCAACTTCGGCGTTCCCCCGGGCATTTTGACGGCGGCCACCGCCAACCGCAGCCTCAATCAGAGCAGCGTTTATATCGGCGAGCATATCGGCTACGACGTTCAGGTGAACAACAATGTCGTCGTCGGCATCCAGGGCCTGATCGGCGCCAACCTCGGTGACCGCGTGGTCACCAGCGGCAGCCTTCCCGGCCGCCCCGTGGTCGCCAGCACCGACCGGCTGAATTCCCGCCTGCTCTGGGACGGCGCGATCCGCGGCAAGCTCGGTTATCTCGTCACCCCGGATTGGCTGCTTTACGGCACCGCCGGCGCGGCCTTCCAGAAGGTGGATTACTCATCCGCTTGTACGCTCGGCAGCGGCTGGTGCATCGCGACCCGCGCCGACAGCCAGCGCAAAGTGGCATCCGGCTGGACCATCGGCGCCGGCGTCGAAGGCCGTCTCTCCGGCAATTGGTATGGGAATCTCGACTATCGCTATTCCGATTTCGGCCGTCAGAACCGCCAGTTCTTCACCACCACGCCCATCGATCAGTGGGGCGGCGGCGCCAAGCTCGCCACCCACACGGTCACCGCCGGCATCAGCTACAAGTTCAACTTCGGCTCCTCTTCCGCGGTGGCCGCCAAGTACTGAACACAGCCTGTTCCAAAAAACCGAAAGCCCGGCTTAACAGCCGGGCTTTTTCTTTGGGCGGGGTTGAAAGCGGCTCACTCCACCGTGACGCTTTTGGCCAAATTTCTGGGCTGATCGACATCTTTGCCCATGTGAACGGCGGTGTGATAAGCGATCAATTGCGCCGGCACAGCATAGACGATGGACGCGAAATCAGCGGGCATATCCGGCATGGCGATGACCGCGTGGGCATCGATGGCGGCGTCTTTGGCAGCGCCTTCGCTGGCGATGAGAATGATCTTTCCGCCGCGCGCCGACACTTCCTGCATATTCGAGACGGTTTTCTCGAAGACGGAATCAAAGGGCGCTATAACAATGACAGGCATCGCCTCGTCGATCAGGGCAATCGGCCCGTGCTTTAATTCGCCGGCGGCATAGCCCTCGGCGTGGATGTAGGAAATCTCTTTCAGTTTTAGCGCGCCTTCCAGCGCCAGCGGAAAGGAGGTGCCGCGCCCGAGATAGAGCACATCGCGCGCCTTTGAGAGGAATTGCGCCAAATGCTCGGCCGCCGGCTCGCGCTTGATCGCCTCGGCCATCAGGCCCGGCAGGGCAATGAGCTGGGAGACAAGCTCAGCCTCGCGGGCGGCGTCAATGGCCCCGCGCGCCCGCGCAAAACCAATAGCGAGGCAGGCCAGCACCGAGAGCTGGCAGGTGAAAGCCTTGGTCGAGGCGACGCCGATTTCCGGCCCCGCAAGTGTCGGCGCGACGACATGGCTGTCCCGCGCGATAGTGGAGGTCAGAACATTGACGACGCTCAGCACATGCTGGCCATTGTCTTTGGCGTAACGCAGGGAGGCGAGTGTGTCCGCCGTCTCTCCGGATTGGGAGACGACAATCATCAGCCCGTCCTTTTGCATCGGCGCTTCGCGGTAGCGGAACTCCGAGGCGACGTCGATTTCGACGGGAAGGCGGGCGAACCGCTCGAACCAGTATTTGGCGATCAATCCGGCGTAATAGGCGGTGCCGCAGGCGCTGATAGTGATGCGCGTCAGGGTTTTGGGATCAAAAGGCAGATCGAAGGGCAGCGCCACCCGGCCGGCGGACATGTCAAGATAATGGGCCAGAGTGCGTCCGACGACTTCCGGCTGCTCATGGATTTCCTTCGCCATGAAATGCCGGTGGTTGCCCTTGTCGATGAGAAAGGCCGAGGCGTGGCTGCGCTGCCGGGCGCGCGCCGCCACATTGTTGGCGGCATCGTGGAACACCGCGCCTTTGCGGGTCAGCGCCACCCAGTCACCATCCTCAAGATAGGTGATGGAATCAGTGAAGGGGGCCAAAGCCAGAGCGTCGGAGCCCAGATAGATTTCGCCGTCGCCGTATCCCACCGCCAACGGGGCGCCTTGGCGCGCGCCGATCAGCAGGTCCTCCTCGCCCTCAAACAAAAATGCGAGGGCAAAAGCGCCGCGCAGGCGCGGCAGCGAGGCGGCGACCGCTTCGCGCGGGGCGTGCCCGGCGCGCATCGCCTGAGTGACAAGATGAGCGACGACCTCGGTGTCCGTCTGCGTGACGAAAACGTGCCCGGCGGCGGCAAGCTCCTCCCGCAGTTCGCGGAAATTCTCGATGATGCCGTTGTGAACCACCGCGAGCTTGTCGCTGGCGTGGGGGTGGGCGTTGTTCTCCGTGGGCTTGCCATGGGTCGCCCAACGCGTGTGGCCGATGCCGGCGGCGCCTTTCAGCGGCTGTTCCGCCAGCAGCGCCTCAAGGTTGCGAAGCTTGCCCTGGGCGCGGCGACGGGTCAGGCGTCCCGACTCCAGCGTGGCGATGCCGGCTGAATCATAGCCGCGGTACTCAAGGCGTTTCAACGCCTCCACGATTTGCGGGGCGACCGGGCCAAGCCCGAGTATGCCGACAATGCCGCACATGTGCCAAAATCTCCAGATTGCCCGGGGCCGAGCAAGGGGCGGGCCGGAATGATTGAAACCGCGGGCGCGGATCGATCTAATCCCTTTTGGTGAGGGTATATGACTTGGGACGGGGCGCGTCGAGCGCCGGGCGGCGCGGGGCCTGAAATCCGCGGGACAACGTTTGCGCGCGGGGTGAAACGCGGCTATTTTCCCCTCATGCGCCACGTTTCCATCGAGCGGTTCAAAAACGATTTCGAAGCCCTCGCGCGCCTTGCCGAGGCGGGCGAGCGTGTGGTTGTGACCCGCGACGGCGAGCCGGTGCTGGATTTAACCGCCCATGAAAAGCCGCGGGGGGGTGTCGATTTTTCGGTATTCGAAAATCTTGCGCGAGAGCATGGCGTGGCTTCTCTGGTCACTTTTGTCGCCGACGATTTTGACGCCCCGTTGCCGGAGAATTTTCTCATAACCCCGCTGCCTGATTAGCGGCATGGATTTGTTGCTGGACACCAATATCATCATACCCATCATTGCAGGCCGGCAAACGGACCTGCCTGCCGCTGTTCGCGCTGGATTGCGTGACCTTGCAAACCGGAGCTTTGTCAGCACGGCAAGCCTTTGGGAGATTTCCATCAAATCGCGGCTCGGAAAATTGACGTTTGACATGCCTCTTAAAAAAAATATCCCCGTATCTTGGGGACTCGGGCATCCGCATTCTCCCCATCAACGAACATCACGCCATCGCCGAGGCCCTGCCCCACCCCCCGACGCGCGACCCCTTCGACCGGCTGCTGCTCGCCCAATGCGCCGTTGAGGAAATGCGCCTTGTAACCCTCGACCGGGCGCTGGCCGCGCATCCGCTCGCTTGGCAGCCTTACAGAGGGTGATCACCCCACCCGGTAGACGCACAGCTCCACGGCATCGGGCCGGCGCGCGCCGGAGGCGATGAAAATGCTCTCCATCATCCACGAGTATTTCGGCGCCGATGTCTCAAAACGGGGCACAGAGCGGAAATAGATCAGATCGGGATCGACGGGCTCGCCGCGTTTCAGCGCATCCAGCGCCGCCTTCGGGCCGAAGCGGATGCCGTCGTTCACGACGTAAATCAGCGCGCCGTCCTCCGCCTGAATGGCGTAACGGGCGTGCAGTTCGGTCAGGCCGCTGGCGCGTATAATTTGAAAATCGGCGCCGGGGAGCACCCGCCCGGCGAGGCGCGGGCCGGACACGGCGCCGCCGGTGATATCGATAACGCGCCGCTCGCCAAGGCCGGTGTCGCCGAACTCCAGCGGCTTGGCGACGCGCGCCGACACGTCAAAAACATGCTCAATCGAAACCGGCATGGGCATCCGCGTTGTCTCCGCCTATTTCATATGCGAGGGCAGCCACAGCGCCAATACGGGAAAGGCGATGAGGATGATGAGCCGCAGAATGTCGGTGGCGATGAACGGCAGAACGCCCCTGAAAATCGTGGTGAAATCGACGTCTTTCACCATGCTTTTGATGACAAAGACGATCATGCCGACGGGCGGGTGAATAAGGCCGAGCTCGACAGTCATCACGATGATGACGCCGAACCATATGGGATCGAACCCGAGCGCGACAATGACGGGAAAAATGATCGGCACGGTGAGGATGATCATCGCCATGGAATCCATCAGGCAGCCGAGCGCCAGATACATCAGCATGATCAGCGCCAGCACGCCGTAACGGCCAATGCCGAGGCTGGTGAGGAATTCCGTCACCTTCTGCGGCACCTGGGTGATGGTGAGAAAATAGCCGAACAGCAGCGCGCCGATGAGGATGGTGAAAACCGCGGCCGCCGTGCGTGTCGCGGTCAGCAGCGAGCCCTTGATGGCCTCGCGGTCAAGGCGCCCGCGCGCAAAACCGATGATGAACGCGCCCGCGGCGCCCATGCCGCCGCCCTCGGTCGCGGTGAACATGCCGCCGTAGAGGCCGCCGATGACGAAAGTGAAGAGCACCAGCGGCGCCCAGACATCGCGCAGCGCGCCCGCCCGCTCTTTCCACGGGGCGCGCGGCGCGGTGGGCAGGAAACCCGGACGGAACCAACCGATGAGCGCCACGGTCGCGATATACATGCAGATGGCGAGAATGCCGGGCACGATGCCCGCGATGAACAGCCTGCCGATATCCTGCTGGGTGATGATGCCGTAGACGGAGAGCACCGTGGACGGCGGCAGCATGACGCCCAGCGTGCCGCCCGCCGCGATGACGCCGGCGGCAAAGCTCTTGGGATAGCCGTGGCGGCGCATCTCGGGATAAGCGACGGTGGAAAAGGTCGCGGCGGTTGCGACCGAGGAGCCGCAGATCGCCGCAAAGCCGCCGCAGGCCGCGATTGTGGCGATGCCGAGACCGCCGCGCCAGTGCCCGACGAACGCATTGGCGGCGCGAAACAGCTCGCGGCTGATGCCGGCATTGGTGACAAAGGCGCCCATCAGCAGGAACATCGGAATGATGCCGAAGGTCGCGTCGGTGGCGGTCCGCATCGAGGTCTGGCCGATGAGTTTCAGCGCCGCCTCGTAATTCGTCAGATAGCCGAAGCCGGTGACGCCGACGAGGCCCATGGCCATGCCCACGGGCACGCGCAGCAGCATCAGAATGAACAGAACCACAAAGCCGATGACAGCGACAAGGTTGGTGTCCAGCATCGCTTATTCCACCGGCTTTAACTGGACGTCCTCGACGATTTCATCGGGATGAAAAATCAGCCTCCACGTGCGGATGGCGATCAGCAGCACGGCGCAGACATCGCCGGTCCAGGTCAGCGCGGTGAACGGCCACGTCGGCAGGCGCAGGTCATAGGTCAGAAGATTGCTGCGCCACGTGTCCACCACCTTGTCGAACAAAGTGTAGGTCTGCACGGTGACGACAAACAGCAGCACCAGCGTCGCGAAAATATCGATGTTGCGCTTCCAGCGGGTGTCCGCGAGGCCCCAGACGAGATCGACGGTGATGTGCGAGCCGCGGTAGCTCGTCGCGGCTATGCCCCAGAAAATCAGCACGCCCTGCAGCATGCGGCTGAGATCATAGCCGTCGGGAATGGAGCTGGCGAAGAAATACCGCAGCAGCACGCCGGTGAAAGTGAGCGCCACCACGCAGCCGACGAAGACCGCGGCGATCCATTCAATCGCGTCGATGAAGCCGTCCATGTATTTGCGGTGCATCAGCGCATCCCGGCCGCGGCCGCCGTCTCCGTCCGCCTCAGAAACCCGCGCCGTTTTTGGCGATGGCGGCGTCCAGATCTTTCATCGCGGTGTCAGGGTCGCCGCCGGCTTTTTTCACCGCATCAGACCAGTTTTTGCGCAAAGGCTCCACGGTCTTGCGCCATTCGCCGATCTGATCGGCGGTCAAAGAATAGACCTCGTGATCGGCGAGCGCCTTCATTTTGGGAATGCCGGCATCCTCGAATTCAGCCCAGGGCTGCGCCAGTTTCACCGCCCATTCCGTGGTGCAGTGATCATCGACGACCTTCTTTTGCGCGCCCGACATGGCGTTATAAAAACGCTGATTGATGTTGTAGGTGAACATCGTCGAATAGAGCGGCGCGTCGATATGGTACTTCACCGTCTTCTCGGCGCCGAAGAGAAACATCGAGCCCCATGGGAAGGTGATGGCGTCGGCGACTCCGCGCTCCAGCATGTCGCGCGCCTCGGGCGCGGAGCCCTGCACATTGGTGCCGCCCAGCATCGTCACGAGCTCGCCGATGGTTGAATGGGCGGGGCGGATTTTCGCGCCCTTGAGATCGGCGGGAACGACGATCTTTTTGCGCGAATGAAACGTGCCGGGCGAGTGCATGAAGGCGAGGCAGAACTTGGTGTCCTTCATTTCCAGCGCGGCATATTTGCGATACCACGCATCGAGCGCCGCCGTGCCCTTGGCGGCGCTGGAGAAGGTGAAGGGAATCTGGCCGACCGCGATATAGGGAAAGCGGCCCGGCTGATAGCCGGGGTTGATGTAGGTCACGTCGGCGATGCCATCGCGCGCCATGTCGTAATGGTCGAACGCTTTGCCAAGCTGCTCGGCGGGAAACAGCGTGCCTTTGATCGAGCCGCCCGAGGCTTTCTCAATCGAATCCATCCAGGTTTTCGTGCCGCCGGAAAGCGGATGCGCCAGCGGCACCCAGCTGGAGAATTTCAGATTGACCTGTTTGTCCTGCGCGAGGGCGGGAGCGGCGAGCAGCAAGGCCGCCGCCAATGCGGGCGCGAATCTTTTCATAAACAATTCCCCTTTGACCAGCGGCGTTTCCCGGCGCGGCGCGGTTTTCCCCGCCCTTCGCCGTCTTCGCCAAGCTAACAGGATGCCCCCGGAAAGGGCAACCAAGTTTGCCATGCTTTGAAAGAAGCCGCGCGGGTGCCGCGCCGCGCGGACACGTTCATCGCGCCGCGCCGCCCCCTACCCCTTCAGCTTCAGCAGCTTGTCCGCATTGCCGTGCGATATTTTCACCCGGTCCAGCGGCGAAAGGGGCAGCGCGTCCAGAAACGCGCGGGCGGGCGCGTTGGCGCTGAAAGGATAATCCACCGAGAACATGATTTTATCCGCGCCGAAAATCTGCATCAGCATCAGAAACGACGGCAGATTGTAGAAGCCGCTGGTGGTGATGTGGACCTGGTCGAGAATCGCCTGGCCGGGCTTGCGCTGCAAAAATTTGGGCACCATCGCGCCGAAAGATTCATCGAAACGGTCGAGCATGGCCGGCAGGCCCTCGCCCTGGTGGCCGATGATGATTTGCAGGCGCGGATGCTTATCCAGCGCGCCCGACAAGGCGAGGCGGATAACGTGGATCGCCGTCTCCGCGTGCCAGCCGTAGCCGGCGCGGGCCAGGATCGCGGGCATGGGACCTTTGAGGCCGCTGTAATAGGCATCGCGCACCGCCTGCGGCGGTATGCCGGGGTGAATGTAGATGGGCACATCCAGCGCCTCCGCCCGGGCCAGGATCGGATCGAAACAGGGATCGTCGAGAAATTTTCCGTCCGTGGTTCCGTTGATCATGGCGCCGTGAAAGCCGAGCTTTTTGACGCAGCGGTCCAGCTCCTCCGCCGCCGCCTCTGGCGCGGTCATCGGCAGATGCGCGAAGCCGGCATAGCGGCGGGGATGCGCGGCGCATTCGGCCGCCAGCGCGTCATTCAGCTCGCGCGCGAAGGCCGGGCCCTCGGAGGGGGGCAGCAAATCGGCGCCCGGCCCCGAGGGGCCCATGACCTGGATGGAAATGCCAAAATCATCCATCGCTTTCAGCCGCGCCGGGCCAAAGTCTTTCAGCCGGTCGTCAATATCAGGCCGCATGGACGGCGCATCCGGCGGCGGGTAGCCGCGGCGGGTCACGAGGGCGGGATCAATGCGCCCCTGGAGCGCGGGAAAGGTGAAATGCTCTTCGAGTGCGACAATGCGCATGGCAGGCTTTCGGGTTTGCGGCGCGGCGCGCCGGATTTTTGGAGCCGCGACAAAAGCATGAAAGCGGCGGGCGGGGCAATCGGGGGGCGGGGGGGAAATCCCGAAAATTCCGGGGGACCGGCGCCCGCGCCCGCCGCCAATGCCAATCGCATTTCTAAAACTTGACTCCCCTTTTGCTATCGCCAACAACAATCGCGTCTTTCAACCGGACTCCGCCATGACCCCTGCCGCCGCCTTCACCGCCCAGCGCCAGGGCCCTGTGCTGATCGTCACGCTCGACCGCCAGGCCAAGCGCAATGCGCTCAATGATCCCGCGATCGCGGATCTTGATGCGATATTTTCCAGCCTGCCCGAAGATGTCGGCGCCGTGGTGCTGCATGGCGCGGGGCCTAATTTTTCCGCCGGGCTCGATCTCTCGGAGCTGACGCACCGGGATATGGCGCAGGGCATCGCGCATTCCCTCTCATGGCACCGCGTTTTTGAGAAAATTCAATTTGGCCGCGTGCCCGTGGTCGCCGTGATGCGCGGCGCGGTGATCGGCGGCGGGCTGGAATTGGCCTGCGCCACCCACGTTCGCGTCGCCGAGCGCAGCGCCTATTACGCGCTGCCCGAGGGCCAGCGCGGCATTTACACCGGCGGCGGCGCTTCGGTGCGTCTGCCGCCGCTGATCGGGGTGTCGCGGATGCAGGAGATGATGCTGACCGGGCGCACCTATAATGCCGTGGAAGGGTTGGCGATGAGCCTCTCCCATTACGTCGTTGATGACGGCGCCGGCCTCGCCAAGGGCATTGAGCTGGCGCAAAAAATGTCCGGCAACGCGCCGATGACGAATTTCGCGCTGATCCACGCGCTGCCGCGCATCGCCGCCGCCGATCCAGCCACGGGCTTCATCGCGGAGGCGCTGATGGCATCGGCGGCGCAGGAAAGCCCGGAGGCGAAAAAGCGCCTGAAGGATTTTCTGGAGCACCGCGCCGAAAAAGTCGTCAACAAAAGCTGAGGGCCGCGCGATGTTTGTCAACCGCCGCACGGTGCATATCGAATGGGGCGACTGCGATCCCGCGGGCATCGTTTTCTATCCGCGCTATTTTGCCATGCTCGACGCCTCCACCATGATGCTGTTCGAGGCCGCCGGTTATAAGAAGATCGAATTGATGGCGAAATACAATTTCCGCGGCTGGCCGATGGTGGACACACGCGCGAAATTCATTCTTCCCTCAAGGTTTGGCGATGATATCGTGATTGAAACACAGGTCAGCGCATTCCGCCGCTCCAGCTTTGACATCGCGCACAGGGTGTTTCGGCGCCATGATCTCGCTATCGAGGGTTTCGAGACGCGCGTATGGACCGGCAGTCACCCGGACGATCCCAAAGCGCTTAAGTCCGCGCCGGTGCCGGCGGAAATCGTCGCGGCGCTGAGCGCGGCCCGCAATTGAGGGCGGGCTGAATGGCGAAAACGGCGGCTCCCGCGACAGCCCGCGCGATAAATCTCGCGCCGCTCGACACCTATATCGGCTATGCCGTGCGCCGCGCGCAGATATCCATCTCTGACGATTGCACGCGCGATTTCGGCGCGTTGCGCCTGACTCCCGCGCAATTCGGCGTGCTCTGCGTTGTCGCCGGCAATCCCGGCCTCAACCAGAGCGGGGTCGCGGCGTCGCTCGGCATTCAGCGCGCCAATTTTGTCGTCCTCATCAACCGGCTGCAAAAGCGCGGCCTGGTCGACCGGCGCCCGATGGACCGCCGCTCCTACGCGCTGCATCTGAGCGCCGAAGGCGCGGCGCTGCTCAAGCGGGCGGTGGCGGCGCAGAACGCCTGCGACGCGCTGCTTGAAGCGCGGCTGGGGCCGGGCGGGCGCGCCAAACTGCTGCGATTGCTGGCGCGGCTGGCTTAAGCCACAAAAGCCTCAACGATGCGCGCGACCTCGGCGGGCTTGTCATGATGCAGATTGTGGCTTGTGCCCTCGATTTTTTCCAGCGCCACATTTCCAAGCAGCGCCGCGCGTGCGGCGAGGCCGCCGGGCTCCGCGTCGATTTGTGACCGGCGCCCGGAGGCAAGCCACAGCGCCGGCGCGGTGATGCGGCGCATGCAGGCCTCCCATTCGGCTTTGCGATGGGCGATCGCGAAAGGCGCGCGGTGCAGCGGATCAAAACTCCACTCATACGCGCCATCCGCGCGCCGCCGCGACATTTGCGCGGCGAGAAAAAGCGCTTTGTCCCCGCTGAGGAGGCCATTGGCCTTGCGCAGCCTTTCCGCCATTTCAGCCAAACTATTGTATGGCCGCGATGGCTGGGGCGCGGCGCGCCATGTGTCGATCCAGCGCGCGAGGCGGTCCGGCGTTTGCGTAGGATCGCTGTCGGGCAGGCCAAAAGCGTCGAGCGCCACCAGCTTTGCCACGCGCGCCGGTCGCACGCCCGCATAGACGCCCGCCACCATGCCGCCGAGCGAATGGCCGATCAGCGCGATTGCAACGCCGGGCAGAACCATATCAAGGAAAATGTCGAGATCGGCGAGAAAATCCTGGAACCAATAGCCTCCCGGGCTCCACTGGGTGTGCCCGTAGCCGCGCATATCCGGCGCGATGAAATGGAAATCGCCGGAGAATTCATCGACCATGAATTGAAACGTCGCCGAGCCGTCGCGCGAGCCGTGCAGCAATACCAGCGGCGGCGCCCCGGGCGGGCCCCATTCGCGCACATGGGTGTTGAGCCCGCGCACGCTGAGGAAGCGGGAGCGCGGGGGTTTGCGCGGGGAATAAGCGGCGGGTTCAGGCATGCGGCGGGGCGTTCGGGGTTTGCGGCGCGGCTTTCTTTGCGCAATCGCCGCGCCCTGGCAAGCCGGGCGCTGTTACGCGACGGCTTTGCGCCGCTCGCCCGGGAACACCGACAGCAGCCGCCGCGCCTCGGTGGCGGGGCGCGCCGGACTGAACAGAAAGCCCTGAGCCTCGTCGCATTTCTCGGCCGCGAGGCGCGCAAACTGCTGCTCGGTCTCGACGCCCTCCGCGGTGATCGTCATGCCAAGGCTTTTGCCGAGGGAAATGATGGCTTTGACGATGGCAAAGGCGTCGGCGTCCGTCGAGGTCTTGCGCATAAAACCCTTGTCGATCTTGATTTTATCGAATGGGAAGCGCTGGAGATAGCTGAGCGAGGAATAGCCGGTGCCAAAATCATCCATGGCGATGCGAACGCCGAGCGCGCGCAATTGATTGAGCGTCCCGGTCACCGATTCGGGCTCATGCACGAGAACAGCTTCGGTCACTTCAAGCTCCAGCCGCGAAGCCGCAAGGCCCGAGGCGGCGAGCGCGGAGACGACCAGCGCGCCCAGCCCGCCGCCGCGGAACTGCACGGGGGAAAGATTAACGGCGACTTTGACATGCGCGGGCCAGGTCGCCGCCTCCGCGCAGGCCTGCCGCAGCACCCATTCGCCGATTGTGTTGATCAGCCCGATCTCCTCCGCCAAGGGGATGAAGTCATCCGGCGCGACGCGTCCGCGGGTCGGGTGGTTCCAGCGCAGCAGCGCCTCAAAGCCGGTGATCGCGCAGGCGGCGACGCTGAGGATCGGCTGGTACATGATTTCCAGCTGGTCATCGCTGATGGCTTTGCGCAGATCGACCTCAAGCACGCGGCGCGATTGCATTTTCAGGTCCATCGCGCGCTCGAAAAACCGGAAGGTGTTGCGGCCGTCGGCTTTGGCGCGGTACAGCGCGAGATCGGCGTTTTTGACGAGATCGCCGGATTTGGCGCCGTCGCGCGGCGCGACCGACACGCCGATGCTGACGCCGATAACGATCTGGTGGCCGCTGAGATCGAAGGGCTCGTTCAGCATTTCAATGATCCGGCGCGACAGCGAGGCGGCGGCCTCCGGCTGCGGGGCGCCGGTCTGCACGATGGCGAATTCGTCGCCGCCGAGGCGCGCAACGAGGTCGCCGTCGCGCACGCTGCCGCGCAGCCGCTCCGCGACCTGGCACAGCAGCATGTCGCCGTATTGATGGCCGAGCGTGTCGTTGACCCGCTTGAACAGATCGAGATCGAGGCACAGGACGGCGAATTCCGCATTGTCCTCCAGCGCCAGCTTTTGTTCCAGCCATTCGCCGAGCACGATGCGGTTGGGCAGCGCGGTCAGCGCGTCATGATGCGCCATATGCGCGATTTTGCTCTCGGCCCGCTTTTTCTCGGTGATATCCTCGTGGGTGGCGACCCAGCCCCCGTCCGCCAGCGGCTCATGCGAGACGGCGATAAAGCGCCCGTCGAGCAGCTCATGCACAATTTTGTAGGAGGTGTTGGCGCTCGCCTCCTGAAGCCGGCCGGATACATAGGCGGCCGAATCCTTCGGGCTGGCGCCGGCGGCGACGCGCATCGCGAGAATCGCTTCGACGCTGGCGCCCGGCTTCAATTGGTCCAGTTCAAGGCCGTAAAGCGTGGCATAGCGCTGATTGCAGATGGTGAGCTGGCGGTTCGCGTCAAACATGCACAGGCCCTGCGACATGTTCTCCAGCGCCGCGCTGAACCGCAGGCTGTGGCGCGAAAGCTCCGCCTCGTGCTCCTCAAGCCGCGCGTTGGCGTCGCTGATGCGGCGCGTCGAGCGGAAAATCCCGATCAGCGTGGCAAGGCTGACACAGGCGCCGAACAGCATAATCAGCAGCAGCGTTCTGTGCGATCCGCGAAGGCGCTCGAATGAATCCGCCGTTTCCCGCGCCGCCGCGCCCGCGACCGCGGTCTCGAATTTCTGCAGCAGGCGGCGCGCTGCCGATGAGCTGCGGTAGATGTGCAGAAAATTCCCCAGCTTATCGTCCATCCCCCCTTCCGCGCCGCTGTTTCCCAGAACAATTCTTGTATTGATTTGTATGGCGGTGACAGCCCGCAGCAGTTCCGTGAACTCCTCGTCGGAGAGGGCGCCCGTGCCCAGAGCTTTCAGCGCGGTCACCGCCTCCTGAATCGTGCGTATGTCGGCTTCCGTTTCCTCCCTCATCCGCGCGCGCCGCGCGCCGGCCGGATCATAATCGGACGCGAACAGCCCTGTCATTGTCTGCGCCAGCCTATCGGCGGCGCCGCGGGCTTTGCCCAGGTCCGAATGGGTGCGCTCGAATGCGCCAATGCTTTGCTCGACGCTGGCAGCCTCGTAAATGCCGAAAGAGAGCGGCGCGACCGCCGTCGCCAGCACCGCCAGCAGCGCAGCCAACAGCTTGCCTGATCGTTTTGATTTCGGCGCCGTCACCCCGCCCCTCCGTCAGCCTGACCCGCCGCCTGCGCGGCATCCGGCGTTCAATCTGTTGATCGAAGCGTCATCATGGCTGAAAAACTGAAACGGAATGTGAAGCCGGCGGGTCCTCGCGTTTATTGCGCGCCTTCACGCGGGGATGGTTAACGAAAGCTTTAGAAACCGCGCCGCCGCGCTTCGTCCGGCTTGGCGCCGGCGCTCCACATGCCCCGCGCCGCGGCCCCGGTGGAGCTTTTGCCGACGCGCTGCGGCGCGCGAAAGCCAAGTGAGCGCTCTTCGAAAGAAAAAGGGTCCCCTTGCGCGCGCAGCGGGGGCATGGCGGCGCAAGGGGACGTTTCGCCGGCAGGGGGCGCCGGCAAACAAAAAATCAATGCACCAGCCGCATTTTAAACGCGGTGATATCGAATGATGCGAGGCCGACAGGATTGCGCGTCAGCTTTTCGCGGGCAGCAGCCCGCAGCGCGGCGGCGGAGATGTTCGGGCGCCGCGTCACGAGGTCGATATCGCAGCCGCACACGAACGTCGCCTCCAGCAGGCGCACGAGGGCGCGCAGGCGGAAGTCGACGGCCAGCGCCGCGAGCCCGAATTTTATTTGAGGATGCCGGCGTTTCAGCACATCGATCAGCACGATCATGCGCTGATCAAACTCGTTGCGTCCGGCGTCGGTCATTTCGCTGACCGCATGGGCGCCGTCGGCCAGCATTTCCTCGCTGACTTCGATGCCGTTGATGCGCTCCAGCATATCCGGCGCTTCAGGCCGGCGCGGGGCCAGCGTTTTGGAGGCGGAGGGACCGGAGTTGATCATGACGCGATGTCCGAGGGGTGGCTGCAATGCATTCCACCATGTCCGTCTCCAATTAAGGTCGCGTTTTAATCAAATTTGCCAGCGGATTAAGAAGGGTCAACCCTACCGCTTCGCGCTTCGAAGCGCGCCGCCGCGTTAACCCGCGCATACCATCTCAACGCGCCGCCGCGCGGTTTCGAATCAGCGCGGCGGCAGCGGGTCCCGCGCGCCCCGCCGTCCGCCGGCGGGGCGGGTTTCGAACGGGGCTGTTTGGCCGAATTTACCCAGAGAAAGCCCACTTTTCCCTGCGCGCCGCTCCAGCAAAGGTTCCGTTAACCCCGCGTTAACCATACTTAATGAACATGCGGGAATTCGTTAATCCCATGGGGCTCGCGCCGGCATGTCTTCGCATTATTCGGGAACGCGGTTTGAGGCGCTTTCGCGCGCCGCGCCCGCCGCATCGGCGGAGTCGTTTCGCGCGCCCCCGACGGCGCCGGGCTCAGAATCTTTCGGCAAAGTCCCCTCCCAGCTCACTGAAATCATCGGCCTGCTTCGCGGCATCGCGGTTCCCAACTACCCCGCGCCCGCAACTCCCGCCCGCCGCGCCGTCGCTCCTTCATTCCCGCCGGTTCGCGCCCCTGTCCGCCGCCGCGCCCGTCCCCGCGCCGCAGACGGCGCCGGCGGCCAAGCCGTCTGTCGCTGCGGCGCCGGAGCCCGACGGCTTCGCTGACTTGATGGATATCTATCTGGGAACCGGGCCGGCTGCGCATGCGGGGCCGTCTCCAGCCATTGCCGCGCGTCTGCCCCCGCCGGTCCGGCCTTTGGCGGCCCAGCGCGGCCCGGCGCCGCCGCCGCAAGGCTTTTCGACGCGCCCGAGCACGCCGATGCGGATCGCCGGGGCCATACCCGAGACGCTTGCCGGCAGCCGTCTCCCCTTTGCCCCCGCCGCCAATGTGAAGGCCGGGGCTTGGCGGGATGAGCGCGTCCCCATCGTCGCAGATTTTTCCAGCACCGTTGCCGCGCTGCGAAAGCTGCATTCACGCGCCCGGCCGGCCGCCGCTCCCGCTTCGGAGCCGACGCCGCACATGCCCGCCCCGCGCATGCCCGCCCATGCGGGGAGCTTGCCGGTTCCGCCCCGCGCCGCCGCGCGGGGGGGCGAATTTATCCGGGATCTGCATCCTCAGCAGACAGCGCCCGGAGCGGCATTCTCCGGCATCGAAGCGGGCGGTCCGGCCCGCCGCGATCCGCCGCGCCCCGCCGCGCCTTTGCCTGCCGGTTCGCCAGCGCGTCCGCCTTATCCCGCCCCAAGGCCCGCCGCAGAGGTTGTTTCGGCGCATTCCGAGGGCGCATCCGCGCGGGGCGCCGAAAAGCTGCGCCGGTTTGCGCGGGCGCATGGCCTGAAGACGGCGGGCTTTGCCGCGCTGGCCGCATGCGGGCTTATATTCAGTCTGCAAAAAACCGATGCCCGGCCGCCCGCCGACATGGCGCAGGAAATGCGCGCGCGGGGGAACCTGATCGACGCCGCGGCGGCACGAGAGGATCTAGCCGCCATGAGCCGCCACGTCAGCGAAATGAAAGCCGGCATCGACGATCTCGGCGCCTCCACCGCCGCCGCGATGGCCGAGCTGCGAACGCGCATCGACAGAATGGACCGCGCGGCCCTGGCCCCTGCGCGCGAGGCCGCCGCGACCGCCGGCAAATCCCCCGCGCCGCCGTATTTTAATCTGCCGATGCCGCTTTATGTCGCGCCGCCGCAGCCGGCGGGCGGAACCACAATAGCAGCGAAAACCAGCGCCGCGCCGCCGCGCGGCTATGTTGTGCGCGAAGTCTATGCCAACGGCTCGGCTGTCGTCGAAAACGCCGCCGGGCGCCGCCGGGTGGCGATCGGCGATGTGTTGCCCGGCGCCGGCATTGTCCACGCGATTGAATTGCGCGATCAGCAATGGGTGGTGGTCACCGCTGGCGGCCTGATCGGCGCATCGCTGAACTGAGAGCAGTCATATGGCGGATGCTGCGATGACAGACAAAGAGCCGGCGCTCCAGGAAATGGCGGAAGCCGCGCCCGTTATCGCTGCTGCTGAAGCGTCGCCCGCGGCGGAGGCAATCGCGCCGGTGAAGACCGCCGCCCCTGAGCCGCCCGCGCTGGAGCCGGCAAAGCCCCAGGCGCCGCCGGCCATCGCCGCGGTTATCGCGGAGAAAGCGCCGCCGGCCATCGCCGCGGTTATCGCGGAAAAACCGCCCGCGCTAAAAACGGCTGCGGCGCACGCCGCCAACCTGGGCAAGCCGCCCGCCGCCGTTGCCAAAACCTTTCCCGTCGCCAAACCCGTCCCCGCCAAACCGCCGGTCCGCCGGTTCGCGGCGCGCGCCCGCGCTTTTGCGGGGGAATACGGCTTCACGGCGGCCAGCGTGGCGCTGGCGCTGGGCTGCGGCTGGCTCGTCGGCGCCAACACGTTTGACGGCGGCGCGGATGCCCGCCGCATCGCCGGGGCCGTGCTGGCGCTCGACGCCAAGCTGGACGCGGCGGTTGCGCGCCTCGCGCCCATCGACGATCTGGCCGCGCTGCGCGACAGCGCCGGCCAAACCAAGACGGGCCTTGACGCGACGCGCAACAATGTCGCCGCCGCCGTGGCGCAGCTCACAAGCAAATTCGACCGGCTCGACCGCGAGCAGGGCGCGCGCATGGACCGCCTCGCCGAGCGCATGGAACGCGTCGAGCGCGCCGCAAGCGCGCCGCAGCCGACAGCAACCATCTCCCAACTGCCGGCGCCCGCGCCGCCCGCGCCCGTGGCGCTGCCCGCAAATCCGGGAGAGACGCGCGTGCCCCAATCGTCAGGCGCGGAAACGCCCCTGCCCGCCTATGTCCTGCGCCAGGTTCGCGGCGGCGCGGCGCTGGTGGAGAGCCGCGCGGGACTGCGCGAAGTGCTGCCCGGCGACAATCTGCCGGGCGCAGGAACCGTCCGCGCCATCGAACGCCGCGGCCGCCAATGGGTGGTGGTGACCAGCGCCGGGATTATCGGGCAGCGCGGGTATTAGGGTCCAGACTCATAACCAGTAGCTTACGGCGGCCGCGATGCAAACGGCGGCAAGGAAGTTGACGGCGTTTCGGTCGTATCGGGTCGCGACGCGGC
>JANYFM010000320.1 GCA_025362655.1 Hyphomicrobiales bacterium | reverse complement strand
GGCGCGCACTCCCGCCGCGCCGGCGCGCGCCAGCGCGCCCGCCGCCGCGCCCCCGTCAAACAACAATGCGGCGCCGGCCCCGCCCGAACAGCGCCGCTCCGATGAATATTACATTACAAAAAGCACGATTTTCGGCGCTTTGATCGAGGCCATCGATCTCTCGCAGCTCTCCAAGCTCGATGCGGAAAACGCGCGCGAGGAAATCCGCGATATCGTCAACGAGATCATCTCGATCAAGAACGTCGTCATGACCATCGGCGAGCAGGAGGATCTGCTCGAGGATATCTGCAACGACGTGCTGGGCTACGGCCCGCTGGAGCCTCTGCTGGCGCGCGACGACATCTCCGACATCATGGTGAACGGCGCGGCGCGCACCTTCATCGAGGTCGGCGGCAAGATTCAGCTCACCAATATCCGCTTCCGCGACAACGCGCAGCTGATGAACATCTGCCAGCGCATTGTCAGCCAGGTCGGCCGCCGCGTCGATGAATCCTCGCCGATCTGCGACGCGCGCCTCGCCGACGGCTCGCGCGTCAACGTGATCGCGCCGCCGCTCGCCCTTGACGGCCCGGCCCTCACCATCCGCAAATTCCGCAAGGACAAGCTCACCCTCGACCAGCTCATCAAATTCGGCGCCATCTCGCCCGAGGGCGGTGAAATTCTGAAGATCATCGGCCGCGTGCGCTGCAACGTGCTGATTTCCGGCGGCACCGGCTCGGGCAAAACCACGCTGCTGAACTGCCTGACCAACTACATCGACCACGACGAGCGCGTCATCACCTGCGAGGACGCCGCGGAGCTTCAGCTCCAGCAGGCGCATGTTGTGCGGCTGGAGACGCGGCCGCCCAATCTCGAGGGCTCCGGCGCGATCAACATGCGCGACCTCGTGAAAAACTGCCTGCGCATGCGCCCCGAGCGCATCATTGTCGGCGAGGTGCGCGGGCCCGAGGCCTTCGATCTTTTGCAGGCGATGAACACCGGCCACGACGGGTCCATGGGCACGCTGCATGCCAACTCGCCGCGCGAGGCTCTCGGGCGCCTCGAATCGATGATCACCATGGGCGGCTTCTCGCTGCCCGCCAAAACGATCCGCGAGATGATCGTCTCGTCGGTTGATGTGATTATACAGGCGGCGCGCCTGCGCGACGGCTCGCGGCGCATCACCCACATCACCGAGGTCCTCGGCCTTGAGGGCGACGTGGTCATCACCCAGGATTTGTTCGTCTACGAAATCGTCGGCGAGGACGCGCAGGGAAAGCTGATCGGGCGGCACCGCTCCACCGGCATCGGGCGCCCGCGCTTCTGGGAGCGGGCCCGCTATTACAATGAGGAGGAGCGTCTGGCGGCCGCGCTTGACGCCTCCGAGGTCGAAGGCAAGGTCAAGCTGTGATGCCGCGTGACCGGAACGGGGCGCTCTGATGGATAGCGAATCTCTCATCTTCGCGGCGCTCGCCATGGTGGCGGCGGGCGGCGTTTTTTATGTTTTCGTCTACCCCTACCTTTCCGGCGAGGCGCGCGCCGAAAAGCGGCAGGCGGCGGTGGGCTCGCCGGGCGGCGCGGTGAGCAAGCTAATCGTCGACAAGGCCGGCGATTCCACCGCACGCCGCAAACAGGTCGCCGACAGCCTCAAGGAAATCGATCACAAAGCCAAATCGAAGAAGCTCAGCCTCGAAACCAAAATCAGCCAGGCCGGGCTCGAATGGTCGAAGTCCAAGTTTATGCTGATCTCCGCCGCGCTTGCCTTCGGTCTGGGCGCGCTGGTCTTCTACATCTCCGGAGACCCGCTTTACATCGTGCCCGGAGTTCTGATCGGCGGCTTCGGCCTGCCGAACTGGATATTGTCATTTTGCAAGAAGCGCCGCATCGCCAAGTTCATCAAGGAATTTCCGAACGCGGTCGATGTCATCATCCGCGGCATCAAGGCGGGCCTGCCGCTCGGCGACTGCGTGCGCATCATCGCCGGCGAGGCCTCGGAGCCCGTGCGCGGCGAATTCCGCCAGATTGTCGAGGCGACGACGCTGGGCCTCAGCATAGCCGAGGGCGCCGAGCGCATGGTGGAGCGGGTGCCGGTAGCCGAGGCGAATTTCTTTTCGATCGTCATCAACATTCAGCAGAAGGCCGGCGGCAATCTTTCCGAGGCCCTGGGGAATCTTTCCCGCGTGCTGCGCGACCGCGCCAAAATGCAAATGAAGGTCAAGGCGATGTCCAGCGAGGCGAAAGCCTCCGCCGGCATCATCGGCGCGCTGCCGTTCATCGTCACGCTGCTCGTCTATCTCTCAAGCCCCCGCTACATCGAGCTCCTGTGGATCACGTCCACCGGCAGAATGGTGCTCGCGGTGAGCGGATTCTGGATGTTCATCGGCGTCATGTCGATGAAGAAGATGATCAATTTCGATATGTAGGGCGCCGCGGCGATGATTGAGATTTTTTCCGAGAAGGTCAACGATCCCCAGTTCATGTTCAGCATCCTCGTGGCCATCGCCGCGATCGCCACCGTGCTGACCGTCACCATGCCGCTTCTGGAGGGCGACACGCTCGGCAAGCGCATGAACGCGGTTTCCGTCGAGCGGGACCGCATCCGCACGCGCGAGCGCGAAAAGATGGCCTCCAAACAGGCCAAGCCGAATCTGCGCCAGGATTCGACAGCCACGATGAAGCGCATCGTCGACGGGTTTAATCTGAGCGGATGGCTTGGAACGGAACAGGCGAAACTCCAGCTTTCGCAGGCCGGCTACCGCGGCAAAAAGGCGGAGGACACGTTTCTCATCGGCCGCCTCGTCATGCCGATCATTCTGTTTGTCATCACGCTTCTCTATGTCTTCGTGATTTCGCCGCCCGAATATTCGACGATGATGCGGATCGGCATGTCGGTTTTCGCCGCCTATCTCGGCATCAAGATTCCCGAGCTGTTCCTCAAAAATAAAATCACCAAGCGGCAGTTTTCGATGCGCCGCTCGTTCCCCGACGCGCTTGATCTGCTGCTGATCTGCGTCGAGTCCGGCATGTCCATCGAGCACGCGTTCCGCAAAGTGTCAGTCGAGATAGGCTCGCAGTCGGTGCCGCTCGCCGAAGAGCTGCAAATGACCACGGCGGAATTGTCCTATCTGCCCGACCGCCGCACCGCTTATGAGAACTTCGGCCTGCGCACCGGGCTCGAATCCGTGCGCCAGATCGTCACCGTGCTGATTCAGGCGGAGCGCTACGGAACGCCGCTGGGCACAGCTTTGCGCGTCGTCTCGCAGGAGAGCCGCGACAACCGCCTGATGGAGGCCGAGAAGAAAGCCGCCGCCCTGCCGCCGAAGCTCACGGTGCCGATGATCATTTTCTTCCTGCCGGTGCTGTTCGCCGTCATCCTTACGCCGGCGATCATCCAGATTAATCTGCAGAACCCCTGATCGGCGCGCCGGCGCTGGCGCCGCCTGGCCGCCGGGATTTCATCAGCGGCGCGGTTGGCTTTTTTAGTTTGTGCCGCCGCCGCGCGGGCGGGCGGCCGCGGCCGCGGTGGTTCCGGCTTTGCCTGGCGCCGGTTTGCCCCCGTCAATGGCCTGCAGTTCGCGCCACGTGTTCGACTGGGCGATCATGCGGCGGATTGTTGCGATGTTTTGCGCCGCCTGCGCCGGCGTCAGATCGCGCGAGGCGGTCGCCTCGGCCTCTGTGAACTTGCCCTGCAAAGCCAGCACCAGCGCGAGATTCTGGCGAACGCGCCCGTCGGCGGCTGGATTTTCCGCCGCGCGCCGCAGCGTTTGCTCGGCCAGCGGCAATTGCTTCGACAGCGCCTGCGAAAGACCGAGATTTGACAGAACCGCTGGATCGTCAGGCGCGATTTTCAATGCCGCCATATAATAGTTTTGCGCCGCCTGGTGATCGCCCATTTGATCGGCGACGGCGCCCTGCGCGGAAAGAATGGACCAGTTCGGGCGCTCCTCTGTATGCGCGCGCTGGAGGACTTCGGCGGCCTCCGCGAGGCGCCCCGCATCCGCGAGGGCCTTGCCGTAATTGCCGAGAATTTCAAGATCGTTCGGCATTTTGATCGCGGTCTGGCGCAGCACGGCGACCGCCTGCGCGTATTGGGTGAGGGCGCGGAGCGCGCGCGAATAATTGATGGCGGCGTTCTTGTCGGCGGGATTGGCCTCGAAGCGCTTGCCCCATTGCTCCGCATATTGGCGAAGCGCGGCGTCGGTCTGCGGCATTTTGGTTTCGGGCTGGCCGATGGAGCCCGTGATATCGCTGAGGCCGACGCTCTTGCAGCCGCCGAGCGCCAGCGCTATCGCGACAACGGCGGTTGCGGCGCGCAGCCTGGCCTTGGCCCGGGGCGCGGCGGGGGCGGAGGGGGCGTGCTTCGGGCTCATCATGCGCGTTTTCCGGCCGGAGGCTCCGGCTCTTTGTGGATCGAGTCATAATTGGTTAACCCTAACAGAATCTTAACAGCGCTTTGCCCGCCGCCCGGAGACACGAATGCCCAAACGCCGCAACGCCCCGCCGCCGAGCGCGACACCCATCTGGTTTGTCACGGCCCAAACCTGGCCGGGCGTGCGCGCCGCGCTGCCGGCGGCGGCCGCGGCTTTCGCCTCCGCTTGCGCGTTTGAGCCCGCTGCGGGCAAACATCTGCTTTTGCCCTCGGCGGAGGGCGCGTTATGCGGCATCCTTTTCGGGCTGGAGGCGGAGGGGGCGCGTTTCACCGATCCGCTGCTCGCCGGCAGGCTTGCGTCGCTTCTGCCGGAGGGCGATTACCGCTTTGCAAACGCGCCGCTGGGCGGGGCGCCCGGGCTGGAGGCGGCGGCGCTTGGCTTTGCGCTCTCAGCCTATCGTTTCGGCCGCTATAAGAAAACGCGCGCCGCGCCGCCCCGCCTGTTAACGCCGGCAGGCGTCGATGCCAAGCGCGTCGCGCGGCAGGCGCGGGGACTCGCGCTGGCGCGCGATCTCGTCAACACGCCGGCCAATGACATGGGGCCGTCGGCGCTGGAAAAAGCCGCGCTGGCGCTGGCCCGCGCGCATGGCGCAAAAACAAAAGTCATTCGCGGCGGCGCGCTGCTGAAGCAAAACCTCCCGCTTATTCATGCGGTCGGCCGGGCCGCCTCGCAGGCGCCGCGTCTTGTCGATATCGTCTGGGGAAAGCCCGGCGCGCCGAAAGTCACGCTGGTCGGCAAAGGCGTCTGCTTTGATACCGGCGGGCTCGACATCAAACCCTCCAGCGCCATGCTTCTGATGAAGAAGGACATGGCGGGCGCAGCGGCGGCGCTGGCGCTGGCGCATATGATCATGGATGCCATGCTGCCGGTGCGGCTTCGCGTGCTGCTGCCCATCGTCGAGAACTCCATCGCCGGCAACGCGTTCCGCCCCGGCGATATCTACCCCAGCCGCAAGGGCCTCACCGTCGAAATCGGCAACACTGACGCTGAGGGGCGTCTGGTGCTGGCCGACGCGCTGGCGCTGGCGGACGAAGAGGCGCCGGAGCTGTTGTTCGATTTTGCCACGCTTACAGGGGCGGCGCGCGTCGCGCTGGGGCCGGAAATCGCGCCGTTTTACACGATGGACGACGGGCTGGCTTTGGAGCTGGCGAAAACCGGCATGGCGCTCAATGATCCCGTCTGGCGGCTGCCGCTGTGGGACCCCTACGATGCCTGGCTCGACGGCAAAATATCCGCGCTCAACAACGTCGCCAGCGGCCCGTTTGCCGGCTCGATTGTCGCGGCGCTGTTCCTGCGGCGCTTTGTGGAAAAGGCAAAAGCCTGGGCGCATTTCGACATTTACGGCTGGAACGCCGCCGCCCGGCCAGGCAAGCCCGAGGGCGGCGACGCGCAAACCGCGCGGCTGTTGTACGACGTGCTGGAGCGGCGTTTCAAGCGGCGGTGATGCAAATCCAAAGGAGATATTGATTGATGACGGCGGCCCAGCCCCCGCGCAGGATCGACTGGCGCCTTGTCGCGCCGCTGATGCTGCATGGGCTCATTGTGCAAACGTTGACGGGCATGATCCGTGTCACCACCTCGTACCGCGTGCTGGAGCTTGATCTGCCGGTCGTCTGGCTCGGCGCGATCTCCGCGGCCTTCGCTCTGCTGCCGATGCTGATGGCGGTCAATGTCGGGCGCTATCTGGACCTCGGGCATGACGCGCGCACGGCCCGCGCCGGCTCCGCGCTGATGCTGGCGGCGGCATTCGGCTTGCTGTTTTTTGCCCCCACGGCGCTGATGGTTCTTGGCTTCACGACGGTGCTGGGCGTCGGCCATCTCTTCCTCATGGCCTCGCAGCAGATGCTTTGCGTGCGCGCCGCCGGAGACGGCGACCGCGAGGCCATGTTCGGCAATTTTCTTGTCGCCAACGGGATCGGCCAGGGGCTCGGCCCGTTCATCGTCGGCTGGGCCGGCGGCGAGGCCAAAGTGCCGGAAACCATGCCGCTGTTTTCCATCAGCCTCGCCGTCGCGGCGCTGGCCCTTCTCATCTCGCTGGCGCTGCCCGCGGCCAAGCCGGTTCCGCTCGGCGCGGCGGCCCCCGCCCGTGTGGCCGTGGCGGATTTGCTGCGCATTCCCGGCTTCGTCATCACGCTGGTCGCCAGCATTATCACCATCACCGCGCAGGACCTGATCGTCATTTATTTGCCGCTGCTGGGGGTCGAGCGCGGCATCGGCGTCAGCCACATCGGCATGATCCTGACGGTGCGCTCAGGCGCGGCCATTGTCTCGCGATTATTCTATTCGCGGCTGATAGCCGCCGCCGGGCGCGTTCCCCTGACATTGTGGAGCATGTGCCTGTCGGGCGCCGCCTATGCCAGCCTCGGGGCGCTTTCCTCGCTTCCGCTGTTATATGCGGGGTCAGCCGCGCTGGGGCTCGGCCTTGGGCTTGCCACGACTCTGAGCCTCACCAGCATTCTGGAGCTCGCGCCCGCAGGCGCCCGCGCCACGGCTCTTTCGCTGCGCATCACCGGCAACCGCATCGGCCAGGTTTCCCTGCCGTTTCTGGCTTCCATCGTGGCGGTTGCGGCGGGCGCGCCTGGCGTGATGACCGTTGTCGGCGGCAGCCTGATCGCCGCGGCATTATCCGTGCGCGCGGTCAGAGGCGGGCGGGGATGAACAGTCGTCAAGCAACTTGACCGCCAAGAAACCTGACTGCCAAGAAACTTAACTTGCGCGGCGGCGCGAAACCGCGAATAATCCGGCTCCGAAACGAGTGTGGCGTTGAGTGGTGCGCGGATGGGGGTTGCGGTCAACACCGAGCAGGCGCTGCGCTTGCTGAATGAGCTGTCGCTCGGTCTTGTGCGCGCCGCAAAGCCGGGCGAAATGCCGGATTTCACGCTGCGCCAATTGGCGATTTTGCTGACGGTTTATCTCGAGCATCCGCCGCACACCGTGCGCGGCCTTGCCGCGAAACTGGGGGTCACCAAACCTGTTATCACCCGCGCGCTCGACTCGATGGGCCGTCACGCCATTGTTTCCCGGCGGCGCGATGAGGCGGACCGGCGCAATGTTATTATCCAGCGCACTGTCAAAGGCGCGCTTTATGTGGAGACGCTCGGCGATCTCGTCATCGCCAAAGCGCGGGCTCTGCCAGGCTGACCGTCATGACGGAAATTTTCGACAAACGCATAACCCCCGCGCGGCCCGATCTGGCTGCGGAGCGCTTGCGCGGCCATGTTGAAGCGGCGCGTTACCTAGTGGGCGGCGCAATGCGCGTCGTCGACGAATGCGTTGACGTCCGGCCCGAGCCGCGCCGCGACCGCTCCATCGACACGCAGGCGCTCTTTGGCGAGAGCGTCACGGTCTATGAACTCGACGAGGAGGGCTGGGCCTGGGGCCAGCTCCAGGGCGATTCCTATGTCGGCTATCTCCCGGCCGAGGCGCTGCGCAATGACATCCGCGCGCCGACCCATTTTGTCAGCGCGGCGCGGACCTTCGTCTATCCCGAGCCGAACATGAAAACCCCAGTTGTCATGGCGTTGCCGATGGGCGCGCGCGTTTACAGCGCGGCAACGCGGGACGGGTTCGCTGAAATTGCGGGCCTCGGCTTTGCCTGGGCCGGTCATTTGGCGTTGGAAGGGGACTTCGCGGCGGATTTTGTTGAAATTGCCGAGCGCTTTCTCCATGCGCCCTATCTCTGGGGCGGCAAGACATTCGCGGGGCTCGACTGTTCCGGCCTTGTGCAGATTTCGCTTCATGCCTGCGGCATCGCCGCGCCGCGCGACACCGACATGATGGAGCGGGCGCTTGGCGCGGAAATTCCGGCCGGCGCCGAATTGCGCCGCGGCGATCTTGTTTTCTGGAAAGGCCATGTCGGC
>JANYFM010000308.1 GCA_025362655.1 Hyphomicrobiales bacterium | reverse complement strand
CATGGTGTTCGTTACCGCCGGCATGGGCGGCGGCACCGGAACCGGCGCTGCGCCGGTCATCGCCAGGATGGCGCGCGACATGGGCATCCTCACCGTCGGCGTCGTCACCAAGCCGTTCCAGTTCGAAGGCGTGCGCCGCATGCGCATCGCCGAGAGCGGCATCACCGAATTGCAGAAGGCGGTCGACACGCTGATCGTCATTCCGAACCAGAATCTGTTCCGCGTCGCCAATGAAAAGACCACCTTCGCCGACGCTTTCGCGATGGCCGACCAGGTGCTCTATTCCGGCGTCGCCTGCATCACCGACCTGATGGTCAAGGAAGGCCTCATCAACCTCGACTTCGCCGACGTCCGCGCCATCATGCGCGAGATGGGCAAGGCGATGATGGGCACCGGCGAGGCCTCCGGCGACAAACGCGCCATTCAGGCGGCGGAGGCGGCCATCGCCAACCCGCTGCTCGACGAAGTCTCGATGAAGGGCGCGCGCGGCCTGCTGATTTCCATCACCGGCGGCAATGACATGACGCTTTACGAGGTGGACGAGGCCGCCAGCCGCATCCGCCAGGAGGTCGATGACGAGGCGAACATTATTCTGGGCGCGACGTTCGACCAGAGCCTTGAGGGCATTATCCGCGTCTCGGTCGTCGCGACAGGCATCGACAAGACCGCCCACAGCCTGGAGATCGACCAGGCGGAGGTTCGCATTGCCGAGGCCGCCCAGCGTTTGCGGGCGCAGGCTCAAGCGGCGCAGGCTCAGCCGGTCCGCCAGATCCCGGCCGCCGCCGTCCGCAGCGCGCCGGAAGCGGCGCAGGCCGTTGCCGCGCAGGCGATCCCTGTGCCCGCGCCCTACCAGCCCGTGCAGCAGCCGCTGCAATTCGCGGCGCCCGCTCCCGCGACCGAGCGCCCGCAATATGCGCATGCCGAGGTAAGCTTGCAGCCAGTACGGCAAAACCCGGCGCAATATGCGGAGCCCCAGAGCGCGCCCCGCCGCGCCGAATATCAGCCGCAATCGGGGCCGTTCATTCCCCCGGCGGCGGAGCAGCCCGTGCGTGCCACGCGGATGCCCACCGTTGATGAACTGCCGATGCCCGCGCAGAATCAAATCCGCGCGCAGCGGGGCGGAGCGCCGCAGGCCGAAGGCAGTGTTGAGGGCAAGCGCCGCACCCTGCTGGAGCGGCTCGCCGGGTTCAGCAAGAGCCGGCAGGACGAGCCCGCGCCGCAGCCGGTCCTGCGCCGCCCCGCGCCGGCGCCCGTTTATGCGCCGCAGCAACAGGCCCGCCCCGCCGCCGCGCCGCCTGCCGAGTTCCATTCCGATTACGCCAAGCGCCCGCAGCTCGCGTCCCCGCCGCGCCAGCAGGCGCATCTCGATCCCCATGGCCGGGTTGCCGCGACGCAGCGCGCCCACGAGGACGAGCAACTGGAAATCCCCGCATTCCTGCGCCGTCAGTCGAGCTGAGCGGACCTCGGGGCAGGCATATTATTCACAACGGCGTCCGGATAGCCCGGACGCCGTAATTATTTGATAGATATGAAATATTTCTGCCTTGAAGGGTGAATTGTGGGATCGCCGCCGATGTAACAGAGAGTAAGAAAGCGTGATTTGGCCTAAGCCGCTCAGAGGGGTATTTTAGGTTATCGGAATCAAGCGTATGCGTTGTTAAATCCGATTGTGATGAGAAAAAAAGATTTAGTCGAGTTTGCTTTGCCCGGGGCGTTTTTCAGGGCTCTTTGAAGCTGTCATCAGCCCCTCCAACAGGCGGCCGGACGTCCGGCTTCGAAATCAGGATTGGGATATTCATGCGGTTTGCCAGACAGACGACGCTGCGCTCGCGCGCCATTGTTGCCGGCACCGGTGTCCATTCCAATTCTCCCGTCCGTCTCGTTCTGCATCCCGCCGACGCCAATTCCGGCATTTGTTTTCTTCGCACCGGCCTGCCCGGCGGTCATGAGCGCCTTATTGCGGCGCGCTGGTCGGAAGTCTCGATGACCGAACTCTGCACGGTCATCGGGCGTTCCGATCATGCGACGGTTTCGACGGTTGAGCACCTTCTGGCGGCCCTTTCGGGGCTTGGTGTTGATAACGTCCTCGTCGAGATCGACGGGCCGGAAGTGCCGATCATGGACGGCTCCGCGGCGGATTTTGTCGAGGCGATCGATCAAGCCGGCATTGTCCAGCTTCAGGCGCAGCGCCGCTATATCAAAGTTTTGAAACCCGTGCGGGTCGAGCAGGGCCGGGCCTTTTCGGAATTGCGCCCGGCGGAGCAGGGGTTCCGTCTTGAGGTCGAAATCGATTTCGCCGCCGGGGTGATCGGCCGCCAAAAAAAGGTCATCGACCTTGATGCCGACGCGTTCCGCCGCGATCTCTCGCGGGCGCGCACTTTTGGCTTTATTCACGATGTCGAGCGCCTCTGGAAGGCCGGGTTTGCTCTTGGCGCGTCGCTGGAAAACACCGTCGCGCTCGATGGCGAACGGGTTCTCAACCCCGGCGGATTGCGCTTCGGCGATGAATTTGTCCGCCACAAAACTCTCGATGCGGTCGGCGATTTGGCGCTGGCGGGGGCGCCTTTGATCGGCGCGTACCGCTCATTCTGCGGCGGCCACAAGATGAATGTCGCCGTGCTGGAGGCCCTGTTTTCGGATCGCGCGGCCTATGCTGTGATCGACGGCGCGCCGAAGCGGGAACCGGCCCCTGCCGGCCAGTATTTTGGCGCGCAGGCGGCTTTTGCAGGCGAATTGAACTGACCTAAGCCCGGTCGCAGCCCCCGTTGTCGCGGGGGAAACTGACCGCATGCCGCGCTGGCGCCACATTTACCCTTTCAAAAGAACGCGGTCGGCCATGTGGCGCTGACGAAATCTTTAGGTTAAGAACAGGCGCGAATTGCCGGTCCACTGACCGGCGCGCGGGAAATTCCCGCGCCAGCCCGAGAGTCGGCATATGTCATCGTCTATCGTGAACACCGCTGAAGCCCCCGCCGCCGCGCGCTTCGCCCGTCCCGCGCCCGCTGGGTTCGGGCTGATAAAGCTGGCGCTCGCCGCGGCGCTTTGCTCGCCGATGGCCGCCTGCTCGACGCTGGAGGGGTTCAATCCCTTCGGGGGCGAAAAATATGAGACGAAACTGCTGCCGGAGGAGCCGGCGGACCAGATTTACGATCAGGGCCTCGCGCGTCTGAGCAAGGGCGACGCCGAGGGCGCCGCCAAAAAATTCACCGATCTCGACAAGCAGCATCCCTTCACCGCCGCCTCGCGGAAGGGCATGATCATGACCACCTTTGCCCATTATCAGGGCGGAAATTATGACGAGGCGATCACCAGCGCGCAGCGCTACGTCAATCTCTATCCGACCTCGCCCGACGCGCCCTATGCCATGTATCTCGCGGCGATGTCCCAATACAATCAGGTGCCGGATATCTCGCGCGACCAGGAGCGGGCGGAAAAGGCGCTGGTGATGTTCAACCAGCTCATCGAGAAGTATCCGAAGTCCGAATATATCGACGATTCCAAATATAAAATTCAAGTGATGCGCGACCAGCTCGGCGGCAAGGAAATGTCGGT
>JANYFM010000300.1 GCA_025362655.1 Hyphomicrobiales bacterium | reverse complement strand
CGAAATGGTTTTTCATGGGCTGCCCCGGTTTGCGCCACCATGGCATTCCGCCGCCGCGCGGCAAAGCGCTTGGGCGGACCCCGGGACAAAGATTTTTACCGCCGGGGCCTGGCGAAGGTTTCATGCGGGCGCGCGGCGTGCCATGCTGAAGCAGGGACGACAGCGCCGGGAGAGCTCAATGGCCGCCTCGAAGCGAAACCAGCCGCCGGGGCTTTGGCGGGAACTTAGGGCCTGCGCCCTTGCGGCATTCGCCTTTGCGGCGGCGGGACCGGCCGCCGCGCGCGACGGCGCCGCCGAGGTTGATGTGGAACTCGTCCTCGCCGTCGATATTTCCTATTCGATGGACCGCGCCGAGCAGGTTTTGCAGCGCGAGGGCTATGTGAAGGCCTTCACCTCGCCGGATTTTCTTAATGCGCTCAAATCCGGCGCCCATGGCAAAATCGCTGTCGCCTATATTCAATGGGCGTCCGCCAATGATCAGGATATTCTGCTCAACTGGACGGTGATCGATGGTCCCGCCAGCGCCGCCGCTTTTGCCGACAAGCTCCAGAACGCGCCCTACCGCCGGGCGCGCCGCACGTCGATTTCGGGCGCCATCGATTTCAGCTCGAAACTGTTCGTCAACAACGGCCTGAAAGGCGCCCGCCAGATTATCGATATTTCCGGCGACGGCCCCAACAACGAGGGCCGCATCGTCACCCATGCGCGGGACGAGGCGCTGGAACAGGGCATCACCATTAACGGCTTGCCGCTTGTCGGCATCCGCGAATGGTTCAGCCCCGCCGACATAAAGGACCTCGATATTTACTATGAGGATTGCGTCATCGGCGGGCCCGAGGCTTTCTCGATCACCGTGCGCGACACCAAGAGCTTCGTTGATGCGACGCGCGGCAAGCTGATCCGTGAAATCGCGGCCCGGCCGCCGGCCTCCATCGGCGGAGGAACGCGCCGCGCCTCCGGCGGCTTTCCGCACCCGCTGCAAGCTCAGGCCAAACAGCCGCGAATTTCCTGCACCATCGGGGAAAGCCTTGGCCGGGGGCGCGGGGGCAATTGAGCCTGCGTCTCTCCCGCCGGGACTGGCTGGCCGGCGCAACGCTTCTCGCCGCCTCTCCCGGGCGCGCCCAGACACTCCCTCCGCCGGCGGATGAGCCGATCATATCCGCCTTTGCGCGCTCGCTGCCGGTGCTGGCGCGCAGCGGCATGGTGGTCAGCCAGGAGGAGAAGGCCTCGCGCATCGGCGTTGAAATCCTGAAGGCCGGCGGCAACGCGGTCGACGCCGCGATAGCCGTGGGCTTCGCGCTCGCCGTCACCCTGCCGCGCGCGGGCAATCTCGGCGGCGGCGGCTTCATGATGATCCATCTCGCCGGCGAAAAGAAAACCATCGCCATCGATTACCGCGAAATGGCGGGGGCGCTGACGACGCCCGGTGTTTTTCTGGACGGCAACGGCGCCTTCGAGCCCGAGAAATCCCAATCGAGCGGCCTTGGCGTCGGCGTGCCCGGCACGGTCGCGGGGTTCGCGCTGGCGCATGCGAAATACGGCTCCGGCCAATTCAGCCTCGCTGATCTCATCGCGCCCGCGATACCCTTGGCGCGTGATGGAATTGAGGTTGACGCCGACCTCGCGGATTCCCTGCCCTTCGCCGCGCGGCGCATGGCGCGTTACCCCTCCAGCCGCGCCGTCTTTCTGCATGATGACGGCGCCGCGTTGCGGAGCGGCGAGCGGCTTGTGCAAAAAGACCTCGCGGACACGCTGGAAGGCATCGCGCGCGGCGGCCCGCAAAGTTTTTACAGCGGGCAAACCGCGCGCCAAATCGTCTCCGCCGTCAACAGCGCGGGCGGGCGCATGACGCTTGAGGACATGGCCTCCTACAAGGCGCTTGAACGCGCGCCGGTGCGCGGAACCTGGCGCGGGCGCGAAATTGCCTCGATGCCGCCGCCCTCGTCGGGCGGCGTGCATGTGATCCAGATTCTCAATATTCTCGAAGGGTTTCAGCTAGGCGCCCTGGGGCACAATTCAGCCGGCGCGCTCCACCTCGTCACCGAGGCGATGAAGCTCGCCTTCGCCGACCGCGCGGCGTTTCTGGGCGATCCGGATTTTGTCAAAATCCCTGTCGCCGGCCTCGTCTCCAAACGTTATGCGGAGAGCCTGCGCGCGGCGATTTCGCTTCAGCGCGCGCGCCCCTCCGGTGAAATCGCGGCGGGCCGTCCGCAGCCCTTTGAAAGCGACCAGACGACGCATTTCTCCGTGGTTGACGCGCGCGGCAACGCCGTCGCCAATACGTATACACTGAATTTTTCCTACGGCCTTGGACTGGTGGCCGGGGGAACCGGCGTGCTGCTCAACAATGAGCTGGATGATTTTGCCGCCCGCGACAATGCGCCCAACGCCTATGGCCTCGTCGGCGGCGAGGCCAACGCGCCCGGGCCGCGCAAACGGCCGCTGTCGTCGATGAGTCCGACGCTGGTGTTCAGCAACGGGGAACTGGAGATCGTCACGGGCTCGCCCGGCGGATCGCGCATCATCTCCATCGTTTTGCAGATCATCCTCAACATCACCGAATTCAACATGAACGCGGCGGAGGCCACAGAGGCCGCGCGCATTCATCATCAATGGCAGCCGGACGCGATGGATTTTGAGCGCGGCCTTTCGCCCGACACGCTTCGCCTGCTGGAGGCGCTCGGCCACAAACCGCGCCCGACGCGCGCTTTTGGTTCCGCGCAAACCATTCACCGCGCGCGCGGCCTGCTGATGGGCGCGGCGGATTCGAGGCAGCGCGGGACTGGGGCGGTGGGGTATTGAAGCGTTTTCAAGCGAAGCGGCAGCCGCTTCGCGTTAAGAAAACGCGTCAAAATAGAGGCTCTAACCCCCCAGCCGCGGCGCCAGCCCGATGGCGTTGCCGCGCGCCAGCGCCAGCATGTCCGCGGGGTTTAATCCAAGCTTCGGCAATCCATTGGCGGTGACGGGAATCGGCACCAGCGGAAAATCGCTGCCGAACAGGATTTGCGACATGGGAACGACCGAGGTCAGCGCCGCCATCGCGGCCTTGTTGGCGGAATTGGCGATCTCGTAATAAAAACGCCGCAGCTCCGCCTCAAAACCCTCAGGCACTTTTTCTTTCAGCGCCGGCACATTGCCGCCCAGCTCCTGGATGCGTCCGGCCAGCATGGGGATGGTGCCGCCCGCATGGGAAAAAATGAATTTGATGTCCGGAAATTTTCGCGTCGCGCCCGAGTAGATCAGGCTGAGAATGGCGCGGTTGGTGTCCTGCGTGAATTCCGACAGGAAGGCCGGCACATAGCTCATCAGCGCGCCGCAGCAGTCGGGCGAATTGGGGTGGACATAAACAACGGCCTTGCGGCGGTTGAGTTCCTCCAGCACCGGGACGAATGCGGGATCGCCCAGCCATTGCGCGCCGTAGCTCGTCAGCAAGCCCACGCCATCGGCTTTCAGCGCGTCATAGGCGTGGGCGATCTCCGCCAGCGATCCCTCGATATCGGGCAGCGGCAGCGCCGCCCACAGGCCGAAACGGCCAGGTTTGTCGCGTCCCATTTGCGCCGAATATTCATTCACCCGGCGCGTCAGAGCGCGCGCTTTCGCAACATCGCCGAACCAAATGCCCGGCGTGGAAATAGACAGCACGGCAGTGCCGACGCCGTTCTTGTCCATCTCCTCGATGGCGCGCTCCGGCGACCAGCCGAACCACTTGGGCACAATGCGCCCGCCGCCCTGCTTTTCGATGGCGCCCTTGACCTCCTCAAACCAGAACGGCGGCACCACATGGTGGTGCACATCAACGAGGAGAGGACGCGCCGTCGGGGTTTGCGCAATGGCCGGCAGGGGCAGGGGCATGGCCAGCGCGGCCGCGGCTGTGGCAATGAAGCGTCTTCGGGAGGGCGCGGGCAGGCAGGCGCAGAAACCGCCGTGCGGCGCGGGTTTGCTTCCATAGGTGAGCGGCAAGGCAACCTCCCTTTAATCGTCGGGGAAATTTTAGCGCCTTCCAGCCGCCGCCGCCAATGGCCGCGCGCGCCGGCGCGGACTTATATTCTGGGCCGGTCCACGGGCACGTTGATCGAATATTTCCGATCGCCGTCGGTCCGGTTCGCCAATTCCTCGTACCGGGCCCGCTCTTCGTCGGTCAGCCGCACGTGGCGGCCGGGCTTGGTTTTGGCGCGGGATTTGGCTTTAGCGAATTTTTCCGGCGCGGCCTTGGCTGGGGGACGGGCCATGGGGCTTAGGCCGCCCGTTCAGCCAGAAATCCCGCCAAAGCGGCCTTGCCGGCCCGGGTTGCCTCGGACATTGTCTCGAAAAAGTCCGATTGCAGCACGGGCTTGCTCTTGCCGGCGACGCAAATCTCCCATCGCCAAGGCTTGGGCGCGCGCCCGCGGTTTTTGATGGCGACGGTATAGTCGGCGGGATTGAAGTAAGAGCTGTTCTCCATCCCCGTTCTTTAAGGGCGCGGGCGGCCTTCGTCAATTTTAAAAACACGATGTTCGAAAGATCAAATTTATGGCGCGGCCGAAACGCCAAAACCGCGCCGCCGGCGCGCATTCCGTCCTGCCCGGCCGGGCAGTGGACGCGGCGCCCGGCGGACCGCATCGGCAGATTTGCCGAAATGAGCGTGCTGCGCGGAGGGAGGATTGAGCGATTTTATGTCAGGCCCGGCGAGCGGGACGGAGCGGCCTCTTCGGAACGCTATGGCGCAATGCCCGCGCCATAGCGTTCCGCCAGTTCCCAGAACCAGTCCTGATCCAAATCAGTCTCGCGCGAAGCTTCGGTGACACAGGGCGGCGGATGGTCGAAAAGGCCGTAACACAAAGCCTCATCGTCGTGCCGCGCCGTCCAAGCGATCCCATCAAGCCTTTCAGGATGATGGCGCAGCGCTTTCGACCAGGCTTGCGGCACGTCATAGGGCAGCCCGCCATGCGTGACCTCAGCGGTGGCCCCGAGGCGCGCAAGGCCAGCGCCGGATAGCTTCGCGAGGCGCAGGTCACGCGTGATTTCCAGCCGGGCCAAGCTTTTCGCTCGCAGCAGATCCAGCGGGATCAACCCGCGGCCGGGCTCGCGCAAGAACGTTTCCGCGAAGGCGCCCTGCGTTTGTTCCGCGGCGTAAAGGACGCCGTAGCCGCCATCCGGCGCGTTGAAGCGCCCCCGGCGGCCGGCATCGAAAAAGACCGGGTCTTGCGCGGTGTTGAAAAACCGGGTGACGATCATCCCGCGGTTAAGAAAAATTATCAGGGGTTCGCGCCGCCCAATGTCCGGCGGCGGCGCGGGAGCGTTCACGCCCCGGGCTCACCCATGCGCCCGGCCGCCTCGACCACCAAGGCAATCTCACCGGCTTTCAAGGCGTCAATGGGTTTGCGCCCTCCCAGCCGCGGGTCCGGATGAACGAGGAAGTTGAGGACGGCAAAGCCGTTGCGCGTCGGCAAGGCCTGTTGCACCGGTTTCAGGCCGCTGACGACCTCGCCCTCGTCAGTAAACTGGACGGCGGGATAATGACGCCGATTGCCAGGTCCCGGCACCGCAAGCAAGCTGCCCTCATTGACGCGCTTATCGACGCTTTGCCGGGAAACCCCATGCAAAAGCTGGCGCACTTGGTCCAGTTCATAGGCGCCCCCGGAGCCGCGCAGATCGTCCTGGGCGATTTTAACGCCCCGCAATAGCGCCCGCGCCCTGGGGCCGGGCACATAAGCGGACCCGTCAAGCCCGGCGTCCGGCAAAGTAAAGCGGAGCCTTGGCTCCTCCCAAGCGTGGAGAGGCTCGGTGGTCTTTTGCGGGGCGAAAACGTGCGATTTATTTGCCATGGCGCCTTCTTACGCAACTTGGGCAACCATGTCAAGTTCGTAAATCCAAGCTCCCGTCACGCCGGCACCAGCGCTCCCGGCGATTTTAGATATTTGTTTTTCAACGCATCGGCGATCCAATAGGCGAGCGCTCCCACCGGCCCCGTCGGGTTTTTGCCGGCGTTCTGCGGGAACACGCAGGCGCCTGTCACAAACACGTTCGGCACATCCCAGACCTGGCAGTATTTGTTGAGCGCGCTGGCGCGCGGATCGGTTCCCATGATGGCGCCGCCGGTATTATGCGTGCTCTGGTAGGGCACGATGGAATAGGGGATCGGGTTG
>JANYFM010000273.1 GCA_025362655.1 Hyphomicrobiales bacterium | reverse complement strand
CGGTGTCTCGGTCGCCGTCGCAGCCGCGCTGAAACACGCTATCGGCCGTCCCCGGCCGCCGGCGGAAGCTCCGGCGAACGGCCGAGCACAAACGGCTCCTCGGCGGCGGAGAGCGCCACCGAACCATCGGCGAGAATGCTGAGGCGCAGATTGACATCGAGCAATTCGAGGCTGGAGGGCCGCAGCGACCCCGCCAGCAGCGGCAGAAAGGCCAGAGAAACCTCCGCCCGCGGCGCGGCGACAATGGTGCGTCCGGCGGCGTTCTTGAGGGCAAAGCCATCGATGGCGAGCGTCGGCCCGCGCCCGCCGTTCTCAACGCTGGCGGCGCCCAGCGAAAAATCATAGCCGCCGCCAAGGCGGCTGCTAATTTCAGCGGCAATGCGGGGCGCTGCGCCGTCAATGGAAATGGGGCCATGCGCGAGGCGCAGAAACAAGCCGGCGGCGGCCAGCATCAGGCAGCCGATCAGCCCGCCGGATATGCTGAGGAAGCGTATCAGGAAGCGGGCCGCAGGCCCGCGGCGCAGACGCAATTCTCCGGAGCTTCCGCCGACGCGCGATTCGCGCGGGAGAAGCCTTTCCCGCCCCTCGGACGGGCGGGGGCCGCCATCATTGCGGGCTTGATCGACCAAACGGGTTTCAATCCTCTAGCCCTGGCCGAACCTGAAAGAGGGACGATTCGGAGGGAATATATCATTTCAGGAAAAGCGCTTTAGCGGCTAAATAAGTGCGCACGCTTGGTAGATGGCGGTTTAATGCGACGAAAGGAAGGCCCATGCCTGTAAAAGCGCTTGTTGCCGGCGACAAAGCCCCGGATTTCGAACTGCCGCGCGACGGCGGCGGGCACGCCTCGCTTGCGTCATTCAAGGGAAAACAGCTCGTGCTTTATTTCTACCCCAAAGATGATACGCCGGGCTGCACGAAGGAATCAATCGATTTCAACGGCTTAAAAGACGCCTTTGCCAAAGCCGGCGCGGCGGTTGCGGGCGTGTCGCCCGATTCCCCCGCAAGCCACGATAAATTCAGGAAAAAACACGCGCTCGATCTGCCGTTGATCGCCGACGAGGCGAAGACCATGCTGGAGGCCTATGGGGTCTGGGTGGAGAAAAGCATGTACGGGCGAAAATATATGGGCGTCGAACGCACCACCTTTTTAATCGGCGCGGATGGCAAAATCCGGCGCATCTGGAACAAGGTGAAGGTGCCCGGCCATGCGGAGGAAGTGCTGGCAGCGGTCAAGACGGGTTGAGCGGGTGTTTGGCGATTATTAACCTTAACGGTTTCTACTCAGACTCTTCCGAAGCGCGGTTCGCGTGAATTGCGGAGAGTCCTGCCGATGTCCCTGCGTAGCCGCTTCCCCAAACCGCGCACTTCCAATTCGCACTATTTTGTGACGATTTCGCGCGGCGACCGCATACGCCAAGTGGCTTTCCGGCCTTGGCTTTTAATCGCAGCCGGTGCCCTCGCCCCGCTGGTTTTACTGGGGTTTCTCGGTTCCGCCGGCTATCTCATGTTTCGCGATGACATGCTCGCGGCGATGCTGCACCGCAATACCGATATGCAATACGCCTATGAGGACCGCCTTGCCGCCATGCGCGCGCAGATCGACCGGGTAACCAGCCGGCAATTGCTCGATCAGGACACTTTGGAAGGCCGCGTCCATGAGTTGATCTCGCGCCAGGCGCAGATCGAAAACCGCGCTTCGATCATCGCCATGCTGGCGGATCAGGCGGGCGTCGGGCGCGATGCCGCCTCCTCCGTTTCACGGGCCGATTCGCGCGCCGCGCCCGGCAGCGCGCCGCGGGCCAAGGCAGCCTTCCCGGCCAATGTTAATTCGCTGCTGACGCCCCGCGCCGGCGCAAACCAACTGCCGCCCGGCGTCTCCGCCTTTGCCCCGCTTTCGCCTGCCCCCGTCCTGCCCGCGGCGCGGCCTTTCGCGGAGGAAAAGCCGCGGCCCGAGGTTCCCGAACTGCGCAGTGAATTGCCGCTCGGCGGCAGTGCCGCGCTCGTTGCCGCCGCCAATGCCGACATGCCCGTGGAATTGCGCCTGCGCGCCATCGTGGGTTCGCTGGAAGGGCAGGAAATTTCGCAGGTCCGAGCGGTCTCCGTCATCGGCGGCGCCGCCCGGCAGACAGCGGCACGGCTGCGGCTGGCCATCGCGGAAACCGGATTGTCCCCGGAGCGCTTGACCCTGCCCGCCGGCGGCGGGCGCGACAAGCCCATGGGCGGCCCCTTTGTGCCGCTGAAGGCGGATCCGCAGGGCTCCCTGTTCGAACGAGAGGTCTACCGTTTGCAGGGCGATTTCGCCACCGCCGACAAGCTGCGGCGCCTCATGCCCTATCTGCCATTGCGCAAACCCGTCGAGGGGCCGCTCGATATCACCTCCGGTTTTGGCGGCCGCGCCGATCCGTTTTTCGGGCGTCTTGCCGTGCATACCGGCGTCGATCTGCGGGATCCCCAGGGATCGCCGGTGCGCTCCACCGGCGCGGGCAAAGTCGTCACCGCCGGCTGGAACGGCGGCTATGGCAATATGATCGAAATCGATCACGGCAACGGCCTGACGACGCGCTACGCGCATTTGTCGGCGATCCTCGTCTCTGAAGATCAATGGGTCGACGCCGGCTGGATCGTCGGCAAGCTCGGCTCCACGGGCCGCTCCACCGGCCCGCATCTGCACTATGAGGTGCGCATCGGCGGCGAGCCTGTGGACCCCATGCGGTTTGTGCGGGCGGGCGGGCGCATTTTCGCGGGCGGATAAGGCGCGCCAACTCTTTCGATTGATAACGCGCCCAAACGCTGCGCAGAACCCCGCATCAGCCCCGCGCGCGAATTTCAGCGGGGGCCGTTCCGCCGCAGCGGTTTAATCCACGTCCTCAACCTTGTCGGGCCCGCCGCCATGCACGCGCTGGGCCAGCGCGGCTTTCATGAAGGCGTTGAGATCGCCGTCCAGCACATCATCCGGGGCGCCGGACACGAGACCGGTGCGCAGGTCTTTCACCATCTGGTAGGGCTGCAAAACATAGCTGCGGATTTGATGGCCCCAGCCGATGTCTTTCTTCGAGGCCTCCTGCTTGCTGGCCTCGGCCTCGCGGATTTCCAGCTCCCGCTCATAGAGCCGCGCGCGCAGCATATTCCATGCGGTGGCGCGGTTTTTGTGCTGCGAGCGCTCGGCCTGGCAGGAGACGACGATGCCCGTGGGCGCGTGCGTGATGCGGATCGCGCTGTCGGTTTTGTTGACATGCTGGCCGCCGGCGCCGGAGGCCCGGTACGTATCGATGCGGCAGTCGGATTCGTTGATTTGAATATCGATGCGGTCATCGACGACAGGGTAAACCCAGACCGAGGCGAAGCTGGTGTGGCGGCGCGCGTTGGAATCGAACGGCGAAATGCGCACCAGCCGGTGGACGCCCGATTCCGTCTTCATCCAGCCGTGGGCGTTGTGGCCCTTGATGCAGAGCGTCGCTGATTTGATGCCGGCCTCGTCGCCGTCGGTCTCCTCGATAATTTCGACTTTGTAGCTCTGCCGCTCGCCCCAGCGCGCGTACATGCGGTAGAGCATGCGCGCCCAGTCGCAGCTTTCGGTGCCGCCGGCGCCCGAATGAATTTCAACAAACGTGTCGTTGGCGTCCGCCTCGCCCGACAACAGCGTGTCGACCTGGCGGCGGGCGCATTCCTCGTTGAGCGCGCGCAGGGCGGCGAGGCCCTCCTGCTCCGCGCCGGCGTCGTTCTCCATTTCGCCCAGCTCGACCATGGTGACGCCGTCGTCGAGTTCGCGCTCCAAGCGCGCCAAGGCGCCGAGACGCTCTTCGAGATCGGTGCGCTCGCGCATGATTTTTTGCGCGGCGTCCGCGTTGTCCCAAAGCTTCGGGTCTTCAATTTTGGCGTTCAGTTCGGCAAGGCGGCGCGTCGAGAGAGCGACGTCAAAGATGCCTCCTCAGCAGTCCCATGGACTGCTGGATCCGTTCGACAAGCGCTTCGGCCTCGGCGCGCATGATTTGTCCTCTTGGAGTTCGCGGTATGGGCAGAGCGATAGAGAGCGCGGGGCGCGAAGTAAACCCGCGCCGCCGAAATCACGGCCCCGCCGCCTCTCCTGTTCTCACATGCTCCGGGCGCACGCCCATGCCGACGAGCCGCCCCGGCAGGCGCCGCAGAAAGGCAAAGCGCGCCAGCAGGCGGAAAAACAACGGCGGCTTCGAGGGCGCGGCATCGCCCAGCGCGGGGCGGATGATGCGGTTTTGAATCTGCACCTGCGCCCATTGAGTGAGCCTCGCCGGGAGCAGCCTGCGCGCCTCCACGGCGGCGAGATCGGCATCGTCGGCGCCGCCGGCCAACAGCGGCGCGGCGAGCCGGTTGGCGGCGGCCACCGCATCCTGGATCGCCAGATTGATGCCGACGCCGCCGACCGGCGACATCGCGTGCGCGGCATCGCCGATGGCCAGAAAACCCGGCCTCCACCATTTCTCCAAACGGTTGACCGCAACCGAAAGCAGGCTTGTGTCGGCAAAGCTCTTCAAATCCGCCGCGACGCGGGCGTCCTCCAATCCGGCGAGCCGCGCGACCTCGGCGCGAAACGCTTCGATGCCCTTGGATTTCACCGCCTCAAAGCCGTCTTTGGCGATGACATAGCCGCATTGATAGTGATCGCCGCGGTCGATCAGAATGAAAATGCGGCCCGCGTCGAACCGTCCGCCGGGCTCGCGGTTCTCGCCATCGCGTTTCGATATTTTAAACCACAGCACATCCATCGGCGCACCGAACCCGCGTGGAGTGAGACCCGCGGCGGGAACCAGTGTTGAATGGCGCCCGTCGCAGGCGATTGTCAGGCCCGCGCGGATTTCGTATTCGCCCCGCGGTCCGCGCGCGCGCACGCCGGCCACGCGGCCGTTCTCATCGATGAGGCTGACGGCCTGCGTGCTCATGCGCAAATCGAAGCCGGGATAGGCGCGGGCTTTTTCGCAAAGGAAAGTCAGAAAATCCCATTGCGGCATGAAAGCGATGAACCCGCATCGCACGGGCAGATGGCGGAAATCCGCCATGGGCGAGCGGATATCGCCGATCCAGCCGATAAGTTCGGGCGCCTCGTGGTGAGGCAGCTTGAGGAATTCCTCAAGGATGCCCAGTTCATTCAAAACCTCAAGGGTGGAGGGATGAATCGTGTCGCCGCGAAAATCACGCAGGAAGTCCGCGTGCTTTTCAAGAACCGTGACGGGAACCCCGGCGCGCGCCAGCAGCAGCCCCAGCATGACTCCGGCGGGGCCGCCGCCGGCGATGACGCAGGCCGGGTCCGCCGCGGCGCCGTTCAATAAATCCCGCCGGTGCCGCTGCCAACCGCGCGGTCGACATCGCGCGATATGGACTGGCTCTTGCCGCCGCCGCCGCCGATGACGGAATAGGAATCGGGCGGCGCGGTGCCGGGCTTGAAGGCTTCGCGGATGGTTCCCGGGCCGGAGGACCGCAAGCCCGTTTTGGGATCGATCTCGATGAGCTTGATCCCCGGCGGCGCGCGGAACGGCGCGTCGATCTTGTCTTTCAGCGCGACTTTCATAAAGTCGCCGAAAATCGGCGCGGCATATTTGCCGGCGGTGGCGGAATCGCCGAGCGAACGCGGCCGATCATAGCCCATGAACACGCCGACCGCGAGATCCGGCGAAAAGCCGACGAACCAAACGTCCTTGGAGTCATTGGTCGTGCCGGTCTTTCCGGCGAGATGGCGGCCGAGGGATTTCAGCACGACGGCGGTGCCGCGCTCGACAACGCCCTCCATCATCGAGGTGATCTGATAGGCGGTGAGGGGGTCGAGAACCTGCTCGCGACGGTCAACGAGGCGGGGCTCGGACTGCTCGCTCCAGCGCGCCGCCTCGCAGCCCTCGCATTTGCGCTCGTCGTGGCGGTATATCGTGTGGCCCCAGCGGTCCTGAATGCGGTCGATCAGCGTCGGCTTGATGCGCTTGCCGCCGTTGGCAAGCATCGAATAGCCGGCGGTCATGCGCAGCACCGTGGTTTCCCCGGCGCCCAGCGACATCGCCAGAACCGGCAGCATGTCATCGTAAATGCCAAAGCGCTTGGCGTATTCGGCGATCAGCGGCATGCCCACGTCTTTGGCGAGACGCACGGTCATTTGGTTTTTCGAATGTTCGATGCCGTAGCGCAGCGTGTGGGGCGCGCTGCCGTTGGAGCCGCCGTAATTTTCCGGCTTCCAGGTCTCGCCGTTGCCCAAATCAATTTCGATTGGCGCGTCGAGCACCACTGACGAGGGCGTGTAGCCGTTATCGAGAGCGGTGGCGTAAACAAAGGGCTTGAACGAGGAGCCGGGCTGGCGAAGCGCCTGCGTGGCGCGGTTGAAAACCGACTGATCATAGGAGAAGCCGCCGACCATCGAGAAGACGCGGCCCGTATAGGGGTCCATGGCAACAATGGCGCCGGATATTTCGGGAATCTGGCGCAGGCGGAATTGTCCGGGGCGGCCCTCCAGCGGCTCGACGTAGACGACATCGCCGGCTGACAGAACCGCGCGCACGCTGGTCTTGCGGGTCCAGCGTATGCCGTCGGCGGACACAGTTCCGGTCTCGCGCTCGCGGCTGACCTCGCCGGAGCGTTCGCGGCCAGGCTGCAAACCGATCCGCGCCGAGGCCTCGCTGGCCTCCAGCACGACGGCCAGCCGCCACGGCTTCACATCGCCCAGCGGCGGGATTTCGGCGAGGCCCGGGCCCCAGTCCTGGCGCAGATCAATATTGCGCATGGCGCCGCGAAAGCCCTGGGCCTCATCGTAATTGACGAGGCCGGTGACGAGGGCTTTGCGCGCCATCAGTTGCATTTTAGGATCGAGGGTCGTGCGCACGGAGAGGCCGCCCTCGTAGAGCTTTTTCTCGCCGTAGCGCTCGTTGAGCTCGCGGCGAACCTCCTCGGCGAAATATCCGGCCGCATAGGAATTGGGCGAGAGCACCCGGGGATTGACGCCGAGCGGCTCGGCTTTTGATTTAACGGCCTCGTCTTGGGTTATGTGGCCGTCGGCCGCCATGCGGTCGATGACGTAGTTGCGCCGGGCGATGGCTTTGTCGCGCTGGCGGAAGGGATGCAGCTCGCTGGGCGCCTTTGGCAGCGCGGCGAGATAAGCCATTTCGGCGACCGTCAGCTCATGCACGGACTTGCCGTAATAGTTCAGCGCGGCGGCGGCGATGCCGTAATTGCTGAGGCCGAGATAGATTTCGTTGAGATACAGCTCAAGGATTCGATCCTTGGAATAGGCGGCCTCGATGCGGAAGCTGAGCAGCATTTCGCGGATTTTGCGGTCAAAGGTGCGCTCATTGGTGAGCAGGAAATTCTTGGCGACCTGCTGCGTGATGGTCGAGGCGCCCTGCACGCGCTTCGAGCCCTGGAGCATCACCCACGCGGCGCGGGCAATGCCCTCGGGGTCAATGCCGCTGTGGGTGTAAAAGTTTTTGTCCTCCGCCGAAAGAAAGGCGTTCTTGACCAGCGGGGGAATCGCGGCGCTCGGCAGATACAGCCGGCGCTCGCGCGAATATTCCGCCAGAATCGATCCATCGCCCGCGTGGATGCGCGTCATCACCGGCGGCTCGTAGTTTTTCAGCTGGGTGGTGTCGGGCAGGTCCTGCTGGAAATGCCAAAGCAAACCGCCGACAGCCAGCGCGCCCAGCACGAAGACGATCGCGCCGGTCGCAAAGAGGAAGCCTAAAAACCGGGCTATGAGCCGCATAATTTATCCTATGGGCGGGCGTGGCCTAAAACAAAACAAACGCGAATGAGCGAACCGGCAAAGCGAAAGTTATATCAACGATGGCTATATCAGCCCTTGGGCGGCCTGCCATGCTGTTTTCAACCGGGCTGACCCGGCCACGGCAACCGCTCCCCGGGACGTGCCGCCGCTTTATGGTGATTTGACGGCGCCCGCGACGGGCACGCAGCTGAAAAGGGCGCCGCGCGGCGGAAATTGTCTCAACGTTGCCGCGCAGCAACATGTTCGGGCTCCTCTGCCGACAAAGAGCGCTTAAGCCCCAGCGGGGCCTCCGCCGCGCCCGGCTGCCGGGTTTGGAAGAATTGCCCGATGGCGAGAGCCACAGAGCCCGCCGTCTTATCGCGCCATTCCGCCGAGGTCAGATTGGCCAGGTCGCTGTCGCTGGAGAGATATCCCAGCTCCAGCAGCACGGATGGCACATCGGAGGCTTTCAGCACACGAAAGCCGGCGGAGCGGTGCGGATTCTTGTTCACCTTCCCGGTTTCTTTGAAATAACCCACGAGGGTGCGGGCGAAAGCGTGGCTGTAGACGCGCGTCTCGCGCCGGGTGAGATCGAACAGGATGTCGCTGACATCGCTTTGGTCGTCGCTGGCATCAAGGCCGGCCGCGGCATCCGCCAGGTTTTCCTTCTCCGCGACCCGCGCGGCCTGGGCGTCCGAGGCTTTCTCGGAGACCGTATAGACCGTGGCACCGGAGACGCCGGGCTCATCACCCAGGATATCCGCGTGGACCGACATGAAAAGCGCCGCTCCCGCCGCCCGCGCTATTTTCACGCGCTCGGAAAGCGGGACGAAAACGTCGCCGGACCGGGTCAGCAGAACCCGATAACGGCCGGTCGCCTCAAGCCGGGCCTCCAGCGCGCGGCTGAACTCATAAACAACGTCCTTTTCCTGGACGCCATTGGCGCCGTGGGCTCCCCCATCGAGGCCGCCATGGCCGGGGTCGAGCACGACCAGCGGCAGAGATCCGGCCGCGGCGGGCGCGGCGGCAGCCGGGGCGGCCCGCGCGTCGGGCTTATGCTGGCGCGCCGCCAAGGTGAAAGCCGCCCGGTCGGATGGCGCAAGTTCAATAATCAGCCGGGCGCCGGAGGTTCCGGCAATGGCCTCGCTGCGCGCGCGCACCAGCTTTGCGGGACCTTGGAGATCAATGACGATGCGGGATTTGCCCGCCGCGAACTGGCCGAATCGGAAGGACGAGACCAGCCCGCCCAGCGGCTCGGTTTTAACGGAGCGGCGGTCTTTTCGGCCCCTCGCCAAAGCCGCCCTGCCGCGCCCGGCGGCGGGATCGAGCTGGAACTCCATTTCGGGCAAATCGAGGATCAGCCGGTCGGGTCCCGCCATCATAAAAGCGTTCGCCACAACGCTTTGGCTCAGTTCGAACGTCAGGCGGGTCAGGCTGGCTGACGTGTCAATCCTGACGCTGCGGGCTGCGGGAATCGTGTCCGCAGGGAGCTTATCCGCAGGCAGCTTATCCGCCGCTTGGGCTGCGGGAATCGCCGCGCCGAGGCAGAGCGCCGCGCGCAGAGCCCAGCGGCGCCAGCCAGCGCGCGCCCCAACCATCCGCTTGCAGGATCCACTCATCGGCGGCCACCGAAGCGGCGCCCGGCGCGCCGCATGCCCTTCAGTCTTTGTAAGCCATAAAGGTTTACCGGTTAATGGTTCGTTAGGGTTCCGCTCACGGTTGGCGCCAAACGTTGCCGTTTCGCCACAGTACCGGTAAAACTTGCCAAGCGCCGGCGGATGGCCTTATGGTTCACCGTCCCGGGAACGGGACCCGGCAAACGCGGCGCGCCTGATAGGGATCGTCGCCAGCCTGCCAGCCCTCCGCCTCTCCGACGCGCTTTGGCGCTGGGGGTTTGCGGGGGATGCCGGCGGGCGGCCCCCGGGTCTCCCTGATGTTTTCGAACCCGTGGGATGCGCCGGCTCTAAAAGCCGCGCCATACAGGTTAAGAGATGATGAGCCGCGCCGTTTATGGCCATATGAATATTGCTGAATGTCCAAACCGGCATTGGCTTCTTCACGGCGTCATCCCTCCCGGCGACTCTCTCGCGTTATCGTGCGACAACAGCGGTGCCTTTGCCGCCTCTGCCATCAATCACAATCGCGTAACGGCCGCGCCGCTGAACCCCACGGGTTCGGCGCGCGTGACCCTGCGTTCCCTTTCACAACCTAATGAGACGACGCTCCGGCCGATTCGCCGCCTTGATACGAGACGGGCAAAGGCCTGTCCCCGTGCAAACGGCGTGACGGCGCGGGGCGTCCTGCTCCCAAGAGTATCCAATGGCCAACAAAATGCTCATCGACGCAGCCCACCCGGAAGAAACCCGGGTGGTGGTTCTGCGGGGTAATCGCGTCGAGGAATTCGACTTCGAATCCGCCAGCAAAAAACAGCTTCGCGGCAATATTTATCTTGCCAAGGTGACGCGGGTCGAACCCTCGCTGCAAGCCGCTTTCATTGAATACGGCGGCAACCGGCACGGGTTCCTCGCCTTCTCGGAAATCCATCCGGATTATTACCAAATCCCGGTCGCCGACCGTCAGGCGCTGATCGAGGATGAGGCCCGCGCCCAGGCGCAGGACGACGACGAAGAGGGCCGCGGCAGCCAGCGCCGCAGCCGCCGCCAACGGCGCGACCGGGGCAAGCCGCAGGAAAAGCGCCGGCATTCCGCCGATGAAACAGTCACCGGCGCGGCCGGCGAGCCAGAGGCCGGCAGCGAGGGCGCCGGCGGCGGGGAGATTTCCCCCGCGGAAATGGCCCAAGGCGATGTCGTCCATGAACATAACCGAGAGCCTGGGGCACATGAGGCCGTCCATGCGGAGCACGATCATGCCCCTCATGGCGGGGAACACGCTCATGCCGAGCCTCACCAAGCTGAGCCGGCGCACGAGTCTTCGGCCCATGCTGAACAAAGCCATCACGAACCCGGCGATGACCTGCGCGAAGACGCCGGTGAGCACCACCCTGCCGGTGAACACCACCCG
>JANYFM010000197.1 GCA_025362655.1 Hyphomicrobiales bacterium | reverse complement strand
CCGCATCTCCGCCGACCGCGATGAAACGCCCGCCGCGGATGGCGAGCGCCTGAACGACGGAAGAGGCCTTATCGACAGTGTGAATCCGGCCGTTGCGAAGGATCATATCCGCCGGCTGCGCCAGCGCGGTTTGAGCAGCGGGAAAGGCGGCAATCGCGATCAGCGCCGCGCGCGCGGTGAAAGAAAGGAACATGGCGGCAGCCCCGTTCAAACCAGCGACAGACCGGCGCCCTCAAGACGCGGCATGCCATCAGCGATCGCGAGGCGCCCTCGCGCCTCGATCAGCCTCAGCATCGAAACGCCGGCGGGAATTTCCGCGCCCGCCGCCACAAGGCTCGCGCCGGCATCGTGCAGGCCGCCGCAAAGCTGGCATGGCGCGGCGGGCGCCTCATAGAGCAGAAATTCGCCATCCGTGACGCTCGGCGCGAAGTAACCGCGCAGCGTCACGAACTCTCCCGCAAGGCGGCGCGCGAGCGCCGAAGCGCGCCCATCCCCGCCCGCGAGATCGGCGATGCCCGGCGCCGCGGAAGCAGCCGCGCCAAAGGGCGCGGCACCAACAAGGCCGGCGGCTCCGGCGAGAAAGGCCCGTCGCGGCAGCGCGGGCGAAACAGCACGGCATTGGAAAGCGGATGACGTCATGGCGGGCTCCCTTCGATGGACCGCGCCAATAGAACCCCGCGCGGCGCGGGCGTCAACTAAGCGCGCGCCGTCACGCCGCCGGCATGCGCCGCCGAATATCGTCAGCCTGCGCCCCGGTGAGCGCGCGTTTGGGAATGCAGCGGTAGGCCAGATCGGTGTGGTGGAGCAGCATCACCGCGTCATTCTCGCGCAATTTGAGAAAATACGGCCAAGGCGTCAGCGAATTCCCGGTCTCCGCCACAACCTTTAGGCCCGCGTCTGACCAGGAGAACGCGACGGCCTCCTGAAGCGCATTGTTCTGTTGGAAGTTCCTCAGCGCCGCGCGCGGCCCCAGAAAATAAGTCAGCAGCAGCGGAAAGGCCCCGACACTGAACGCCGCCAGCGCGGCGAAAACCGCCGCCGCCCGCGCCAGTTCCCAACCCTTTAGATCAGCGAGTGCGAACAGCCCCAACATAAAAAGCGCGCAGGCGGCCCAGATGACCGTCAGCCTCCGAATGGTTTTGGGATCGCGAAAAGCCGCGAGCGCCGTCAGCCGCTGCGCGGCGGCGATATCCTCCGCGGTCAGGGTGATTATGACGGGCGTGTCCATCGGCGTTTATCGCGCGGCCCCGTCCATAAATCCAGCGCAGCGCCGCATCAAAACATCCTCCGCCGCTTCAGGCGCGCTCCACACCAGCTCCGGCAGTTGATGGCGCGCAAATGTGTGCTGGCGCTTGGCGTAGCGCCGCGTGTCGCGCTGGCCGCGCGCGATGGCCTCTTCCCGGGATATTTCGCCGCGCAAAAACGCGCTCAGGCCCGGCACGCCATGCGCCCGCATGACCGGCAGCGCGGGATCAAGCCCGCGCCCGGCAAGCGCGCGCGCCTCCTCCAGCGCGCCGCCCGCCATCATCGCCTCAAACCGCGCATCGATGCGGCTGGTGAGAACCCCCCGCTCAACCTCCAGAAAAACGCCGGCGCATTGATCCGCCGCCAGCAGCGCTCCGGCGCGCGCGCCCTGAAATGCCGCGAGGCTTTCGCCGGTCGCCTCAAACACTTCCAGCGCCCGCGCGATGCGCTGGGAATCGCCGGGCCGCAAACGCGCCGCCATCCGCGCATCCCGCGCCGCCAGCTCCGCGTGCAGCCCCGCCGCGCCGCGCTCCAGGAAAAGCGCCCGCACGCGCGCGCGCACGTCCGCCGGGACCTGTGGAATATCCGACAGGCCCAACAGCAGCGCCTTGAAATACAGCCCGGTGCCGCCGGTGAAAATGGGAATAAGCCCCCGCGCCCCCGCCTCCGCCAGCGCCGCCGCCGCGTCGGCAAGCCAGAGCCCGACGGAATAATTCACCGCGCCGTCCACATGGCCGAACAGCCAATGCGGCACGCCGGCCTCCTCCTCCGGCAAGGGGCGCGCGCTCAGCACGCGCAGATCGCGGTAAACCTGCATGGAATCGGCGTTGATAACCGCGCCGCCCAGCCGCCGCGCGATCAACACCGCCAGCGCCGACTTGCCGCTCGCCGTCGGTCCTGCGATGAGGACAGCCTGCGGCGCGCTCAACGCCGCGCCCTTCCTGAAAAACTGAACGGCTCGTTATGACGCACGTCCTGACCCTCGTTTCAGCCGCCCACAAAGCGCCTGCCCTTGATGAAGCCCTGCTCGCCGCGCTGGCCGCGCATCTGCCCGGCGCGCTTGAGCCCCAATGGCTCGGCGCCGGCTATGCCGCCGACATTCCCTTCGCACCGCCGGGCGCTTTCGACAACCGCGGCGCCGCGGATGCCCTGCGGCTGGAACTGGGCGATGCGCCCATTGATATTTTCGTCCAGCCAAAAGCCCATCGCCGCAAAAAGCTGTTTCTGGCGGACATGGATTCCACCATGATCGGCCAGGAATGCATCGACGAGCTCGCCGATCTCGTCGGCAAAAAAGCTGAAGTCTCCGATATCACCGAGCGGACGATGCGCGGCGAGCTGGTGTTCGAGACCTCGCTGCGCGCGCGTGTCGCATTGTTGGCGGGACTGAATGCCTCGATGGTCGATCAGGTCATCGCCGAACGCATAACGCTGACGCCCGGCGGCACAGCGCTGGTGCGCACGATGCGCGCCAACGGCGCTTGGACCGCTCTCGTGTCAGGCGGCTTCACTTTGTTTTCGAGCCGCATCGCCGCCATCATCGGCTTTGACGAGAACCGCGCCAACACGATGCTGGTCAGGGACGGCAGATTCACCGGCGAGGTCGCGGAACCCATACTGGGCCGCGAAGCCAAGTTCGAAACACTGGTTGAATTGCGCGCCAAATTCGGCCTCGTGAAAGACGAGACCATGGCGGTGGGCGATGGCGCCAATGATCTTGCGATGATCAGCGGGGCCGGCCTTGGCGTTGCCTTCCATGCCAAGCCCGCGGTCGCGGCCGCCGCGCACGCGCGGATCGATCACGGCGATCTCACGGCGCTGCTGTTCGCGCAGGGCTACCGGCGCGAAGAATTTGCGGACTGACGGGTCAGGGACAGGCGGGACATTCGCGGGCAGCGGGGTTGCGGCCCTCTCCCCATCGCCAAAAGCGTTTTTGCCGCGAACCAACAGCTTCCCAAAGCTTCCCGGGGCCGATAGGCTCTCCGCAAAACAACGCATTGCCGGCGGGGCGCAGCCCGATCCGCGGCAGGGGAGCCAACATGACCGCCAAAATCAACGCGACCCGTTCGACATGCGGGACCCCTCTCTCACGCCGCCGGCTTCTCGCCGGCGCGGCGGCATTCAGCCTTGGCCCGGCGATCGCGGCGGCGCCGCCCGCCCGCGAAAAACGCTATCTGATCAAAGGCGGCATCGTTCTCTCGTTTGATCCGAAGATAGGCGATTTTGACAAGGCCGACGTTCTGATCGAGGGGCGCAAAATCCTTGAGGTGCGCCCCAATATCACCGCCGCCGCGACCATCATCGACGCATCCAACACCATCGTGCTGCCGGGCTTCGTCGACAGCCATCATCACTTTTATCAAAGCGCGCTGCGCAACGTGCTCTCAAACGGCCTGCTCGACGACTACTTCCGCGACATCGTCAACAAGGCGACGCCGCTTTACCGGCCGGAGGACGCCTATATCGGCATTCTCTCCGGCGCCCTGCGCTCGCTCACGTCAGGCATCACCAATATCACCGATCTCAGCCAGGTCTCCAACACGCCCGAGCACAGCGACGCCATGGTGAAGGCATTCACCGACAGCGGCATCCGCGCCATCCATGCCTATTCGCGCGGCTACGGCCCGGGCGCCAAATACCCTGACGATATCGAGCGTTTGCAAAAGCGCTATTTCACCTCCGCGGATCAGTTGGTGACACTCGCGATGGGCGCCGCGATCAGCAAGGAGCAATGGCTGCTGGCGCGCAAATTCGGACTGCGGATTTACACCCACGTCGTCGGCTCGCTCGCCGCCATCGCCCCCGCCGCCGTGATCAAACTGGGCGAGGAGGGGCTGATGGGCGCCGACAACGTTTATATTCACTTCACCAATGCGCGCCCCGAGCACATGAAACGCGTCAAGGAGACCGGCGGCCATCTATCGCTCGCCTGCCCCATTGAAATGACCATGCGGCACGGAATGCCGCCGCTTCAGCTGGCGCTCGATCACGGCATCCGCCCAAGCCTTTCCAGCGATGTCGAGACCACCATGGCGGCGGATATTTTCACGCAGATGCGCGCCGCCTTCACGCTCCAGCGCCTGCAAATAAACGAGCGCGCGATCCAAGGGGAGAAAGACCTGCCGGCGCTGCTGACCGCCAAAGATGTGGTCGCCATGGCGACCATCGAGGGCGCGCGCGCCAACGGCCTTGAATCGCGGACGGGATCGCTGACCCCCGGCAAGGATGCCGATCTCGTTCTCCTGCGCACCGACATGACCAATGTCATGCCGCTCAACAACGCCTACGGCGCCATCGTCACGGGCATGGACACCGCCAACGTCGATACGGTGATGGTGGCGGGAAAAATCGTCAAAACCCGCGGCCGCCTCGTCGGCGTCGATCTGGCCGCGCACCAAAAGCGTCTGGCCGCGTCGCGCGACTATATTGTGGAGAAAGCCGGCTGGCCCAAATCAGTGATTGATACCAGCCTGCCGGGTCATTGAGGGCCGCGCGCGGCCCGCTCTACTTCAATTGCAGCGGCACAAAAGTCTTTTCGTCCTGCGGCGTCGCCACGAACAGCAGCGCGTTGCGGCGCCCCTGGGCTTTCAGCTCGTCGATTTTCTTCGCCACATCCTCCGGCTTCGTCACCGCCTGCTGGTTGATTTCAAGAATGCGGTATCCCGGCTGAATGCGTTTTTCCGCCGCCTCTGAATTATCCTCGACGCTCGTCACCACGACGCCTTCCGCGCCGTCTTTCAGGTTGAAGCGCTTGCGCGTTTCCGCGGTGGCGGCGGCGAACTCCATGCCGAGGGCTTTTTGCACGACGCTGCGGCCGGGCGCGGCGGGGCCGCCGTTGTTCTTGCCGGGCTCCAGCGCCGCCTGTTTTTCGCCGTCCTCAAGACGCCCGAGCTTGACCTTGATTTCGACTTCCTTGCCGCCCCGCATGACGATGACGCTGACATCCTTATCGACCGGCGCGACCGCCACGAGCTTGGGCAGCGCGCCGGAATCAACGACGTCCTTGCCATCAAACTTAATGATCACATCGCCTGACCGGATGCCGGCGGGCTTTGCCGGCCCCTTGTCATCAACGCCCGCCACCAGCGCGCCGCGCGCTTTGCCGATGCCAAGGCTCTCGGCGATCGTGTCATCCACGCTTTGAATGCGCACGCCGAGCCAGCCGCGCCGCGTCTCGCCGAATTTCTGCAACTGGTCGATGACCGGCATCACGGTTGCGGCGGGGGTGGCAAAACCGATGCCCACCGAGCCGCCGGTCGGCGACAGAATCGCCGTGTTCACGCCAATGACATCGCCGTCCATATTGAACAAAGGTCCGCCGGAATTGCCTTTATTAATCGAGGCGTCCGTCTGGATGTAATTGTCGTAGGGGCCGCTCTGGATATTGCGGTTGCGCGCCGAGACGATGCCCGCGGTCACTGTGCCGCCGAGGCCGAAGGGATTGCCGACCGCCATCACCCAGTCGCCGACGCGCATTCGCTCGCTCTCGCCGAATTTGACGAATTTCAGCGGCTTCTCCGGCTTAACTTTGAGCACGGCGATATCGACTTTCGCATCCTTGCCGACGACTTCCGCCTTGAGCCGCGTGCCATCGGTGAAAATCACGGTGATTTCCGTGGCGTCCGCGATGACGTGATTGTTGGTGATGACGATGCCGGCGGAATCGATCACAAAGCCCGATCCGAGCGAGCTCGACCGGCGCTGGCGCGGCGCTTGCGGCGGGCTGTTGCCCTCGCCCTGCTGGCGGCGTTTGAAGAATTCCTCAAAGAGATCCTCGAACGGCGTGCCCGGCGGCACGCTGGGCGCGGCAGCCGGGCCGCGCCGGTCCTCAACGCTCTGCGACGCCGAAATGTTCACCACGGCATCGCTGACCTTGTCTGCGAGATCGGCGAGCGATTCAGGCCCGCGCGCCAAAGCGGGAGCGGCCGCAAGCCCCGCGGCGAGGATGGCGGCGAGAACGCCGGCCCGCTTGGAGCGGTCGCCGGTCCGGATCGAAGCGAAACTCATCCACAATCTCCTGCCACGGCCTGCGACCCGAACACCAGCGGGCCGCAGCCTATATCGAACCACAAATTCAGGCGGAAAGGCGACATCCACGCCGCCTTTCACGAATAATTGTCCGCGGGCCGCCTACCGCGGCGCCGCGACGGCGGGAGCCGGCTGTCCCGCCGGCAATCCCGAAGGCCGCCCAAAAAACCGGAAGAACTCGGAATTCGGACTCAGCACCATCCTTGTATCGCTCGATTTCAGCCCGGCCTCATAAGCCTGCATGGAGCGGTAAAAGGAGAAGAAATCCGGGTCTTTGCCGAAGGATTCGGCGAAAATCCGGTTGCGCTCCGCATCGCCCTCGCCGCGCACTTTGTCGGCGAGCTGCTGGGCCTGCGCGCGCAGCACCACCACGTCGCGGTCCGCCTTCGAGGTGATGCGCTGCGCCTGCTCGTTGCCCTGGGCGCGGAACTCGGACGCCTCGCGGGCGCGCTCGGTCTTCATGCGGTTATAGACCTGCTCGGAAATCTGCCGCGGCAGATCGGCGCGGCGGATGCGGACATCCTGGATCGTGACGCCGAACTTCGACGCCTCGACCTCCACCTGATCGCGGATTCGCACCATCAGCTGCGCGCGCTGATCGCGCACAATCTGCTGGATCGTCGCCTCGCCCAGCACCCGGCGCACGGCGGAATTCAGCACGTTGCCAAGCTGGCTGTCGGCGATCTGCGGCGAGCGCACGGACTTGTAGAAAGTCAGCGCATCGACGATGCGGTAGCGCAGGAACGCGTCCACCTCGACGCGGTTGTTGTCAGAGGCGAGCACCTCCTGCTTGGAGGTCTCCACATCGAGAATGCGGTTGTCGAGGTAGACGACATTCTCGATGAAGGGCACTTTAACATGCAGTCCCGGGTCCTTGATCAGCGTGCGCGGCTCGCCAAAGCGCAGCACCAGCGCCTGCTGGGTCTGGCCAACGGTGAACAGCGCGCTGGCGCCGACAAGCACCAGCACGACGAGGAGGATCAGCGCGCCAAAGGCGGCAAAGGGGCTTTTCATCGTATGCTCCCCTGCGGCTGCGGCGCCTGGCGGGCGGCGGGCGCATCGAGCGCGCCCAGCGGCAGATAGGGCACAACGCCCTGCCCGCCGGAGTTCTGATCGAGAATGACTTTGCTCATGCCGCCGAACACCCGTTCCATCGTTTCCAGATACAGCCGCTCGCGGGTCACCCCCGGCGCCTTTTTGTATTGCTCGTAAACCTGGTCAAACCGCGAGGTTTGGCCTTTGGCTTCCGCCACCGTCTGCTCGCGGTAGGCCTCGGCCTCCTGGGTGATACGCGCCGCGCCGCCGCGCGCCTCCGGAACCACCTTGTTGGCGTAGGCCTCGGCCTCGTTGCGCAGGCGGTCCTGATCCTGCTGCGCCGCCGTCACGTCGCGGAATGCGGCGATCACCTGTTCCGGCGGATCCACCGACTGCAATTGCACCTGGATGATTTTCACGCCGGCGTTGTATTCGTTGAGCACCTTTTGCATCAGGTCCTGCACAGCGGGCTCAATCAGTTTGCGCTCGGCTGTGAGAATGCGCTGGATTTGCGTGCGCCCGACGACCTCGCGCATGGCGCTCTCGGCCACCGCCTTGATGGTCAGCTCCTGGCGGCGCACGTTGAAGGCGAAATTTTCGGGCTTCAGCGGGTCGATCTGCCAGATCACCACAAATTTCACGTCGGCGATGTTTTCATCACCGGTCAGCATCAGGCTCTCCTCGGCGACGTCGATAGTCGCCTGGCTGCCGCTGCGCGGATCAATCCGGAAACTGAAGCCGACGCTGGTGGTGTTGCGGTCGGTCACCGGCAGTTTGATGACGTTGCCGACGGGATAAGGCCAGTTGTAGTTGAGGCCGGATTCGACCTTGTTGACATAGCGCCCAAACACCATTTTCAGCGCCATCTCATTGGGCTGCACGGTGAAAACCCCGCTCGCCGCCCATATTGCCAAGGCCACCAGGCCCAGCGCTGCCACCCCGCGCCCGCCCAAGCCGCCCGGCAGAGCCTGGCGCAGCTTGTCCTGGCCGCGGCGCAGCAATTCCTCAAGGTCGGGAGGGGTTTGGCCGCCGCCATTGTTGTTATTGCCGGGTCCCTGCCCCCATGGTCCGGGATTGGGTTTCCACGGCCCGCCGCCGCCCTTGTTATTATTGCCGGTGTTCCAGGGCATTCGTGTCCTCGCAAGCCTAAACGCTGACAGCGCATCTATGCGCCGCCCCCCGGCTTTTCAACCGGGCGCGGCGCTTCTATCACAGCGAACGAAGGTGACGAAACTAAAACCCGCCGCGTCGCCGGGGCCGGGAGGATGGGCTCGCCGTGCGGATTCGCGCCAAATCGCGGGGTCAATCGCCGGAAACACCGTCCGGCCTACCGCCGCGAGATCAACCTCGGTCAGTTCCAGCCTGTCCGCCCGGCGAATGGTTTGGGCATAGAGATCACCGCCGCCCGCGATGATGAGCGCATCCGTCCCCATGGCGAGCGCCCGCTCCCGCCCCAGCTCCAGCGCCGCCTCCAGCGAGCGCGCGGCATGGACACCGGGCGCCCGGAAGCCGGCATCGCGCGTCAGCACAATGGTCTCGCGCCCCGGCAGAGGCTTGCCGATGGATTCGAAGGTCCTGCGCCCCATGATCACAGGCTTGCCGAGAGTGAGAGCTTTGAAATGCCGCAAATCCGAGGGCAGCCGCCACAGCAGCGGCCCGCCGTCGCCGATGACGCGGTTACGCGCCTTTGCGGCGACAATCACCAGCGGCACAGAGGCCATTGCGGCGTCAGCGGCCATGACTCACACCGCCACCGGCGCTTTGATCGCCGGCCAGGGATCGTAGCCTTCAAAGGCAAAATCCTCATAGCGGCAATCGAACAGCGATTTTCCCGCGCTGTGCATTTTCAACACCGGCAACGGGCGCGGCTCCCGCGTCAGTTGCAGCCGCGCCTGTTCCAGATGGTTGGCGTAGAGATGCGCGTCGCCGAGCGTATGCACAAAATCTCCCGGCTCCAGCCCGCTGGCCCGCGCCATCATATGCGTCAGCAGGGCGTAACCGGCGATATTGAAGGGCACACCCAGAAAAATATCCGCCGAGCGCTGGTAGAGCTGGCAGGAGAGCCTGCCATCGGCGACGTGGAACTGAAACAGGCAATGGCACGGCGGCAGCCGCATCGTGCCGATATCCGGCACGTTCCAGGCCGACACGATCAGCCGCCGCGAATCGGGGTTGCGGCGGATTTCGTTCAGCACCCAGGATATCTGATCGAAAGTTTTGCCATCGGCGCCCTCCCAGGAGCGCCATTGTTTGCCATAGACCGGGCCGAGATCGCCGCGCTCATCCGCCCATTCATCCCAGATGCCGACGCCATTGGCTTTGAGATAGGCGATGTTGGTGTCGCCCTTCAAAAACCACAGCAGCTCATGCACGATGGATTTCAGATGCAGCTTCTTGGTTGTGACCAGCGGGAACCCTTTGGCCAGATCGAAGCGCATCTGATGGCCGAACACGGAAAGAGTGCCCGTGCCCGTCCGGTCGGATTTTTTGACGCCCTCCGCAAGGACGCGTTCGATGAGGTCCAGATAGGCGCGCATATTCCAATCCCAAAGCTCTCTTAGACGAAATTCCCGCCCGCCGCGCGCCCTCGGGCGCCCTGTCCCAAGTTTCCGGTCCCAAGTTTCCGGTCAGTCGGGCAACAGCAGTTTCAGCCCCAGCGCAGAGCCGTTGTAAATGGCGTGCAGCAAAATCGTCGCGCGGATACCGCCCGTGCGCTCGCGGATGAACCCCAGCAATATACCTACCGGCAACACCGCCAGCGCGTATAACAGCGTGCGCTCATAATGGGCGAGCGCGAAAAGCGCGGAGCTGGCCCCGATCGCCGCCCGCGAGCCGAACTCCGCCCGAAGCGAGGTGTAAAGCCAGCCGCGGAACAGCATTTCCTCCGTCAGCGGCGCCATAATCACCGCCAGCGTGAAAACCGCCGCCAGCGCTGCCCCTCCCGAGGGCATGACAAACCAGTTTTTCGCCTCCGGATAAAACCGCAGCAGCAGGATTCCCGCGAGGAGCCCATAAGCGACAGCGCCGGCGGCCTGCATCCAATAAACGCGGTCGGGCGTGAAGGGCGCGAAGGCAATCAGCCCCCGCCAGTCCCGCCCCCCGCGCCAGCGCGCCGCGGCGAGAATCGCCAGAATGACCGCCGCATAAATTAAACAGCTAAAAGAATAAACGCCGAACAGCACGGGATCGAGCCGTCGCCCATCCGGGTCCTGCAAGAGACCGCCCAGCTCCAGCATCCGCGCCAGAACGCCTTTCAGATGGTCGCCGCCCATGATGAGAGCGTCCCCGCCCGCCAGCAAGGCCGCAAGGCCAAGGAAAAGCACGACGGACAATACGGCAATGGCCAAAAGGCTCACGATAAGCCCGGCAATCCGATATGGCCGCGCGCCGCCGGCAGGTGTTCGGTTATCTGTCATTAAAACTCCCGGCCGATTCGCGCGCCGCCAAATTGGCCCCCGCGGGGTTTGAAGGCAACGGTGCTGCGCGGACCCGGCATAGCGCTTGACTGTATCTCAAATGAGATACAAATTCGCGTCAACAGAGGACAAGGTCATGGCCGCGCACACGTCAATGCTCCACATCCGCGTGGACGACGATACCAAAGTCAAAGCCGCGGCCGCGCTCGACGCGATGGGTCTCTCGATGTCCGACGCCGTGCGCCTCCTGCTGCGCCGGATTGTGGCGGATCAGGCATTCCCGCTGGAGCTGAAAGTGCCCAACGCTTCCTCGCGCGCCGCCATCGCCGAGGTTGATGAAATTATCCGCGGGCGCGGCAGCCGGTTCGACAAGGCCGAAAATCTGTTCGCTGATCTTGAAAAAAACAGCGGCAAGTAATACCAAAGGACATGAGCTTTGACTCATGACCTTTGGCAAACGCGAACGCGCCCGCGCTTGGGCCGCAATATCCCGGATCGCGGCTTTCTGATAGCAATACGCCAGCCGCTGGACATGCCGCGGCCCCCGGAGCCCGCCCTTGCGCCACGCCCTCATCCAAGCCGCGTCCCTCGGCGCCGCGCTCGCCTTCGGCGCGCCGGCCGCGCTCGCCCAGAGCGTTGAAGCCTTCTACACCGGCAAGACCATCACATTCCTGATCGGCGCCGGCCCCGGCGGCAGTTACGATCTCTATGCGAGGGCGCTTGCCGCCCATATGCCCAAATATATTCCCGGCCGGCCGCAAATCGTTGTCAAAATCGGCGGCGGCGTCGGCGGCGGCCTCTCGACCGCGCTGCAAATCGAGCACACATCCCCCAAAGACGGCACGGTTATGGGCATGACCCAGCAGACCAACGTCACCAGCCAGCTCACGGAAAGCGCGGTGAAGGGCAAATTCGATATTTCCCGCTGGCGCTGGATCGGCAACATGGCGCCGCTGCGCAATTTCGTCGGAGTCTGGCACACGGCGCCAGCGCAGACGCTGGAGGAGGCGAAAACCCGCGAGGTCATTCTCGGCGCGACGGGGCGGACATCGCCGACGTTCATCGTGCCGCAGACGCTGAATGAGCTTATCGGCGCCAAATTCAAATTTGTGCTCGGCTATAACGGCACCGCCGATCTCAATCTCGCCATGGAGCGCGGCGAAATCCAGGGCCGCGGCGCATCGTGGATCAGCGTCGTCACGCAGGCGCCTTCGTATATCACTGAGAAAAAACTCAAAGTTCTGATCGTCGACGGCCTCACCCGCGATCCCCTTTTGCCCGACGTGCCGACTCTGCTGGAGGTTGCGGCGACGGACGAGCAAAGGGCGGCGCTGCTGGTCATCTGCGGCTCCTCGGAATTCGCCCGCGCCGCGTTTCTGCCGCCGGGCACGCCGCAGGACCGCGTCGATGCGCTGCGCCGCGCCTTCGACGCTGTCATGATCGACCCGGAATTTCTCGCCGAGGCCGCGCGGATGCAAATGCCCATCGAGCCGCAAAATGGCGAGGCGCTCGACAGGACAGCCGCGCAAATTGTCGCAACGCCGCCGGCCGCGGTGGCTTTGGCAAAGAAACTGCTGGGCAGCGAGTGAAGGGTCTCAATAATGCGGCGGCGGCGGCTCCAAGCCTTCGCGCGGCGCGCCCATGGCCTCGAATTCCCCGCGCAGCCGCGACACCTGCCGCTCCAATATCTCGATCTTGCGCCACTGCGCGGTGAAGACCTCATGGAGATCAGCGATCATCGCGTCCTGATGGGCGATGCGGGTCTCCAGCTCGTCCATGCGCGACACGCCGCCGGGGGATGGATCGCTCATTGCGTTATTCCTTCGTTCCGGGCGCGGGGAGCGTTTCGGCCTGGGCTTTATCGCGCCGCGGCCGGCGGCGGATTCACAACGCCATAATGGTCGGCCAGCAATTCGCCCGGATAGGTATAGGGCGCGGGCCGCGGCCGCTCGGCGAGCATCGCCGCGTTCCACGCCTCCCATTCGCCTTTCAGCCGCTCGAAGACATCTTTGCGGCGCGCCCTGAGATTGGCCCGCTCGCGCGGATCATCGGCGACATTGAACAGAAACTCGTTGCCGGCGAGCCGCAGGTATTTCATATCGCCCTCCAGCAGGGCGCGCTGCGCGCCCGCCTTGTAGCGCCAGTAAAACTTGCGCGGATGCGCCGCCGCGCCGCCGGTCAGCGCCGGCAGCAGGTTCTCGCCATCAAAGGCAAACCCCGGCGCCGCGGAGGCGCCCGCCGCCGCCAGCAATGTCGGCATCCAGTCCATGGTGATCATCGCCTGCGCGCTAACCGATCCCGGCGCAATCCGGCCGGGCCAGCGGACCAGGGCGGGGATGCGCAGACCCCCTTCCAGCAGTTCGGTCTTCATGCCGCTGAATGGCCAGGTCAGCGAGAACCTCTCGCCGCCGTTGTCGCTGGTGAAAATAACAATTGTGTTGTCCGCCAGCCCGCGCTCATCCAGCGCCTGCAAAACGCGCCCGACATTGGCGTCAAGGCTCCGCACCATCGCCGCGTAGGTCTCCCGCGTGCCGCCGTCGTGATGGCGGATTTTCCCTGCAATGCGTTTGGATTCCGCCTCATCGCCCGGCCCCTCCCAAGGCCAGTGCGGCGCGGTGAAATGCAGGCTGAGCAAAAACGGCTGCTTTGTCCGGGCGAAACCCTCAAGCGCCTGCACCGCGCGGTCGCCGAGCAGATTGGTCATGTAGCCGTGGCGCTCGACCTTCACCTCCTCCTCAAAGAGGGGCGTC
>JANYFM010000171.1 GCA_025362655.1 Hyphomicrobiales bacterium | reverse complement strand
TTTTCGATCAGCGGCATGACTTCTTTCAAAGGGGCGACACGGTCCTGATCGCCATGAACGAACAGGCCCGAGGAGGGGCAGGGCGCCAGAAATGTATAATCAAACCGGTTGGCGGGCGGCGCAATGGAGATGAATCCCTCGATTTCGGGGCGTCGCATCAGCAATTGCATGCCGATCCAGGAGCCGAAGGAGACGCCGGCAATCCAGCAGGCACGCGCCTCCGGGTTGATGCTTTGCACCCAATCGAGGGCGGAGGCGGAATCTGACAATTCGCCGGAGCCGTGATCGAACGAGCCCTGGCTGCGGCCGACACCGCGAAAATTGAAACGCAGCACCGAAAACCCGCGTTCGGCGAATGTGTAATAGAGATTGTAGACAATTTGATTGTTCATCGTGCCGCCGAACTGGGGGTGCGGATGCAGAATGACGGCGATCGGCGCGCCCCGCTGTTTGGAGGGGTGGAAACGCCCTTCAAGGCGCCCGGCCGGGCCGGTGAAAATAACTTCGGGCATCGTTTCTCCAAAAGATGTCGCGGCTCCCGCCAAGGCTGACGGGCCGACACGTTTCTTGACCAGCGGGGTCGCCGGCTCCTAGATGCCGCGCGGGCGCGGGCGGTTCAGCCGGGTTCGAAGCGGCGTTCTAGCACGCGCGCGGCGGGCGATTGCAAGTAAATTGGCGTGATGGCGCAAATGCGGACCTATCTCGACTACAACGCTTCGGCCCCGCTGCGCCCCGCCGCTCGCGCGGCAATGGTCGGCGCGCTGGACGGGCCGGGCAATGCCTCTTCTGTGCATAGCGAGGGGCGCGCCGCCCGCGCGCTGATTGAGGCGGAAAGGATATCCATCGCCGGGCTGCTGGGCGCGGGCGCGGCGGATGTGGTTTTCACTTCAGGCGCGACGGAGGCCGCCAATCTCGCGCTGACGCCGGCCTTGAGCGATGGCGGCGAGCCCCTATCGTGGCTTCTGGCGGGGGCGGGGGAACATGTCTGCGTGCTTCAAGGGCACCGGTTCGATCCCCAGCGTGTGAAGACCCTGCCCCTGAGAGCGGAAGGCGGTCTGGATTTGGACGCTTTGGAGGCCGCGCTGTCGGGCACGGAAGGCCGTTGCCTCGTGGCCTTGCAAGCCGCCAATAATGAGACCGGCGTGATCCAACCCGTCGCGGAAGCCGGCGCGCTGGCCCACAAATACAATGGCCTGCTGGTTTGTGACGCGGTGCAGGCCGCCGGGCGGATTGTTTGTGATTTCAATGCGCTAAAAGCGGACATGCTGTTGATTTCCGCGCATAAACTGGGCGGACCCAAAGGCGCGGGCGCCCTCGTATTTGCGCGCGACCGTCTCCATATCCAGCAGACGCTGGTGCGCGGTGGCGGCCAAGAGGGCGGCGCGCGCGGCGGCACAGAGAATGTCGCGGCCATCGCCGGATTTGGGGCGGCGGCCCGGCAAGCTTTCGCGGAGCGCGGGGCGGAGGCTGCGCGGCTTGGCGCATTGCGTGACGGAATGGAGCGGACGCTGCTGGCGGGAGCGCCGGATTTGGTGATTTTCGGCGCGGCGGCGCAGCGGCTGGCGAATACGTCCAGCTTCGCGCTGCCCGGCTTTACGGCGGAAACCCTGCTGATCGCTTTGGATCTCGAGGGTCTCGCGGTCTCCTCGGGATCGGCATGCTCGTCGGGCAAAGTCGCGCCCTCGCCCGTGCTGGCCGCGATGGGCGCGCCGGGTGAACTGGCGAGGGGCGCGCTGCGTATAAGTTTGGGCTGGGGAAGCACAGAAACCGACGTGGCGCGTTTTTGCGAAACGTTTGAAAAGACTGTAAGGAACATGCGCGCGCGGCGAACAAGACCTGCCGCGTGAAACCCTGAGCCGGCGGCCCTTGAAACCGCGCGGGCGAGGAGACTGAAATGGCGGCCGTTCAAGAGACCGTCGACCGGGTCAAATCCGTCGACGTTGATGCCTATAAGTACGGCTTCGTCACGGATATCGCGTCCGACAAGGCGCCCAAGGGCCTCAACGACGACACCGTCCGCTTTATTTCGGCCAAAAAGAATGAGCCGCTGTGGCTGACAGAATGGCGGCTTGATGCCTACAAGCGCTGGCTGACCATGCGCGAGCCCGATTGGGCGAAAGTCCATTATCCCAAAATCGACTATCAGGACCTCTATTATTATTCCGCGCCGAAATCGACGCCGGGCCCGAAATCCCTCGACGAGGTGGATCCCGAGCTGCTGCGCGTCTACGAAAAGCTCGGCATTCCCCTGAGGGAGCGCGAGATTCTGCTGGGCGTGGAGGGCGCGGGGACACGGGTGGCTGTCGATGCGGTGTTCGACTCGGTTTCCGTCGCCACCACTTTCAAGGCGGAACTGGCGAAATCCGGAGTGATTTTCTGCCCGATATCCGAGGCCGTGCATTCGCATCCCGAACTGGTCAAAAAATACATGGGCTCCGTCGTGCCCGTCACCGACAATTATTTTGCCACGCTCAACAGCGCGGTGTTTTCCGACGGCTCGTTCGTCTACATCCCCCCGGGCGTGCGCTGCCCGATGGAGCTTTCGACGTATTTCCGGATCAACGAGCAGAACACAGGCCAGTTCGAGCGCACGTTGATCATTGCGGACAAGGGCTCGTATGTCTCGTATCTGGAGGGCTGCACGGCGCCCAAGCGCGACGAAAACCAGCTTCACGCGGCGGTCGTGGAACTGATCGCGCTTGACGATGCCGAGATCAAATATTCGACGGTGCAGAACTGGTATCCCGGCGACAAGGACGGCAAGGGCGGCATCTATAATTTCGTCACCAAGCGCGGCGACTGCCGCGGCGCGCGCTCGAAGATTTCCTGGACGCAGGTTGAGACGGGATCGGCCATCACTTGGAAATACCCCTCGTGCATTCTGCGGGGCGATTCCTCGCGCGGCGAATTCTACTCGATCGCGATTTCCAACGGCCGCCAGCAGGTCGACAGCGGCACGAAAATGCTTCACCTCGGCAAAAACACTTCAAGCCGGGTGATTTCCAAGGGCATCGCGGCGGGGCGCTCGGACAACACCTACCGCGGCCAGATTTTCGCGCACCGCAAAGCCTCGGGCGCGCGCAATTTCACCAATTGCGACTCGCTGCTGATCGGCGACACCTGCGGCGCCCACACCGTGCCCTATATCGAGGCGCGCAACCCCTCGGTGATGTTTGAACACGAGGCGACGACCTCGAAAATCTCCGAGGACCAGTTGTTCTACTGCATGCAGCGCGGCCTCTCGGGCGAAGAGGCGACGGCGCTGATCGTCAACGGCTTCGTGCGCGACGTGCTCCAGCAACTGCCGATGGAGTTCGCCGTGGAGGCGCAGAAGCTGATCGCGGTGAGCCTTGAGGGGAGCGTGGGGTGATGGGCCCGTCCTGTCACGCGGTCCAGACCTGTGGACCGGAGCGGGAACGGCATCGAAATCGTTTGGCACACTCATGGACGGCGCGGACTCCGAGACATGATTTGACGCGTGAGGGCGGGACGCGTTGGAAGGTTTTAGCGACGGAATGAAAATAATGAACAAGAGCATGCTCGAAATCCGCAACCTCCACGCCAGCGTCGGCGGCAAGGAAATTCTTAAAGGCCTCACTCTTTCGGTGAAAGCCGGCGAGGTCGCGGCCGTCATGGGGCCGAACGGCTCGGGCAAATCCACGCTGTCCTATGTCATCGCCGGCCGCGCCGGCTACGAGGTCACGCAGGGCGATGTGCTGCTCGACGGCGAAAGCGTTCTCGCCATGGCGCCGAACGAGCGCGCGGCGAAAGGCCTGTTCCTCGCGTTTCAATATCCGCTTGAAATTCCCGGAGTCACCACGCACACGTTTCTGCGGACGGCGATGAACGCGCAGCGCAGGGCGCGCGGCGAGGCCGAGCTGACAACCGCCGATTTTATGAAGGTGATGAACGCGGCGTCGGGCAAGCTCGGCATCGCCAGGGATATGCTGCGGCGCGGGCTCAATGTCGGCTTTTCCGGCGGCGAGAAAAAGCGGCTGGAGGTTCTGCAAATGGCGCTGCTGGAGCCGCGTTTCGGCATTCTCGATGAGACTGATTCCGGCCTCGATATCGATGCTCTGCGGATCGTCGCTGAGGGCGTCAACGCTTTGCGCACCAAAGAGCGGGGCTTTCTGGTCATCACCCATTACCAGCGCCTGCTCGACCACATCGTGCCTGACAGCGTGCATGTGCTTTCCGCCGGACGCATTGTGAAATCCGGCGGCAAAGAACTGGCGCACGAACTCGAAAAGAACGGCTACCGCGATTACGTCGCGGATGCCGCGTGAGATGACCGTGGCCGCGCGTCCAGCACAGATCAGAACGGAAGCCGAGACGGCGCTGGCGGGGTTCCTCGCCGCGCGGCCGGAGGTTCAAAATGGCCCGGCGGGCGAAGCGCAGCGCAAGGCCGCCGGTGTCTTTGCGCTGAAGGGCCTGCCGCATCGCCGTGTCGAGGCTTGGCATTACACGGATTTGCGCAGCCTCATGCGCGAGGCCTGGCCACTGGCCGCGGCGTCCGCGTCCGCAAAAGCCCCGGCCCGTGAGGGCTTGCGCGTGATGATCATTGATGGCGTCTGCGCGGTATTGCCGGCATCTTCGCCGCCAGGCATCAAATTCACCGCGCTGCGCGATGCGATGGCGTCCGGGGGCGGGACGTTTGCAGCCCAACTGTTCCCGGATATCGGCGCGGACGACAGCCCCGCCGCGCTGAACGCCGCGCTCGCGCGCGATGGCGTCGTGATTGAAATCGCGGCGGGCGTCAAAGCCGACGCTCCCATTGAAATTCATTTTACGACATCGGCGGGCGCGCCGCGCTCTGAATATCCGCGTTGCCTCGTGATCGCGGGGGCGGGGTCGTCTCTAACCCTGAGCGAAACGCATGCCAGCGCGGCGCGTGTTCAGCGCAACAGCGCGCTTGTGTGCTGGCTCTCCGAGGGCGCCCAGGTTGAGCATGTCTTCCACACCGGCGATGCCGCTCCCGAACAGCATATCGCCACTTTGCTGGGCGATATCGGGGCGGGCGCCGGCTTCCAGTCTTTCGCGCTTGTCGCCGGCGGCAGTCTGCTGCGGCGGCAGTGTTTCATCCGCCAGTCCGGCGAACGCGCCAAAATCGGCCTGCGCGGCGTGTCGCTGCTGAAGGGCAAACAGCACGCGGACACGACGCTGGTCATTGATCACGCCGTGCCGCGCGGCGAGAGCCGCGAACTGTTCAAACACATCATCACCGGCTCCGCTTCCGGGGTTTTTCAGGGCAAGGTTCTGGTGCGCCCGCACGCGCAGAAAACCGACGGCGGCATGAAGAGCCAGACGTTGCTCCTGTCGGGCGAAGCGGCCATGAGCAACAAGCCGGAGCTGGAAATTTTCGCCGATGATGTCGTATGCGGCCACGGCGCGACGGTTGGCCAGCTCGATACCGACCAGCTTTTCTATCTGATGACGCGCGGGCTCCCCAAAGCGCAGGCGGAGGGGCTGCTGATCGAGGCATTCGCGCGCGAGGCAATCGAATTCGTCGGGAACGGGGACTTGCGCGAAAGCTGCGCGGCGGCGCTGACACGCTGGCTGGAGACGCTGAACTGATGGATGACCGGGTCATGCCCTATGACGTGATGAAGCTGCGGGAGGATTTTCCGATCCTCACGGAAAAGCCCTACGGCAAAAAGCTCGTCTATCTCGACAATGGCGCGTCTGCGCAAAAACCGCGCGCTGTGATTGAGCGCATGACACATGTCTATGAGCATGAATACGCCAATGTGCATCGCGGGCTGCACTATCTCGCCAATGCCGCCACCGATGCCTTCGAAGCGGCGCGGGAAACCACGCGGGTTTTCCTCAACGCCGGCTCAACCGGGGAAATCGTGTTCACGCGCTCGGCCACCGAGGCGATCAATCTTGTCGCCGCATCCTTTGGCCTCGGGCATATCGGCGCGGGGGACGAGATCGTCCTGTCGATCATGGAGCATCATTCCAACATCGTGCCGTGGCATTTTCACAGGGAGCGCAAGGGCGCCGTGTTGAAATGGGTTGATGTGGACGATGAGGGCTGTTTTTCGCTGGAGGCATTTGAGCGGGCGCTGACGCCGCGCACGAAAATCGTCGCGATCACGCATATGTCCAACGTGCTGGGCACGGTTGTGCCTGTCAAAGAGGTCATCCGCATCGCCCACGCGCACGGCGTGCCGGTGCTGGTCGATGGCTCGCAGGGGGCTGTGCATCTTGACGTCGACGTGCGCGGTCTCGACGCGGATTTCTACGTTTTTACCGGGCATAAGACTTACGGCCCGACCGGCATCGGCGTGCTCTACGGCAAGAAGAAATGGCTGGACGCGCTGCCGCCGTTCTGCGGCGGCGGCGAGATGATCGAAACGGTGGCGCGGGACCGCGTCACCTACAACTCGCCGCCGCACCGCTTTGAGGCGGGCACGCCGCCCATCGTTGAGGCTATCGGCCTCGGCGCGGCGCTGGACTACATGATGCGCGTTGGGCGCGCCAATATCCGCGCCCACGAGGAAAGCCTCCGGGATTACGCCCATGAGCGCCTCGGCCGGATGAAATCGATCCGCATCTTCGGCCAAGCGCCGGGCAAGGGCGCCATCGTCTCCTTTGCGATGAAGGGCGCCCATGCCCACGATGTCGCCACCGTCATCGACCGCTCCGGGGTCGCGGTGCGCGCCGGCACCCATTGCGCCATGCCGCTGCTGGAGCGTTTCGGCGTGACCTCGACATGCAGGGCATCCTTCGCCATGTATAATACCCGTGAGGAGATCGACGCGCTGGTCGAGGCTCTTGGCAAAGCCGAGGCGCTGTTCGCGTGAGGAGAGTTGGATGAGCGACATGGTCGCCGAACCCGAATTGCAGCCCAACCGGCCCGCCATGGACTATCCCCAGGGCTTGCCGCCGGAGGAGCTTGACCGGCTGACGGGGGAGCTTATCGCGGCGCTTAAAACCGTGTTCGACCCTGAGATTCCCGTTGATATTTACGAGCTTGGGCTGATTTACAAAATCGATATCGACGACAGCAAATTCGTCAATATCGATATGACCTTGACCGCGCCCGGCTGTCCGGTGGCGGGGGAAATGCCGATCTGGGTCGAGAATGCCGTGACCGGCGTCGCCGGCATCTCCGGCGCGAAGGCGCATATGGTTTTCGATCCGCCGTGGGATCAGAGCCGCATGTCGGAGGAGGCGCGGGTCGCGCTGGACATGTGGTGAGGGGCGCGGCGCGTTCGTTCACATCCGTTAGGCAGTATGCCGGGGCTTTGAAATCAGGGGATTCGTCCCCACATTCTGTAACGTATGCCCCCGGAGCCTTGAACCCCGGGTGAAACGGAGACTTCCATGGCATCCACCAGACCGCGCCCCAAGGTGATGACGCTCAGCGACGCGGCGGCGGCGCGTGTAAGCGAAATCATGGCCAACAACGAGAAGCCCATCGCCGCGCTGAAAGTCGGCGTCAAGAACGGCGGCTGCGCGGGCATGTCCTACACGATGGAATGGGCCGAGAGCATCGGTAAATTCGATGAGATTATTGAGGAAAAAGGCGTCCGGCTGGTGATTGACCCGAAAGCGGTGCTGTTTCTGCTGGGCACGGAAATGGATTTTGAGACGACCAAACTGTCTTCCAATTTTGTCTTCCGCAATCCCAATCAGACCTCGGCCTGCGGCTGTGGGGAGAGCGTGGCTATTGAGCCGGCCAAGCCTGAGGCAGCCGAAGCCTGAGGCAGCCGAAGCGCCGCGCTAATCAAGCGGGTTGCGGCCGGCTTGCCAGCATGCGGTTGGCGGCTGTCTCGATCCGTTCCTGCAAAAGGGCGAGAAAATCGTCGCGCGGCATGCCCGGCGCTATAGGTGCAAGAATTTCCACCTGAATGGTGCCAGGCCAGCGCATGAATTTGCGGCGCGGCCAGTAGAGGCCGGTGTTGAGCGCCACCGGCAGGCAGGGCGCCTCGCTGTTAATATAGAGCAGGGCGATGCCGCGCTTGTATTGCGGCGGGCTGCCCGGCGCGGTGCGCGTGCCCTCGGGGAAAATCATGACCTGCCGGTTGTCGGCGAGTTCCGCCGCGACGCGCTTATTCAACTCTTTGTGGACAGAGGGGCCTCCGCCGCGGTTGACGGGGATCATCCGCATGGCCTTCATCCACCAGCCCAGCAACGGCACGAATCGCAGTTCGCTCTTGAGAATGAAGGTCGGGTCCGCAAACAGCGACCAGACGATGAAATTATCGATGGCCGATTGGTGTTTGGCGGCCACCAGCAGTTTGCCAGCGGGGATGCGTTCGCGCCCGGTGACGTCGATCTCAAGTCCGCAGATAGTGCGCAGAAGCCAGAAAACGCTGGAATTCAGCCAGGCGATATAGCGCTGGCGGAGCCGGCGCGGGAACGCAAAGAGGGGAATGCCGAAAAGCATCGCGCCGCTGAAAAACAGGTAGAAAGCGATGTTGAAGATCAGCGATCTCGCGAAGACGGCCGCCGTTGTCAAAAACGATTTTTGGGGCATAGTGGACCGGAAAAGCGCGGATGGACGCCATCAGGCGCGCCGACGGATGTCCATAACCGGCGGCGGCCTCAAAAGCAACGCGATTGGGCAGCCACGGGCGCGGCCGGGAGCGACGGGAAATGTATCGAGCCTCGCCTGCCGATGGAATTGCGTGGATTGCTGGGGCCAGCTCGGGCATTGGGCGCGCGGTCGCGCTTGAGCTGGCGCGCAGGGGTTACCGCGTGGCCGCGACAGCGCGGCGCGCCGACGCGCTGGAGGCGCTGTCAGCGGAGGCGGCGGCGGCCGGCCTGCGGATCGATGCCTTCGCCGGCGATGTGACGGACCGGGACGCCATGGCCGCTCTGCTGGAGCGGATTGAGCGGGAAGCCGGACCTGTGGCGTTGGCGATGCTCAATGCTGGAAATTTCTATCGCGATCCCGAGGGCGTCTGGGGCGGCGATGGTTTTCGGCGGACGATGGCGCTTAATTTCGATGGCGTTCTCAACGGCCTTGAGCCGCTGATTCCCCGCATGAAAGGCCGCGGGCGAGGCCAGATTGCCGTCGTCGCCTCGGTGGCGGGCTACGGCGGCCTGCCGGGCGCGGCGGCCTATTGCGCGTCCAAAGCCGCGCTCATCGCGGCCTGTGAATCCATGCATCCCCAGCTTGCCCGTGATGCCATCCATCTTCAAGTTATTTGCCCCGGCTTTGTGCGCACGCCGCTGACGGAAAAAAATAAAACGCCGATGCCCTTCATCATGCCGGCGGAAGAGGCGGCGCGCCGCATTTGCGCCGGGTTCGAACGCAACGGCTTTGAAATCGCCTTCCCGCGCCGGCTGGTCTGGCTGCTGAAAGCGTTGAATATGCTGCCCTATCCCGCTTACTTCTGGATAGTTGGGCGGCGCGGAGCGCGGTAGTGATCGAGGGGAGCCGGGCGGTTCCCATGAAAGCCCAATGGCTTCTGTACCTTCAAGCGCTCCAGCGATCCCAGATTCGCCGAGAAGATCGAAGACGTCGTCGGCTTCTACATGGCGCCGCCCGCTCACACGGTCGTCGTATCCATCGATGAGAAAAGCCAGATTCAGGCGCTTTATCGCACCCAGCGGGGACAGCCTCTGAAACCCGGAAAATGCGGGACCATGATGCACGATTACAAACGCAACGGCACGACCACGCTTTTCGCGGCGCTCAACATCCTCGATGGAACCGTCATCGGGCGCTGCATGA
>JANYFM010000157.1 GCA_025362655.1 Hyphomicrobiales bacterium | reverse complement strand
GAAAGCGGGATCCGCCATTGTCTCGTCAAAAGCGCGGCGCAGCGCCGCGACACGCTCGGGCGGCGTGCCCGGCGGCGCCGCATAGGGCCGGCCGATGGATTGCACGCCGAAAACCAGATCGAAAACGCGGCGGTCCGCCTCTGTTTTTGCATAGCGGTAGACCGGCGGCACGCCTGGAAGAAGCGGATTTTCCGCAGCGCCGAATTGCAGAATAAATTTGAAGCGCCCTTCGCTGATATCCTGCCCGTACTGGGCTTTCATCGAAGAGAGCGAGAGGCCGCAAATGCCCTGAATCTCGCCCTGGAGAATCGCAAGGCGCACGGAAACCGAGCCCTTGTATCCATCCACGATCTTTACCTTCGCGCCGGTCAGGTTGCGCACCGCGCTGGCGGCGGCGCTGAGCGGGCCGCCCGCGCCCGTGCCGCCGACAAGAATTTCTTTCGTGAAGAGATCGTCGAATGTCTCAATGCCCGCCGTGTGCCAAACTCCGCACAGCGCCACGCTTTGATCGGTGTTGCCGATCCAGTTGAACGCGGCGGCGTCAAAGCGCGCCGTGCCCGCGCCAAGCAGCGGTTCCAGCGGCGCCGTGTGCGCGAAGGTGGCGATGACCGTGCCGTCGCGCGGCGCGGCATTGGCGAGCCAGTTGACGGCGGCGAGCCCGCTGGCGCCCACCATGTTTTGGACGATGACCAGGGGCGCGCCCGGCAAATGCGCGCCGATGCGCCGCGCGATCGCCCGCGCATAGAGGTCAAATCCGGTCCCCGCCTCATGCGCGGCGATGATAACAAGGGTTTTGCCTTTGTAAAAATCCGCCGCGGTGTCAGCCCGCGCGGCGGCCTGCGCGGCGCAGAGAAAAACCGCGGCGCCGAAAATCAGGCGGCGCGCCGGCGCGGCCATTCCCTCCCGCTCGCTCATAGCCCCCTCAATCAATTTTGATGTTGGCCGCGCGGCTCAGCTCGCCATAGCGCTGCAGGCCCGATTTCAAAGCCGCCGTGAACTCCTGGGGCTGATTGCCGATAACGTCATAGCCGAGCGAGGTGAGCCGCTTGGCCAGCGCCGGATCACGCAGTGCTTTCAAGGCGGCGCTGTTTAAACGCTCCAGCACGGCGGGCGGCGCGCGCGAGGGCGCGATCAGTCCCGCCCAGGTCGAAAACTCAAAGCCGGGCACGCCCGCCTCGGCAACTGTCGGCGTGTCGGGGAATACGCGGGAGCGGCGCTCCGAGGTCACCGCCAGCAATTTGATCGCGCCGGTCTGCACAAACTGGTTTGGAGCGGGAAAGCCCACAATCATCGTCTGAATATGCCCGCCCACCACATCATTGAACGCCGGCGTGACTCCCCGGTAGGGCGTATGGTTGAGCAGGGTTCCGGTCTTCCACATGAACAGCTCCATCGCCACATGCTGCGGACTGCCGGGCCCGCCCGAGCCATAGTCAATGACGCCTGGCTTCGCGCGGGCATATTCGATCAGCCCGGCGATGCTCGTGGGCGCGAAGGAGGGATGCGCGATGAAGCCGAAATTGATCGCCGCCATTTGTGTTATGGGCGCGAAGTCCCCAAGCGGATCGTAGCCGACATCGGTTTTCAGATTGGGCAGCATCGTCATGATGCTGTCGTTGACGGCGAGAATTGTGTAGCCGTCCGGCTCGGCCCGCGCGCCCGCGCGCATTCCCAGAAGGCCCGAGGCGCCCGGCTGGTTTTCGACGAAAATCGGCTGGCCGAGGTCCTCGCCCATTTTTTCAGCGACAAGCCGCGCCACTGTGTCCACCGCGCTGCCCGCCGCCAGCGGTATCAGCAGTTTGATCGGGCGGGCGGGATAGGTCTGCGCCCGCGCCGGAGCGGCGAGCCCGGCAAGAAGGACCGCCGCGGCGGCCGCCGCGCGCCAGTGGATGCATTCAGCCATTCACCCGCTCCACCCGTGACACCACGCTTCTCGCTTTCAATTGCGCGAGGATCGACGTCAAATGTTTAAGGTCCGCAACCTGGATGTCGAGGATGATATCGCGGAAATCAGGCGATTTCGTCACGAATTCGACATGCGAAATATTGGCGCCGGCCTCGCCGATGACGGTGGCTATGGCGCCCAGAGCGCCAGGCTCGTTCAGGGCATTGACGACAATTTGCACCGGAAACAACTCCTCGCGGCCGTGCTCAAGGTCCCAGCGCACATCGAGCCAGCGCTCGGGTTGATCCTCAAAAGCCATCAGCGCCGGCGACTGGATGGGATAAATGGTGATCCCCTCGCCGGGGTTCAGAATGCCGACAATCCGGTCGCCGGGCACCGCGCCGCCGTTGGGCGCGAAGCGAACGGGCAGATCGCCGCCAAGGCCGCGGATGGGGATGGCGCTGCTGGCCGCCCCCGGGCTCGCGCCGGGAAAGCGGAACACGAGGCTGGCGGCTTTTTTCAAACCAAACCAGCCGCTCTCGCCTTTCGCTGATTTCAGCGGCGGTTTGCGCTCTTCGCGGAATTCCGGATGCACGGCGCGCACCACATCGCCCGAAAAAATTTCGCCGCGCCCGACGCCGGCCAGCATATCCTCGACGTTTTGGCGCGCCAGCCGCGGCAGCGCGCCTTTCAGCTTATCCTCCGACAAAGCCTTGCCGGCGCGCTCGAAAGCGCGGGCAACGATCTGACGGCCGAGCCCGGCATATTGCAGCCGCGAGGCTTCGCGCGTGGCGCGGCGGATGGCGGCCCGGGCTTTGCCGGTCACCACAAGCGATTCCCACGCCGCCGGCGGGCTCTGGCCCTCGGCGCGCGCGATGTCGACTTCATCGCCGTTGTGGAGTTCCGAAAGCAGCGGCGCAATGCGCCCATTGATTTTGACGCCAACGGCGCCGTTGCCGAGCTGCGTGTGGACGGCATAAGCGAAATCGATCGGCGTCGCGCCGCTTGGCAGGGCGATCAGGCGGCCCTTGGGCGTGAAGCAAAACACCTGGTCGTGGAACATTTCCAGTTTGGTGTGTTCCAGAAACTCCTCGGGGCTGTCGCCCTCCGCGAGCAGCTCCACCGTGCGTTTCAGCCATTGATAGGCGAGACTCTCGCGCGTCAGCCGCGCCGCATCGCCGGAAACATCGTCTTTGTAAAGCGCGTGCGCGGCGATGCCGTTCTCGGCGATATCCTGCATATCGGCGGAGCGTATCTGCAACTCGACGCGCTGCATTCCCGGACCCACAACCGTCGTGTGGATGGAGCGGTAGTCATTCTGTTTCGGCGTTGAGATATAATCCTTGAAACGCCCCGGCACGGTCGGCCATTTCGTGTGGACGATGCCGAGCACCCGGTAACAATCCTGCGTCGAGGGAACAACGACGCGGAACCCGAAAATATCCGACAGCTGCTCAAAGGCGATGGATTTCTGCTCCATCTTGCGGAAAATTGAATAGGGCGATTTTTCGCGGCCCCGCGCCTGCGCCTCAATGCCGTTTTTCGACAAGGCCTGCGAAAGCTCCCCCTCAATGCCCGCGATCAGCTTTTCATTCTTTGTGCGCAGGCTCGCCAGCCGCGCCTCGATGGTGGCGGCGGCCTCGGGGTTGAGCGTGCGGAAAGCCAGATTTTCAAGCTCGCCGCGCATCCATTGCATGCCCATCCGCCCCGCGAGCGGCGCGTAAATGTCGAGCGTCTCCTGCGCAACGCGGGCGCGCTTTTCCGGCGGCACAAATTGCAGGGTGCGCATATTGTGCAGCCGGTCGGCGAGCTTGACCAGCAGAACCCGCACATCGTCGGCGACAGCCAGCAGCAGTTTGCGGAAATTCTCGGCCTGCTCGGCCTGCTTCGACACAAGATCGAGCTTTTTCAGCTTCGTCAGGCCATCGACAAGAGAGCCGATCTCGGAGCCGAACACCTCATCGATTTCGTCTTTTGTGGATGCCGTGTCCTCGATCGTGTCATGCAGCACGGCGGCGACGATGGTGGCATCGTCCACCTTCATGTCCGTCAGGATCGCCGCGACCTCCAGCGGATGCGAAAAATATAGATCGCCGGAGGCGCGGAGCTGCGCGCCATGGGCCTTCATCGCATAGACATAGGCGCGGTTGAGCAAATCCTCGTTCGCATGCGGATTGTATTTCCGCACGCGGTCGACGAGCTCATACTGGCGCATCATGGAATGACTGATCCCCGGGGCGCCCGGACCGGGAGCCCGGCGCCTCCCGCACTATCCGTCCGCGCGGCAATCAACTCAAGCCTGTTGATCCCCCCGGATTCAGCGCCAATCAATCGGCATCGTCGTCCGTCGCGGCCGGCGGCACGAGCCCTTCGAGGCCGCGCAGCAGGTCCTCTTCGGTCATTCGGTCGAATTGCACTTCGCCCTGAGGAGCGTGGATGACCGCCTCGCCGACACTGGCAAGCGCCGGCGCGGCCTCCAGTTCAGGCTCATCGACCTCGACATTCTTTTGCAGCGAGTGAATCAAATCCTCTTTGAGGTCGTCGGGCCGCGAAGTCGCCTCGGCGATTTCGCGCAGCGCGACAACAGGGTTTTTGTCGTTGTCGCGGTCAATGGTAATCGATTGGCCAGCGGAAATCTGCCGGGCGCGATGGCTGGCAATGAGTACCAGGTCGAACCGGTTTTCGACCTTATCGACGCAATCTTCGACTGTGACGCGCGCCATGGGCTGGCAATCCTGTGCTTGAGATCAAGAGGAATTGCCGGTGTGATACACGGGAGAGCGCCCGCTGGCAATATTTTGCCGGGCTTTTGGCGGGCGCAAAAATCAGCCGCGTTATTCGAATCATCAAATCCGGCGGAATGACTGGATTGTTTTTAGGCGCGCGCAAACCATAACACATATTTGAACAGGAATTTGAAGCACTTGACCGTGAGTTGCGATGAAAAAGATTGACTTCGCGCTACGGGCGGGAACATAAGGAAATCAGTCACCTGCATGAATCAACTGCATGAAGATAAAATTGGCACAAGAATGACTAACCGTCGAAAGCCGCGGCCCCGCGCGAAAACGACGGTTCTCCGGTTTGAAGCCCTTGGCTGCGTCGTAAAACCCAAGCGTGAAAAGTCCGAGCCTTGAAAAAGCCGGGAAAACAATTCACGAACGATTCTTAAATGGATCGTAATCTGATGATCAGCGGTTAATTTGGAAAGAATTGAATATGGCCGAGCCGGAACGGATTGCACTTTTTATCGATGGCGCGAACCTTTACGCGACCGCTAAATCGCTTGGTTTCGACATCGACTATAAGCGCCTGTTGAAAGAATATCAGTCGCGCGGCCGCTTGGTGCGGGCGTTTTATTATACCGCGCTCGTTGAGGATCAGGAATATTCCTCAATACGCCCGCTGATCGACTGGCTCGATTACAACGGTTATGCTGTTGTCACGAAGCCGGCCAAGGAATTCGTGGATTCCCTAGGGCGCCGAAAAATCAAGGGAAATATGGACATTGAGCTGGCGGTCAACGCCATGGAGATGGCCGATCATCTTGATCACATTGTGCTTTTTTCAGGTGACGGCGATTTCCGCTCGCTGGTGGAAGCCGTCCAGCGCAAGGGTGTGCGGGTGTCGGTCGTCTCAACAATCACCACCCAGCCGCCGATGGTGGCCGACGAATTGCGCCGTCAGGCCGACGAATTCGTCGATCTCGTGCAGCTCGTCAACAAGATCGGACGCGACCCCGGCGAACGCCAGGATCGCCCCCGGTTCACCGAACGCCGCCCTGCCGCGATCCCGGCAGCCGCGCCCCATGCGGACCACGATCACGAAACCTGATTCGTGGCCGCGCCGTGCCAAACGGCCGGCGAACCCGGACGCGATTGTCCCTTATGCCCGCGTCTGACAGCCTTCCGGCTGAAATCGCGCGCGCGTGAGCCGGAATGGCACAATGCGCCGGTCCCCTCTTTTGGCGATGTCTCCGCGCGGCTGATGATCGTCGGCCTCGCGCCCGGCCTGAAGGGCGCTAACCGCACCGGGCGCCCCTTCACCGGCGATTACGCCGGAGACCTGCTCTACCAGACGCTGCTGAAGTTTGGTTTCGCGGAGGGCGTTTATGGCGCGCATCCCAACGACGGGCTGAGCCTGATCGATTGCCGCATTACCAATGCGGTGCGCTGCGTTCCGCCCGCCAACAAGCCCCTGCCGGAGGAAATGCGCGCCTGCCGCCCGTTTCTGGAAAACGCCATCGCCGCCATGCCGCGCCTTGCTGTCATCGTCGCGCTCGGGCGGATCGCCCATGAGAGCGTGTTGCGCGCATCCGGGGAAAAGCTGGCGGGATTTCCCTTCGGGCATGGCCGGGAACATGGTCTCGCAATGGCCGGTCACGCGCCGCTGAGGCTTTTCGACAGCTACCATTGCTCCCGCTACAACACGAATACGCGGGTGCTGACAGCGCCGATGTTTGAGGCGGTGTTTGCGGCGGTCCGCGCCTCTCTCGACGCCTCAAGCAGACAATCATCGGGTTGAATCAGCGCCTCAACCCCGCGAATCATTCTGCGAGGCAAATCCGCCAAGCGATTCCCGCGCCAGCGGAATCCTCATCCGCGCTCGCGCAGCACCCGGCTCTTTTCGCGGTTCCAATCGCGCAGCTTTTCGGTTTCGCGCTTGTCATGCAGTTGTTTGCCGCGCGCCACGGCGATCTCAATTTTCGCACGGCCCCTGTCGTTGAAATAGATTTTTAGCGGCACAACGGTCATGCCGGCGCGCTCGATACCCTTGGCGATCCGGACGATTTCCTTGCCCTTCAGCAGCAATTTGCGCGGGCGTTTGGGCTCGTGGTTGAACCGGTTGGCTTGGAGATATTCGGGGATGGTGGCATTGATCAGCCACACCTCGGAGGCGCGATCGACGTTGACGTAGCTCTCGGCGATGGTCGCTTTGCCCGTGCGCAGCGACTTGACCTCCGTGCCCGTCAGCATGATCCCGGCTTCGAAGATTTCGCCGATTTCGTAGTCGTAGCGCGCCCGGCGATTGTCGGCGGCAACTTTGCGGTCGGGCGTGTTTTTGGCGGCCAAACGATATCACTCCAAGAGCCGGCTCCCTCTCAGGAATTAAGCAGCCCGGCATGGACCATGGCGGCGCGGATGATCTTTTTTGTGCCATCCGTCGAGGGCACCAGCGGCAGCCGCACCTCCTCGCCGACGCGGCCGAGCAGAGATAAACCATATTTTGCGCCGGTGACCCCAGCCTCGGTGAAGACGCCGGCGTGGAGCGGCACCAGCCGGTCCTGAACCCTCAAGGCGCCCGCCGCATCCCCGGCAAACCAGCGCTCCATCAAGTCGGCGCTGAGCCGCGGCGCCACATTGGACACGACGGAAATGCAGCCGTGGGCTCCCGCCGCCATGCAGGACAGCGCGGTTATATCGTCTCCAGAAAGCTGTAGGAAATCCTCGCCCATCGCCTGCCGCTGCATGGATATCCGGCCGACATTCCCCGTCGCGTCCTTGACGCCTGCGATATTCTTCAATTCAAACAGACGCTTCATCGTATCGACGCTGAGGTCAACCACGGAGCGCGGGGGTATATTGTAAACGATGATGGGTATGCCCACCGCATCATTGACCGCCTTGAAATGCTGATACATGCCCTCCTGATTGGGCTTGTTGTAATAGGGGGTGACGATCAGCACGCCCGCCGCGCCGGCCCTTTCCGCGTGCCGGGCCAGATCGACGGCCTCGCTGGTATTGTTCGAACCGGCCCCCGCAATGACCGGCACGCGTCCCTTGGCGGCGGCAATACAGGTCTCGACGACTTTATGGTGCTCCTCATGGGACAGCGTCGGGCTCTCCCCTGTGGTGCCCACGGGAACCAGCCCGTGCGACCCCTCGGCGATTTGCCAATCGACCAGCGCCGCGAAGGCCTCGTGATCCACCCTGCCGTTCTTAAACGGGGTTACAAGGGCCGTCATCGACCCCTTGAATGCGGCTCGCCTCGCCATAACGCGTCTCCGGTGCAATTAACTTCGCCCCATCTACGCCGTATTTTGCAGGCTGTCTTGTCAAGAGTGGGGCGAAAACACGCTTGACCCAAACTCAGCCGGGGGAAAAGGCGGCGTCCGTTTATTAGAAAATGTTAACCGTAAGGGATCATTGGGGGAGGTCCGCTGCGTTTCAACACGAAAGGATTCGCATGTCCCGGATGCGCTTTGGCGCTCTCGCCGCTTCCGTATCGGGCTGCATAGGGCTGGCCGTCCTGACGCCCGCGCCGCTGAACAACGCCTCCCGCGCGCCGCCCGCTCCCGCCACCGCTCTCAACATTCCCTCCCCCGCGCCTCCACTGCCCGTTGAGTTGGCTGCCGCGCCGCCGCTCGCCGCTCGCGTCCCCGCCCAAAAGCCCCTCCCCGAGCTCACGCCCTTCATGGGTTCCGAGCCCTTGTCCTCCCAGCCGCAAAGCGCGCTGCTGCCGGCGCCGCCGCGCGACGCGCTGGCCGCCATCGGTGAAACCCTGAGGCAGGCCCCGCCCATCATTGCATCCCATCCCGCGCAGGTGACGACGCCGCGTGTCGAAAGCGTTTTCGCCTCCGCCGCCATCCTCGCTTATGCCTCCTCCGCCGACAGCCTCCGCAGTGAGGGCAATGCGCTGCTGGCATCGCCTTCGCCCGTGCTGGTGGATATCACGGGCCTGCGCGAAGCCATTGCGGCGTATCGCTCCGGCGATGCCGCCGCCGGCGACTTGGCGTCGGCGCAAACCACCAATGCCGTGGCGCGCTCCGCCGCGGACTGGGCGGGAGCCCGCCTTGCGCCGCGTTTCGACCGCCTCGCCGGTTTCCTCGCCATCCGCCCGGACTGGCCGGCCAAAGCCATCCTGCGCAAACGCTCCGAGGAGGCGCTGTACGCCGATAAACGTCCAGCCCGGCAAACGCTCGATTTCTTCAAAAACGCCAAGCCCGAAACGGCGCTTGGCAAACTGGCGCTGGCCCGCGCTCTGACCGCCGAGGGACGCGCCGCCGAGGCCGGTGACATCGTCCGCCAGGTCTGGCGCGACAACGATCTCAATGCTTCGCTGGAGACCGCCGTCCTCAAGGATTTCGCCGGCGCCCTGACAAAAGCCGACCACAAATTCCGCTCTGACCGCTTCGCTTACAAAGAAAACACCGGCGCCAGCCTTCGGGCGGCCGCGCTGGCGGGTCCCGATGGTCTCGCGCTCGCAAAAGCGCGGGAGACCGTCAGCGACAAACTGATCGCTGCCCTGCCGGCGGACCTGAAAAAAGACCCCTCGCTGCTGTTCTTCAAAATCCAAAAACTGCGGCAGGACGGCAAAATCGCCGATGCCGCGCAATTAATGCTGACGGCGCCGCGCGATCCCGCCGTGCTGGTCAGCCCCGACGAATGGTGGACCGAGCGGCGCATGCTGGCGCGCAAAGTCCTCGACGCCGGCGATGCCAAAACCGCTTATCGCATCGCGGCGGATCATTCGGCCGCCGCGCGCGAGCGGCGCATTGAAGCGGAGTTTCTGGCCGGCTGGATCGCTCTTCGGTTTCTGGATCAGGCCGTCGTCGCGCAGGCCCATTTCGACGCCTGCGCAAAGGCTGCGGAAACGCCGATGTCCATCGCCCGCGCCGCCTATTGGCAGGGCCGCGCCGCCGAAGCGGTCGGCAAGACGGCGGCCGCGTCGGTTT
>JANYFM010000119.1 GCA_025362655.1 Hyphomicrobiales bacterium | reverse complement strand
GAACCGATGTCGCCATGGAAAGCGCCGGCGTAACGCTGCTCACAGGGGACCTTCGGGGAATCGTTCGGGCGCGGCGCCTGTCGGCGGCGACGATGAGCAATATCCGCCAAAACCTGTTCTTCGCTTTCCTCTATAATGCGGCGGGCGTTCCAATCGCGGCGGGCGTGCTCTATCCCTTCTTCGGGGTGCTGTTGTCGCCCATCATCGCCGCGGCGGCAATGGCGCTATCCTCCGTCAGCGTGATCTCCAATTCGCTGAGGCTTCGCTTTGCGAATTTGTAGCCGCCATCGGCGTTTTAAGGCGAGGCGCAACGCGGCGGGCGCGATGACGGACCTCCACGTCCGATTAGCGGTTTGGGCGGATTTCGCGCCGCCTTCAGCAATCTGTTTTCGCAGCAATCTGTTTTCGTCGGCGCAAACGCGGCACGTATGAGTAGATTCCGATACTTCCGTTGCTGAACGCGGGCGGCGTATCATCTTCATACGGAAAATTCGCATCTTTTGAAGCTGCTTTCCGTGGGGATGGGCGGTGCGGCTCTGGAATATCGCTTGATTGATCGCAAAATGGCGATAAGAATTTAGACTCATTTCGCTAGGCGCGGATTTGCGACACAATCCACGGGCAAATTGAAAGGCTGCAATGGCGGCGCGAAAAATCGTCGGGCGCGGAGCGGGTCCAAGGAGCCCGGGGGGCGCCGGGAAAAAAAGAGCGGGATCGGCGGCGGGTTTGTCCGCTGGAAAACACGCTGCATCGAAAGGCCCAATAGAAAAAAATTCCAAGGCAAACCGCGATCCCGACAAAGGTTACGGGCGGGCCGCCGCGCTGGAAGCCATCGCGGCGACCACATCGGACGCTGTTATCAGTGTCGACCATGACCGGATCGTCCGTTACTGGAACCCCGGGGCGGCGCGGTTGTTTGGTTACACTGAGACCGAAGCCGTCGGCCGGCACATCGAACTGCTGATCGTGCCCGACGAGTTGCGCGAAGAGGCGGCGCGGTTCGCAGCCTCGCTCCGCTCCAGCCGCGCATCAATTCGGAATGAGGCGGTGCGATCCCGCAAGGATGGCAGTCGGGTGCCGGTTTCGATCCACGCGGCTCCCGTGCTTGACCGCTCCGGCGCGGTGTTGGCCAGTTCCATCGTTTTCCGGGATGTCACCGAAACGCGCAATGCTGAAGCCGCGCGCGGGCAGCTCGAGAGCAAAATGCGCCTCGGCGCGCTCGTTGGCGGGCTGGGCCTAGGCTCCGTTGATTACCTGCTCGATACGCTGACACTCGATGAGACCGCCGCCGCCCTTTTTCACCTGCCGCCTGACAAAGCGGTGCCGCGGACCGAAGCGCACACCCGTTTTCATCCCGACGACGCGCCGCGCATCGAGGCTGGACTGGCGGCGGCGCTGGATCCCGCGGGCGACGGCTTCTTCGCTCTTGACCACCGCATCCTGCGGCCGGACGGTTCCGTTCGATGGGTCACCGCGCGCAAACGAATCCATTTTTCCACGGCGGCCGGCGGCGGCAGGCGGCCCGTCTCCGGCGTGCTCGCCCTGCGGGACATCAGCGACCGCAAAGAGGCCGAGCGGGTATCGAAGGAAAAAGAGGCGAGGCTCAAGCTCGGAGTGACCCTGGCGGGGATTGGACTCGGCTCAATCGATTATCTCGCCGATGAGGTGACACTGGACGAATCGGCGGCGGCGCTGCTGGGGCAGCCGGCGGGAATTCCGATTGCGCGGAAAATCATTCATTCTCATTTTTACCCCGACGACCTGCCGCTCATCCATGAACAGATACGCCGGTCCCTCGACCCTTTGCACAGCGGCTTTATCGATTTTGATCACCGCGTTTTCAGCGCCGGCGGCGCGGTCCGCTGGGTCAGCTCCCGGGTGCTGGTCGAGTTCGCCCAGGATGAAAACGGCGACCGCCGCGCTGTCGCAGGCCTGTTGGCGATCCGTGACGTGAGCGAACGAAAGGCGGCGGATGAATCGACGCGCGAGAGCGAGAAGCGCCTGCGCACGGCGGCGAACGCGGCCGGGCTGACTTATCTCGACGTGGATATCGCCT
>JANYFM010000094.1 GCA_025362655.1 Hyphomicrobiales bacterium | reverse complement strand
TTCTCCATCAGAGCGGCGCCGTCATCCGCGGATGCGAACTTGATATCGTAAGCGGCAACGCGGACATCTCCGCGGGCCAGAAACTCCGCCGCGAAAATCCGCCCGACTTCGCCATAACCGATCAGCGCGAGACTGACGCTGTTCTTCACGGGCACGCTCCCTTGCCGCCGCCATGGTTGACGGCGCTCACCCCGGCTGTGTGCCGCCCCGCTTGGCGCAAGTCAACCTTTCCAGCGGCTGTCAGGTCACGAGAATGGCGCGGAAATCGTTGACGTTGGTGCGCGTCGGCCCGGTCACCACCTGATTCCCCAACCGGCCGAAAAACGCATGCGCGTCATTGCGCGCCAGCGCGTCCCGCGGATGGATGCCGAGCGCAAACGCGCGCGCCAGCGTATCGGGCGCGGCATAGGCTCCCGCCACCTCCTCCGCGCCATCGACGCCATCGGTGTCGCCGGCCAAAGCGTGAATGCCGGGCGCGCCGTTGAGCGCGATCGCCAGCGACAGCAGAAACTCGACGTTGCGCCCGCCGCGCCCGTCGCCGCGCACCGTCACCGTGGTTTCGCCGCCCGACAGCAGCACGCAGGGCGGGCGCGCCGGCTCGGCATGAGCGGCGCAGGAAAGCGCCATGGCGGCCATGACTTTTCCCACGTCGCGCGCTTCGCCCTCGATGCGGTCGCCCAGAATGAGCGGCGTGACGCCCGCCGCCCGGGCGATTTCCGCCGCCGCCAGCAGGGCCATGCGCGGCGCCGCGATGATACGGGCCGCGTGGCCCGCAAGCCTGAAATCGCCGGGCTTGACGGTCTCGCCGCCTCCGCTCTCCAGCAGATGGCGCGCCGCAGGGGGCAATTCGATGCCATAGCGGCGCGCGATATCGAGCGCATCAGCGCAGGTGGTGGGGTCAGCGACAGTCGGGCCGGAGGCGATGTCGGTCAGGCCGTCGCCGGGCACGTCGGAGATCAGCAGCGTTAGAAGCCGCGCCGGATGGCAGGCGGCGGCGAGGCGCCCGCCTTTGATGCCGGAGAGATGCCGGCGCAGAATGTTCATTTCGCCGATGGGCGCCCCGCTGGCGAGCAATGTCCGGTTGACCGCCTGCTTATCCGCCAGCGTCAGCCCCTCTCCCGGCAGGCACAGCAGCGCCGAGCCGCCGCCGGAAATGAGGCAAAGCACGAGATCATCCGCGCTCAGACCCGACACTCTGCGCAGAATGGCCCGCGCCGCCGCCGCGCTGTTTTCATCGGGCACGGGATGCGCGGCTTCGATGATTTCGATGCGCCGGCACTCCGCGCCATAGCCATAGCGCGTCACGACGAGCCCTTCGAGCGGACCGGGCCAATGGTTTTCGACAACCCGCGCCATTTCCGCCGAAGCCTTGCCGGCGCCGATGACGATCAGGCGCCCCTTGGGCGCCGCGGGCAAATGTTTGGGGATGCAAAGCGCCGGCTGCGCCGAGGCGACGGCGGCCGCAAACACGGCGCGCAGCAGGGTTTCGGGATCGCTGCTCAGAACCGGGCTCCCGTCTTATTCGGCCGCCGCCATCCTTGCGCCGGCAAACATCGGCGCGCATTCGTCCAGCGATATCACCGCCGCATATTTCGCCTGCATGTCAAAGAGATTGGCCGCATGGGCGTATTGCGAGCGGTCGAAGCAACACTCATCGACGACAAAAGTCTTATAGCCGTGTGAAAATCCGTCAACGACGGAAGCCCGCACGCAGCCCGATGTCGAGACGCCGCAGAAGACCAGCGTATCGACAGCCTCTTTTGTCAAATACGATGGGAGCGGCGTTTGAAAAAACGCCGAGGCCTTTGATTTTGCGAGAACCCAATCCTGGGCGCGGGGCGAAATCACGCCGGGAAAATCGTTGAAGCCGCGATTGCGCGAGACCGCGCCGCTTTTGGTGGCGTTGCCCGCCCAGCCGGCGGCGGGCAGATCAGCGAGCGAATAAACAATCGGCAGATTTTGCGCGCGAAACAGCGATATCAGGCGGGCGATGCGCGGCATGGCGATCCATGAGGCCGGGCCGCAGGCGGTCGGAAACTGGGCGATGGCTTCGTCGAGCGTGAGGCCGGGATCGCCGCAAAAACCCAAGGTCGCATCGACAACCAGCAGCGCGGCGCGCCGGCCGGGCGCCATGGCGCCCATAAAACCCGCCTTCTTGTAGAAGCGGGCCTCGGATTCAGGTATCTGTTTTTCCCAATCGCGCATGAGGGAGCCTCCCGGGGATGATCATGGCGGCATCCTAGGGACAGGCGGCGGCGGCGTCCACACAGCCTGCGCCGCCCGGCCCCGGACGCCGCGCCCGCTGAGCGCTTTTACTGTTGCGCCCGGATGCCGGGCCGGCACTATGGGCGCATCTAAATTTTAGTGATTCGTTTCGGTGTGAAGCGTCCTCCGGGGAGACACCGTGCAATCCGTCGATATCGAAAACGCGCGCCGCGACCTGCTCCAATGGAGCCCGCCGATCATCGCCGACACGCTGTCCGATGCCTATCTGGGCTGCCTCGGCGCCGATCACCTGTCGCTGCGGGTTTTCGGCTCCATGCACGCGCGGCTGTGGCGTGTCATGCTCCAGGGCGAGCGCGACAAGTTGAACGAGGTCCGCCGGGAATTGACCGGCCACGCGCGGCTTGCCGGCGTGGCGAAGGCGCGGCTCGACGCCATCGATCAGATCGTGCTGAATGAACTGCTCGATGTTGTGACCGCGCGCTTCCTGCGCTCGCCGGATCTGGCGCGCGCCTACAGCCGGCTGCTGCTGACAGCCTCGGCCAATCTCGCGGAAATGCGCCTCGTCACAGCCTGAAACGGATTTGCCCGCCGCCAAAGCTTGTGCGAGACAGCGCTCCCCTTTACCGCCGCCGCGGATTCCCGATGGACTGGTCGCCGCAACAGGATAAAGCCTTGCTCGCCGTCGCCGCCTGGCTGAAGACCGGCCGGCCGCAGGTGTTCCGCCTGTTCGGTTATGCCGGCACCGGCAAGACGACGCTCGCCCGCCACATCGCCGGCGATCTCAAGGGCGAGGTCATTTTCGGGGCATACACGGGCAAAGCCGCGCTGGTGATGCGCTCCAAAGGCTGCGCGGACGCGCGCACGATCCACAGCATGATCTACCGCCCGAAGGACACTGAATCCGAGGAGCCTACCTTTGAACTCAACGCCGACAGCGCGGCGTCTTCGGCCAGCCTGATCGTCATCGACGAATGCTCGATGGTCGATGAGGAGCTGGGGCGCGATCTGCTGTCGTTTGGCAGGCCGGTGCTGGTCCTCGGCGATCCCGCGCAATTGCCCCCGGTCAAAGGCGGCGGCTTTTTCACCGAAGCCGAGCCCGACGTGATGCTGACCGAGGTGCACCGCCAGGCGGCGGACAATCCCATCGTGCGCATGTCCATGATTGTGCGCGAGGGCGGACGGCTGGAGCGGGGCGATTACGGCGAAAGCCGGGTCATTCCCCGCAGCGCGATTGACACGCTGGCGGTCACCCAGGCCGGCCAGGTGCTGGTCGGGCTCAACCGCACGCGGCGGCTTTACAACGGGCGCATGCGCGAATTGTTCGGCCGCGCCGGCCTGCTGCCCGAGGAGGGCGACAAGCTCGTGTGTCTGCGCAACGACCGCAAGAAAGGCCTCCTCAACGGCGGCATCTGGACGGTGAAGGCGATGTCGCAGCCGCGCCGCAACAAGCTGCGCATGAGTCTCGTGCCGGAGGAGGATCCGGGGCGCAAGCCGCTGCGCGTCGGCGTGCTGCCGGCCTTTTTTCAGAGCGACGAGGAAATTCCCTACGCGCTGCGCCGCGATTCCGACGAATTCGACTACGGCTACGCGCTCACGGTTCACAAGGCGCAGGGCTCGCAATGGGACGATGTCGTGCTGTTCGATGAAAGCGGCGCGTTCCGCGAACACCGCGCCCGCTGGCTCTACACAGGCCTGACGCGCGCCGCGAAAAAGCTCACCGTGGTGGTTTGATGCTTTCATTGCGGGACCCAAAGGGCGGCTATTGCGGCGCTTCAAATTCTCCCGGCTCAAACGCATTGCGCGACGAGCAGAACTCGCAGGTGACGCCGATTTTTCCGTCATCGCCGATCATCGCGCGCCGGTCCTCCGGGCTGAACGAGCGCAGCATGGAGCGGATGCGATCGGGCGAGCAGCGGCAGGCCTCCCCGATGGGGCGCGCCGGAAACACGCTCACGCCCCGCTCCTGAAACAACCGGTAAAGCAGGCGCTCGCTCGATAGCGCGGGGTCCGCCAGCTCGTGATCCTCAACCGTTGCGGCGAGCGCCCGCGCCTCGCGCCAAGCCTCGTCCTCGACATGCTCGGGCGGCGCCGTGCCCGCCGGGGCGTCGCCTGGATCAAGATCGGCGGGGCGGCGGCGCTCCGGCGATTCCGGCAGGAATTGCGCCAGCAAACCGCCGGCCCGCCACGAGGTTCCCCCGCTGGTGACGCTTTGCGCGACGGCAAGCCGCACGAGGGTGGGAATTTGCTCCGAAGCGCGGAAATATTCATGCGCGGCGGCCTCGAAATCCTGGCCGGTCAGCGCCACGATCCCCTGATAGCGGGCGTTGTCGCCGCCCTGATCGATGGTAAAGGCGAGATGGCCGGAGCCCAGAAGCGGCCCCGTGCCCGCGCCGCGCGCCGCTTCCATCGCCGCGAGGCGGGCGCTGTCAAAACGCGCGAAGGCGCGCAGCCGGTCCGGCGCGTCAAAATCAACGACGATCATATCGACGGGGCCGTCGCTCTTGGTCTGAAGCTGAAAACGCGTGCCGCTTTTTTCAAGCGACGAGCCAAGCAGAACCGCCAGCGCCATCGCCTCTCCCAGCAGTTGCGAAACCGCGCGGGGATAGTCGTGGCGTTTTAAAATGCGGTCCACCGACGGCCCGAGGCGCGCGAGGCGCCCGCGCAGATCGAGGGGCTCAACGGCGAACGGCAGAACGATATCGTCTTGTCCCTGATCCGAAACCGGGCGGGATACATCGCCGCTCATTCCGGGAGCGCTCCAAGGCACCAGGCCAGAATGCCCTTCTGCGCATGCAGCCGGTTTTCGGCTTCATCGAAGACAACGGAGCAGGGGCTGTCCATGATCTCATCCGTCACCTCCTCGCCCCGGTGGGCGGGCAGGCAATGCATGAAAACAGCGTCTTTTCCGGCGGCCCGCATCAGCCGCGCATTAACCTGATAAGGCGTCAGCAGGTTATGATGGCGGCGCGTCTCATCCTCGTCGCCCATGGAGACCCAGCAATCCGTGACGACGGCGGCGGCTCCCCGGACCGCCTCGAACGGGTCCTTTGTCACGTTCATGCGGACCTTATGCGCGCCCGCCCAGTCGAGCAGCGCGGCGGAGGGCGCTAGCTCGGGTGGCGAGGCGACATTGATGGTGAAATCAAACCGCTCGGCGGCATGAACCCAGCTCGCCAGCACATTGTTGGAATCCCCGGTCCACGCAATGGTCGCGCCTTTGACGGGGCCGCGATGCTCCTCAAAAGTCATGATATCGGCCATCAATTGGCAGGGATGCGACAGCTTGGTCAGGCCGTTCACCACAGGCACCGACGCATTGTCGGCGAGCTCGCGCAGATCGTGATGATCGAGAATGCGGATCATGACGGCATCGACATAGCGCGACAGCACCCGCGCCGTGTCGGCGATGGTCTCGCCCCGGCCCAGCTGCATTTCCGCGCCGCTGAGCATCAGTGTCTCGCCGCCGAGCTCGCGCATGGCGACATCGAAGGAAACGCGGGTGCGCGTTGACGGCTTGTCGAAGATCATCGCCAGAACTTTCCCGGCGAGGGGTTTCTCCGCCGCCGACACGCCTTTGCGGCGGCGGGCTTTGATAGCGGAGGCGGCGCTGAGAATGCGGCGCAGCTCCACCGCCGGAACCTCGGTGAGGTCGAGGAAGTGGCGCTGGCCGGCGGCAAGGAGGCTCACGCGGTTTTCTCCCGGCTTTTGGCGGCAAGATCGTGCTCAAGGCCGGCGCAGGCGCTCTCCAGCCGCCGCAGGGCCTCGTCAATCTCGCTGTCGCCCAAGGTCAGCGGCGGCAGCAGGCGCGCGACATTCTCGCCCGCGGGGATCACCAGCATCTTCTGCTTGCGCAGGGCGGCGGCGAAATCGCCGGCGGTCACCGCCTCGCGCAGCTTGATGCCGAGCAGCAGGCCTTCGCCGCGGATTTCCTGAATGATCTCAGGGTGCCCGTCCTTCAGAGCGGCGAGGCGCTGTTTGAGCAACAGGCTGGTGCGCGCGACATTGTCGAGAAAGCCGGGCGCCAGAATGAGGTCCAGCACAGCGTTGCCGACGGCGGTCGCCAAGGGGTTGCCGCCATAGGTCGTGCCGTGGGTGCCGAACACCATGCCCTTGCCGGCTTCTTTCGTCGCCAAAAACGCGCCGAGCGGAAAACCCGCGCCGATGCCTTTGGCGATCGCCATAATGTCAGGCTCGATGCCGGAGCCCATATGGGAAAAGAGCTTGCCCGTGCGGCCCATGCCGCTCTGCACTTCGTCCAGCACAAGCAAAAGCCCATGCTCATCGCACAACTCCCGCAGCGCGCGCAGAAAGCCGTATGGCGGCACGCGGATGCCGCCCTCGCCTTGGATGGGCTCCACCAGAATGGCCGCCGTGCGCGGGCCGATGGCGGCTTTCACGGCTTCGATATCGCCAAAAGCGACTTTGCGGTGAAAGCCGTCAACGGGCGCGAAAAAACCCTCAATGTATTTGTCGTTGCCGCCGGCGGCGATGGTCGACAGCGTGCGCCCGTGAAACGCGCCTTCAAAAGTGATGATCTCCACCCGCTCCGGATGCCCGGATGCGAATTGATATTTGCGCGCCATCTTGATCGCGCCTTCCAGCGCCTCGGCGCCGGAATTGGTGAAAAACACCGTGTCGGCAAAGGTCGCTTCCGTCAGCCGTTTGGCCAGCCGCTCGGCCTGCGGAATCTGGTAGAGATTGGAGACGTGCCAGAGTTTCTGGCCCTGCTCGATCAGCGCCGCCACCACATGCGG
>JANYFM010000332.1 GCA_025362655.1 Hyphomicrobiales bacterium | reverse complement strand
CAGCCGCTGGCTTTCCGGCGGTTGGCGTCGCCGGCGCTGGCTTGGCGGGGGGGGCGGGCTTGGCGGGGGACGCGGGCTTGGCGGGATTCACAGGCTCGATAGCGGCGAGCGGGGCGGCGAGAGCGGCTGGCCGCGCGGGAGCCGCGATCGGCGCCACGGGCGCGGGCGGCGCGGCGGGGGCGGGGGCGGGCACTAATTGTGAAGGAACCGGCGGAAGGAACATCGGTCCCTGCGCCCGCGCCGCCGCGCCGGATAGGATGAGACAGAGCGGAAACAGCGCGGCGGCATTTTTTAGACGGACCATGGATTTGTTCCTTTCGCCGGGCGGCTAAGCCTTTGGGCTGACCAGACCGAAAAACGCGCCCTGGGGGTCGAGCCCCTGAACAATCGTGTGGCCGCCGGGGACCGGAACCGGCCCGTGCAGGATTTTGCCGCCCGCGGCCGTCACCCGCGCCGCCGCCGCCGCGGCCCCATCGACATTGAAATAAAAGCCCCATGCGGCGTTGGGCATGTGCGGCGGCTTGTTCATCATGCCGCCGATGTCTTTTCCGCCATGGCTGAACAATTGATATTTTCCCATCGGCCCCATGTCGATGGCCTCGCCCTTCGTCCAGCCGAACATGGCGTTGTAGAAAGCGAAGGATTTTTCCCAATCCTGAGCGTAAAGCTCGTTCCAGCCGACATGGCCGGGCGTGTCGGGCGGCGGATCGGCTGGCGCGGGATTGGCGGATTTGAACAGGTCAAAGACCGCGCCCTGGGGATCGGCGACGACGGAAAAGCGCCCGACGCCTGGAATGTCGCCCGGGGGGCGATGGACGCTGCCGCCGAGGGATTTGAGTTTGGCGGTCGCGGCATCGACATCCTCGACGCTGATGTAACCGCTCCAATTCGGCGGCACGCCCATTTTTTTGGCCTCGTCGGGGATGTTCATCATGCCGGCGATCATCGCGTCCCCGGCGTGGCAGATCGAATACGACATTTCAGCCATGCCGCTGTCGGCGCACGTCCAGCCGACAACGTTTTTGTAAAAGGCTTCGGCGCCTTTCATGTCGGATGTCATGAGTTCGCGCCAGACGAATGAGCCGGGGGTTGCGGTCATAAGGGCCTCCTGTTTCGGCGGTTGGGTACAGCCATAGAGTTGGACGGTGACGGCGGGAAGGCAAGGGGCGGGGCCAAAAAACTTGGCGCAAACCTGCGCGCCAAATTATTATATTCTCATGCAAGCAAGCATCAAACTCCCGCGCTTCGATGCTAAAGCGGTGAAAGCGCCAGGGCTGAGGATCATATTCGCGCAAGCGGCGGATTATAAAATTTCCGGCTTGCAAAATTTAACCAAAAAGGTTATTTTAAACTTTGGAAAAGCGCACGCCCCATTGCAAACTTTCTGTCGTCAAGGCGATGCTTCAGGCGGGCAAAGTCCGTTCGACCCTCTCCGCGTTGGCGGGCGGCGCGGCGTTGGGGCTTGATTTCGAGGGAATCGTCGGCGTCGTAAGAGATCTCGCCGCCAAGGAGTTTTACAAAAGCATGACGACGCACGGGGATCATCGGGTCTGGCAGGATGTGTATCGGCCTTTGACGCCTGCCGGCGCCGTCTATCTGAAGCTGACTGTCATTGATGACGTTCTCATTGTGTCTTTTAAGGAGCTTTGAAAATGATCTGCCCGGCCTGCGGCGAGGCGAAACTTAAGCGCGGGACCCGCGATTTTCCTTATGTTTACAAAGGGGGAGCCTGCAATATTTCCTCTGTAAAAGGAGCCTTCTGCCCGGCATGCGGAGAAGCGGTTCTGGATGCATCCGAGTCCGCGCGGATCAGCGCGGCCATGCTGGATTTCAATAAACAGATCAATGGCGCCCTGGTCGATCCTGATTTCATCGCGCGCGTGCGCAAAAAACTGGCGCTGGATCAGCGCGAGGCCGCCGAGATTTTCGGCGGCGGCGTCAACGCATTTTCACGCTATGAGAACGGCAAAACCAAACCGCCTCTGGCGCTGGTGAAACTGCTGCGCGTGCTGGACGCGCATCCTGATTTGCTGAGGGAAATCCGGGCGGGGTGAAGGCTCCCCCTTCAATAAAACTCCTCCGTGATCACGTGTTTCACCTGCGCCCGCCGCTCCGCGCTCAAGCCTCCGCCGAGCAGCCGGCCGAGCAGCGCGCTCATTTCCGCCGCTTCGCCGAAAAACGCCGGCTGCTGGCGCTTTTCGAATTCGGCGAGGGCTTCCTTGTCGGTCAAAATCTCTTTCGCGGCGCGCTGCAAAAACGCCACGCGGTCGTCCGGCGTGCCCGGAGGGGCAATCAGCACGCGTCCGATTTTGCGCACGTCCTCGCGGAAATCGATCCACCAGGCGGCCTCCGCGTCCATCCGCCCGGGCGCGGCCTCGAAGATGGTGGGCACATCCGGCAGCAGCGCGGATTTTTCGCGCGAGGTCACCACCAGCGGGCGCATCTGCCCGCCTTCGGAATAGCGGGCGGAGGAATCCTCGACGAGGATCGTCGCGTCCATTTCGCCGGCGATGATGGCGAAGGCCATTTCACGCGAGCCGGGGTAGCCGATGGTGACTTTGCAGGCGATTTTCATGGCGTGGCACAGCACGGAAAATGTGTCCGAGGCCGCATCGGTTTTGCCGTTGCCGGCGATTTGCACGGGTTTGCCCCATTTCAGCATGTCGCCAAAAGTCTTCCACGGCAGTTTGGGATTGGCGATGAGAATGCGCGGCGCGGTATTGACGCGCGCCAGCACCGGATATTTCAGCAGATCAAAACGCGCGGCGGGGTCGTCTGTGAGTTTGGCCAGCACAGCGCTCTCGGCGGGGGCGAGCATGAGGGTGAGACCGTCGGGCGCCGAGCCCCAGACATGGTTCATCGCCAGCATCATGCTGGCGCCGGGCCGCGCCTCGACGACGATGGATGCCCCCAGTTTGGCTTGCAGCCAGGGCGCGAGCATCCGCGCGTAGAGATCATAGCCCGAGCCCGCGCCGCCGCCGGTGACGAGGCGCACGGTTTTGCCTTTGTAGAAATCGGCGGGGGATTGGGCGCCGGCGGGGAGCGCGGCGGCAAGGCAGAGCATCAGCAGGGCGGCGCGCGCGGCTTGGCGCATGGGGTTCCTCCGGCGTTTCGGGGAGGAAGGTAGCGGCGCGCGCGGGCAGGAGCAATGGAGCGGCGGGCGGCGGGGCGGAATTCGAAAGCCGCGGGCAAGGACGGCGTAGAAAGAGAGCCGGCCCGGCGTATGCGCCCAGCCCGGCACGGGTTTGCGCGGGACCCCGCGCGTTCGCGAAGAGGTTGCGCAAACACCACTGGCATTCCCTACGTATTGCGCTTACATTGTGTGAGCGGAGCTGCGGGGTTCGTGTTGGACCTGTATTCCCGGGGCCTTATCGATCCGAACGGGAGCTGTCCCTGATCTTGTCCGTGGACTTGGTCAAATGGCGCCCACCTACACTGTAGGTTTCCCGGGATCGATGTCCCACGGCCATCGCGGCCCCGCAATTTTTTGTTGAGCGGGCCCGGCGCGTCAGCCGGTCTTCCGCAGCGCTTGCGCCCCCATCGCGCCGCTGCCCGCGCCCAT
>JANYFM010000093.1 GCA_025362655.1 Hyphomicrobiales bacterium | reverse complement strand
GCTCGCTTAGCTATGTTGCGGGAGCCTTCATCGGCGCGCGGCTTTTGACCCGCCGCGGGATGGAGGGCATGATTGGCCTCGGCGCCGCTTTTTTGCTGACGGGCGGCCTCGGGCAGCTTTTGGGCGTGCTGATCTTTCCACAGGCGATCGCGGCGCTGATCATCCCGGCCATGATTTATTTCACGGGAGTAGGGTTTCTGCTCCCCAACACGCTGGCGGCCTCCCTCGCTCCGTTTCCAGAACGCTCCGGCGCCGCCTCCTCGCTGATGGGGTTCGTTCAGATGACCTCGGGCGCCCTTGTCGGCTCCATCGTCGGCGCTTCGCTCGGCTCCAGCGCGATGCCGCTCGCCATTGTCACAGCCGTTGCGGGCTGCGGCGCGTTTATTCTGTTCCACACAACCAAAAGCGCCCGGGCGGGAACCATGACCCGCTCCGGCAATCTTATGCGTTAGCCCGTTGCGGGCCATGCGCGGTTGACAGCGGCAAAGCGCGTCCCCAAGCTGCGGTTCAATCACACGGGAGAAACGCATGAGCCGGATTCAGAACAGCCTTGCCATGGCTGCGGCCGCCGCGGCGGCGTTCGGCCTCGCGGGACCCGCCTCCGGCGCTGACAAAATCAAAATCGGCTACATCGGCTCGCTGTCAGGCAGCGCCGCGGTGTTCGGCACGCAATTGCTGAACGGCTTCAATCTCGGCTTGGAGCATATGGGCGGCAAACTCGGCGGCCTGCCGGCGGAGGTGCTGGTGGAGGACGATCAGTTCAAGCCGGACGTCGCGCGCCAGATCGCCGACAAGTTCATTGAATCAGACCGGGTGGATGTGATTGCCGGCGTGCCCGCCTCGAATGTGATGATGGCGGTCTACGCGACTGTGATCAAATCGGGCACAATTCTCATCAGTTCCAATTCCGGACCCTCGCCGATCGCCGGCGAGCAATGCTCCAGCCATTTTTTCACGACTTCCTGGCAGGGCGATAATTTCGCCGAGGCCATGGGCGCGCATCTGCAGGCCAAAGGCTTGCAAAATGTGTACCTGATGGCGCCGAATTACCAGGCGGGCAAAGACGTGCTGGCCGGCTTCAAGCGCTATTTCAAGGGCTCCATCGCCGGCGAGATCTACACGCCGCTGACGCAGCTCGATTATGCCGCGGAGCTGGCGCAATTGCGGGCGGCGAAACCCTCCGCCGTCTTCGCGTTTTTCCCCGGCGGCCTTGGCATTCAGTTCGTGCAGCAATATGCGCAGGCGGGCCTCAAGGCCCAGGTGCCGCTCTATGCCTCCTACACCGTCGACAACACGACCCTGCCGGCGATGGGCGAGGCGGCGCTCGATATTGTGACCACAACCTTCTGGAACGCCTCGATTGACAATCCCGCCAACAAAAAGTTCGTCGCCGCCTATCGCGCCAAATACAACGCGGAGCCGGCGGAATACGCGGTGCAGGGCTATGACACCGCGCAGCTCATCGACAGCGGCGTGCGCGGCGTCAAAAGCAAAATCGAGGACCGGGACGCATTCGCGGCGGCGCTGGCAAAAGCCGATTTCCAATCGCCGCGCGGCAAGTTCCGCTACAACAACAACCATTTCCCGATACAGGATTTCTTCGCCGCGCAAATCGTGCGCGGCGCCGGCGGCAAGCCCGAGGTTAAACTGGGCGAAGCCGTGCTGCGCGATCACAAAGACGCTTACGCGGAAAAGTGCCCGCTGAAATAAAGTTTAGGCCAAAGCCTCCACGGCGGCGAGCAGGCGCGCGATATCCTCTTCGCGCGACAGGCGGTGGTCGCCGTCTTTGACGAGTGTGATGGTGACGGGATCGCCTGACAGCGCCTGAACCAGGGTCATCGCGTGCTCCCAGGGCACATCGGGATCGCGCATGCCCTGCAGGATATGCACGGGACAATGGGCGCGCACGGAGCCGCCCAGCAACAGATGACCGCGCCCGTCCTCGAACAGGGCGCGGGTCACGGGATAAGGTTGCGGGGAATAAGCGGATGGGCGCATCCACACGCCCTTGGTCTCAATATCGCGGCGCGCTTCGGGCGGCATCCGCGGCCACATCAGCGCTTCGGTGAAATCAACGGCGGGAGCGATCAGCACGAGCCCGGCGAGTCTTTCCGTTTCGCCGGACTTTGCCAGGGCGCGGGCGGCGAGCAGCGCAATCCAGCCGCCCATGGAGGAGCCCACCAGAATTTGCGGCCCGCGGGTTTGGCGCCGGATCAGATCGAGGCTTTCCGCCAGCCAGAGCCCGATGGTTCCATCCTCGAACCGTCCCGAGGATTCGCCATGGCCGGAATAATCAAAGCGCAGGAATGCGCGGCCCCGCGCCGCCGCCCATGCATCGAGCCTTTCGGCTTTGGTCGAGAGCATGTCCGACTTGAAGCCGCCAAGCCATACTGCGCCAGGAGACCCCGGGCCCGCGGCGGCTCGTGACCGGAAGGCGATGCGGCGGCGGTTGCGCCCCTCGCCGGATTCGACGAAATTCGGCGCGGACGATTCGTCGGCGCCGGGGTTTGGCGGCGCGGGCACTGTCACTTGGGATCGCTCCGTTGGAATGGCCGCGCCGGGCCGGCCGCGCAGGTTTAGGCCGCGGCTTGGCCCGCCGCAAGAATGCGCGGGAGCCAGGGGCCTGATGAACCTCGAAGACAGCCCGGACCTGACGCCCGCCTCGGTTCTCGCCGGACGCACCATCCTGCAAATCATTCCCGATCTCGATGCCGGCGGGGCCGAGCGCACCACAATCGACATTGCCGCCGCGCTTGCCGCTGCGGGAGCGCGGGCGCTGGTGGCCTGCCGGGGCGGACGGCTGGTGAGCGAATTGCAGGCCAAGGGCGGGCTGTGGATCGAGTTTCCCGCCGCCTCGAAGAACCCGGCCGCCATGGCGCTCAACGTGCGCCGGCTCGCGGCGGTTATCCGGGCGGAAGGCGTGGATATAGCGCATGCCCGCTCGCGCGCGCCAGCCTGGGTGGCGCTGGGCGCGACGCGCCTGACAGGAACGCCGTTTGTAACCACGTGGCACGGCAGCTACAGCGGCGGCGGCGTCAAGGATTTCTACAATTCCGTGATGGCGCGCGGCGACGCGGTGATCGCCAATTCGCATTTCACCGCCGGCGAAATCGGCGCCAAACATCCTTTTGCGCGCGAGCGGCTGCGGGTCATTCAGCGCGGCACGGATATGCGGCTGTTCGCGCCCGCCGCCGTGGAGCGCGCCCGCGTGCGCCGGCTGCGCGATCTCTGGGGCGTTTCGCCGGACCAGCAGATTGTGCTTCTCGCGGCGCGATTGACCGGCTGGAAAGGCCAGCGGGTGCTGATCGAGGCGGCGCGGCTGCTGGCGGCGCAGGGGGTCACCGGCGTGCGTTACATTCTCGCGGGGGACGCGCAGGGACGCGGCGCCTATAGCGCCGAGCTGGAGCGGCTGATCGCGGCGGCGGGCCTTGAGGGCGTCGCGCGTCTCACCGGCCATTGCGATGACATGCCCGCCGCCATGCTGGCCGCCGCGGTCGTGACGGTGCCCTCGACGGAGCCGGAGGCCTTTGGCCGCGTCGCGGTGGAGGCGCAGGCGATGGGCGTGCCGGTGGTTGTGTCCGATCTCGGCGCGGTTCCCGAAACCGTGCTGGCCCCGCCCCAGGTGAATGAGCAGGCCCGCACCGGCTGGCACGTGCCGCCAAACGACGCCCCGGCTCTCGCGCATGCCATCGGTCTTGCGCTGGGGCTTGGGGCGAGCGGCCGCGAAGCGCTGGCGGAGCGCGCCCGGGCGCATGTGGAGAACCGGTTTTCCCTGCCGCGCATGTGCGAGGCCACGCTGGATGTTTACGCCGCCTTGATCGGATCGCGGCACGGGAACCTGCCGCCTGGCGGCGCGGGCTGACATTTTATCCTTGGCGATGGCTGGGAAGCATTCCGTTTTGCTCCCAAGTTTTGTTGACTTCGCCCGGCAATGTCCCCATGCTTTCTTCGGGTCTGGTCCCCGCGCCGCTTGGGCCCGGGGGTTTTTCGCGTGATGGCAGCCGTCGCGCGGCAATAGCCGGGTCCGTCGCAATCAATCAAGGAGATGCACCATTCGCCGACCGATGAAAGCCCCGCCGACCCCGACGAAGGACGGTCCGCGCACCAACCGCGACATTCGCGCCCTGGAAGTCATGCTGATCGACCAGGAGGGCCAGAACAGGGGCGTGACGGCGATAGCTGATGCCATGCAATTGGCCGAAGACGCGGGCCTCGACCTCGTGGAAATCGTGCCCAACGCGGCGCCTCCGGTCTGCAAAATTCTCGACTACGGCAAATTCCGCTTTCTGGAGCAGAAGAAAGCCGCCGAGGCGCGCAAACGCCAGAAGATCGTCGAGGTCAAGGAAATCAAACTGCGCCCCGGCATCGACGACCACGACTACGGCGTCAAAATGAAAGCGGTCCACCGCTTTTTTGATGAGGGCGACAAGGTTAAAATCACCCTGCGTTTCCGCGGCCGCGAGCTGGCGCATCAGGATATCGGATACGCGCTGCTGAACCGCGTGCGGACGGAGACCGCGCCGGTCGCAAAGGTTGAGGCGGAGCCCTCCATGGAAGGGCGCCAGATGGTGATGATCCTCGCGCCCAGATAGGGGCGCGCGGAGCAGCACGGGGGGGATCGCATGCAGATCGTCTTCTATGTCATCATGGTTTGGTCCAAGATCATCATCTGCACGTCGCTGATTTTTTTGTGGCTGTGGGTTGCGCGCGACCGCGGCATTGCGGGTCCGAGGCTGGCGCCGCACATCATGGGCGCGCTGGCGCTGTGGGCCGCGCCGTGGGTCATCTTTTTATGGACCGACGCCGGTCTTTATCAGGGGCACTGCGGCCTTCGGCAAGGCATCCACGATTGCGGACTGATGGAATTTCTCTGGGGCCGCATGCGCTGGCTGCGCTGGGGATTGGCGATCGACACGGCGCTGCTGCTCGGCGTGGTCATCGTTATCTGGCGGGCGCGGATTTCGCGCGGCTCGAATTCGGGCGCGCTCGGCATGCGCTGACGCGGCGGAGTCACTCCCGCGCGAGGTAGGCGCGCACGGTTTGCGCCATTTTTTCCGCGCCGGTGTTGTGCGCGATCAGCGTGCGGAATTTGCCGTCCAGACCCATCAGATAAGTCAGCGAGGAATGATCGATGCCGTAATTTCCGGGGTCGTTCGCCGGCGTGTATTTCACCCGGTGAACTTTCCACGCGCGCACCGCCGCGGCGATCTCCGCCTCCGCGCCGGTGAGGCCGAGCAGCCGGGGATGAAAGCTTTCGACATAACCGGCCAGCAGCGCCGGCGTGTCGCGGGCGGGATCCACCGTGATGAACAGCGGCTGGATGCGGCCGGCCTCCGCGCCCAGCGATTTGAGCGCTTCGCCCATGGTCAGGAGATCGATCGGGCAGACGTCCGGGCATCTCGTGTAGCCAAAATAGATCAGCGTAAAGCGGCCGCGAAAATCCGTGTCGCTGACCCGCCGCCCGTCATGGGCGGTGAGCGTGAAGGGCCCGCCGAAACGCTCCGCGAGCGGATCAGCCGGAGCGGCGCGCGCCGCGCCCGCGGCCAGCAGCCCGCCGAGCGCGTGCCGGCGCGTGATCATTTGGCCGCCGCCGGCGCGAGCGGCGGCGGAACAAGGCCCTTGATCCCGTAAACACCATCCGCGCCGATGACCTCTTTGACCAGGGGATCGGCTCGGAACCATTCATCCGCCTTGCCGTTGCGGGCCTCCCAGTCTTTGGAGAAGGCGCCGGCCCATTCGTATGGCTGGTCGGTTTTTCCGCGCAGGTTCTGGATCATCACCAGGGTAATCGCGGGGTTCTCGATGATGAGGCCGTCGATCTGCACGCTCTTGCCGCAAAAGGGCAGCAGATCGCGCACGGGACCGGCGAATTCGACCGGTCCCTTTACCATGGCGCGCAGCTGTCCCTCGGGCGTCACCAGCCCGAGCTGGCGCTTGCCGGCGCCGCAATCAGGCGGACAATCGCCTTTCAACGCGCAGACGAGATCGACAACGCGCCCGGTTATGACGACGGTTTTCTCATGCTCGATGCCCCAGGCCTCGGCGGCGCGCAGGGGAGCGGCGGCTAGGGCTGCGGAAACAAAAGCGGCGGCGATGGCGATGCGGCTCATGACTTAATTCCCGAAAGGCTGGATTCCGTTATCGGCATGGGTCAGGTTCACCACGCCCTGATCGTCGAGCACTTTGGTGACGAACAGATATTTCACCCCGTCGCGCTCGATGAGTTCGCCGTCCACACTGACCTCGTGGCTCTGGATTTTGACATAGCGGGGATTGGCGGAATTAGACTCCGCCTCCTCGATGCGCAGCACCATGAAATAATTTCCGTCTTTGTCTTTGATGCTGACGGGTATGCCGCCGACGGCGCACCAGACGGCGCACTGATGATGCGCAGTGCCGAGCGCGAACATGATGCCTGTGACGGAGCACCAGGTATCGACGAGTTCGCCTTTGATTTGAACGCGGGAGGACTGTGCCGCGGCGGGCGCGGCGAAGGCCGAACAGGCGAGGAGGGCGGCGGCGAGCGCTTTACGTTTGGTCATGCGGGCCTCGTGGGACAAGTTCAGTCCATACCGCGTTTCCTGGCGCGGCGGCAGTGACAGATTCGTGAACGCAGCTTGAACCCGGACCGCGATTTGCCAAAACCCCCGGCTTGCCCTAATAGGTCCGGCTCTGAACCGCCCGGCCAGTCAGGGCTGCCGCGGCGGTTCTTTTCGCTCATTCCGATGCGAACCGGATTGGCCTTTTTGGGCCGCGTCCGGCTTTACCCCCCGCGGGCCCCGGCCCAGGAGATGAAAATGCCCAAGCTGAAGACCAAATCGGGCGCTAAAAAGCGCTTCAAGATCACCGGAACCGGCAAAGTGCTTTACGCCCAGAGCGGCAAGCGCCACGGCATGATCAAACGCACCAAAAAGGCGATCCGGAACCTGCGCGGCACCGCCGTCCTCTTCAAGACGGATGGCGACAACATCAAAAAGTTCTTCCTGCCCAACGGCTGAAGTCCCCGCCCCTTCCCTTTTCGCTTTTCACCCGTTTCCGGAGATAGATCATGGCCCGCGTTAAACGTGGCGTAACGTCACACGCCAAACACAAAAAGACCCTCGATGCCGCGAAAGGCTTTTACGGCCGCCGCAAGAACACCATCCGCGCCGCCAAGGCCGCCGTCGATAAGTCGATGCAATACGCCTACCGCGACCGCAAAAATAAGAAACGCACCTTTCGCGCCCTGTGGATTCAGCGGCTCAACGCCGCCGTGCGCGAATGCGGCATCACCTACAGCCGCTTTATCGACGGATTGACGAAGTCCGGCATCACCCTCGACCGCAAGGTGCTGTCGGAAATGGCCATTCACGATCCCGCCGCTTTCAAGGCCGTGGTGGAGAAGGCCAAAAGCGCGCTGCCGGCGGTTGCCGCGGCGGCGTGATCCGGCGCTTGTTTTAAATGAGTTTGAAAGGCCTGCCGCTTGCGGCGGGCCTTTTGCTGTTGAAGGCGCCCCGCCGGGATCGGCGTCAATCAGACCTTCTTGGGCGCGGGCAGTCAAAAAAAGGGCCGCCCTTTCGGACGGCCCCTCTTTTTTTTTGCAACGCTTGAGCGCTGAGCGGTCCGGATCAGAAATCCATTCCGCCCATGCCGCCCATTCCGCCGCCGCCGCCGCCGCCCATGGGCATGGACGAGCCCTTGTCCTTGGGCGCGTCGGCGATCATGGCTTCCGTCGTGATCAGCAGGCCGGCAACCGAAGCGGCGTCCTGGAGGGCGGTGCGAACCACCTTGGCGGGATCGACGATGCCGGTGGCGATCATGTCCACATATTGCTCGGTCTGGGCGTTGAAGCCGTAAGACTCCGACTTGTTTTCGAGGATCTTGTTGACGACGATCGAGCCTTCGACGCCTGAATTGGCGACGATCTGGCGGAGCGGCGTCTCAAGGGCCTTGAGCACGATGTTGATGCCGGCCTGCACGTCGGGATTGTCGCTCTTGAGTTTCGCGACCGCCGCCTTGGCGCGCAGCAGAGCCACGCCGCCG
>JANYFM010000048.1 GCA_025362655.1 Hyphomicrobiales bacterium | reverse complement strand
TCCGACATTGACGATGCGCCCCAGCAGCGCCGCCGCCTGCATGTTGCCGTCGATGACGCCGCCCGAGACCATATCGATGGTGAGATCGACGCCTTTGCCGCCGGTCGCCGCGCGCGCTTGTTCGGGCCAGGCGGGATCGCTCGTGTCGAGCGCGGCATCCGCGCCGAAAGCTTTCAGTTTTGCGCGGCGCTCCGCATGGGTTGACGTGCCAATCACAAACCCCGCGCCCATGAATTTGGCGATTTGCATGCCCAATAGGCCGACGCCGGAGCTCGCGCCTTGGATCATCACGCTCTCGCCGCGCTTAAGCGCGCCGTTGGTGACGATAGCGTTGTGCATGGTTTGCAGCGCCGTTGGCATGGTCGCGGCCTGGAGCCAGTCGAGCTTGGCGGGGAGATGCGATGAGCGCGCGGCGCTCGCAACCACATATTCGGCAAAGCTATTGGCCGCCGAGCATAGGATGCGGTCGCCCTGATGAAAATCCGTGACGCCGTCGCCGGCGCGCACAACCTCGCCCGCGCATTCAATGCCGGGGATGGCGCCGGGGCCGCCGCGGGCGCCGTGGAAATGCCCGGCTACCACAAGCAGGTCCGCCCGGTTGAGGCCGGCGGCCTTCACTTTGATGAGGATTTCGCCCGGCCCCGGCTCGGGCGCGGAAACGTCGCGGATTTCGACGATGCCGGGCGAGGCGACGACGGCGGCTTTCATGGGGAGGCTCCGTGGATGGCGCGGGGGTTCGCGCTATCAACGGCAATCAGGGCGAACTGGCAAGCGCCGCGTCAATGCACGCTCACTGTGCGCAGCTGCTGCTCCCAGGCGTTGGCGATCGCGGCGTCTTTCGAATCCGTCAGCATCAGCGGCGAGCCGTCGGCGGCCAGCAGCGCGAAAAGCTGCATGCCCGGCAATATGCCCTCGACCTGCGGAAACGCCCGCTGGGCGTCCTCGGAGCGCATGGATTTCACATAGGCGACCTGGCCGCCGCCCATTTTGGCGAATTGCTCGGTCGTGAACGGCGTGTCGTCGGCGGTCTTGACGCTGTTGATCATGGCGGCGCTCCGTGTTGCCGGTTCAGGCAGGGGGTGCGGACAATCAGTCCCGCACTGAAATGTTAATCTTTCGTGTCATTTTTTCAGGTTCGGGCCGCGCGAGGTCTATCGCGAGCAGGCCGTTTCGAAGATCAGCGCCGAGAACCTCCATGCCCTCGGCCAGCAGAAACGCCCGCTGGAATTGCCGCGCCGCAATGCCGCGATGCAAATATTGCCGCGCTTTATCGCCGGGCTCCTCCAACTGGCGGCCGCGCACCATCAACTGGCGCTCCTCGACGCAGACATCAAGTTCCCCGCGGGTGAAGCCGGCAACCGCCAGCGTGATGCGCAGCCGCTCCGGCTCATGCTCCGAGCGGGCGAGGCGCTCGATATTATAGGGGGGATAACCGTCCGGCGCCGCGCGGCCCGCCCGCTCCAGCGCCCGCTCGATATCGTCGAATCCCAGCAAAAAAGGGGAATTCAGGCTTTGCATGCGCGACATTCCGAAGCCCCTCAGGCGCCTCTTGTCAGGGCCCGTCATGGCGCCCCCGCGGCTTTCGCCGCTGACCTCATATGGCGAGCCCGCCGCGCGGTTCAAGTGGCCCCGCGCGGGCCGGCGCTCAGTGCCCGGCCTCGCCGCTGATCTTGTCGCCCAGCGCCATCAGAAGACCCGAGACGACGAAGGTCAGGTGTATCCCGACATACCAGGCCAGTTCCCGGTCCGGGATGTTCTGGATGTTCATGAAAGCGCGAAGCAGCTGTATCGCGGAAATCGCCACAATCGAGGAAAGCAGTTTCAGCTTCAGCCCGGTGAAATCGATTTTCGCCATCCATTCCGGCCAGTCCGGATGTTTGGTCGCATCAATGCGCGAAACGAAATTCTCGTAGCCGGAGAAAATCACGATAATGATCAGCGACCCTGTCAGCGTCAGATCGATCATGCCGAGCACGGCGAGGATGATGTCTGATTCGCTGGCCGTCAGCATGGTCGTGCCGATATGGATGAGCTCCTGGCCCGATTTGACCAGCAGCGCGATCAGCCCGACGATCAGCCCAAGGTACAGCGGCGCCAGCAGCCAGCGGCTGGCGAACAGAACTTTTTCGAGCGCGCGTTCAATCATAAAATGGCGCCTCCCGCGCCGCGGCTATAAGGGGCGCTCCGGCATGCCGGCAAGTCAAACAATCGGCGCGTCATAGAGGCCGGCCTCCATTCGCGCGGGCACGCCCTCGGCGCGCAAATAGGCTTCGAACTCGCGGCGGATGAACGGGTCTTCGGCATGGTAGGGAATCGCGACGCCGCCCTTTTTGATGTCGATGGCCCATTTGTCGGTCATCGCCTCGCCGGGCAGTCCCGGCTTGCGGGCTGGATGGTTGTTGGGGCCGAACCATGCGGTCAGCCGCAGCGGGTCTTTTGACACGCCGAAATGCTGATGGTTCCAATCGCCCGTCATCGGCGCCGCCGATACCATTCCGCCGGCCTCGTAATCCTGGCGCAGCACTTTGTCTCCGTGCCCGTCTTTCCAAGGCGTCGTGCCCAAAGCGGCGGGCCAGGTGTAGGTGTATCCCTTGCCTTTGACGCAGATCAGCACCGCGCAGCTTTCATGCGCGTGGGCTTTGGAATAGCGCCCGGTCTCGTGCTGGCCGATCCACAGGTGAAAGCGCTGGCCCGCCATGTCCGGCTCGATGCGCCGGTAGCCCGGCGAGCGCCGGTTATCCAGCGGCATTTCGCAGTTGATGATATCCGGCATGAAATTGGTTTTGCGCATCGCGAGGCCGCGCACCGGGTCGGGCTCAAGATCGTCCGTGCTTTTGAAATAATCCGCGTCCCCGGCATAGCGCTCGGTGAAATCAAACGGGCAGTTGAAAACGAACCGCGGGTTGTCCACGAGGTTCATGATATTGGGCGCCGACGTGCCGCAAATCATCAGCGCGGGCGCGCCGGCGGCATTGACGAAGCGGTGATGCGCGTTGAGCGGTATCGAGAACAGCGAGCCCTTCTGCCACTCAAAACTGCGTTTTTTCGCATCGTCGTCGCGCCAAACCTCCGTCGTGCCGCGCCCCTCCGCGATGTAGCACTGCTTTTCATAGAGATGCCGCTCGGCGTTCAGCGCGCCGCCGCCGGGAATTTCGATCACGTAAGCGCCCCACAGTCCCTCGGTCCCGTAAAGCTGAATGTAGGAGCCGCGCCCGCCGAGCCGCCTCCACGGCGCCATCGGCAAATCATGCGCGCGATTGAAACCGATGCCGCGGAAACACGGCACGCCCTCGGCATCCATGAAGCGGTCATAAGGCATGGCCGGGCGTTTGAACTTGCCAAAGCCGGCGTTTTCGCCGGCTTTCGGCTCGTGCCAGTGAGTGGCGGCTTCGTCGTGCGGCATGGGGCGGCTTTCGGTGGCGGTTTTGGCGGAGTTTCCGGCGAAAGGCTCACGCCGCTTTCGGCGCGCGCGGCGTGATCGCGCGCAAAGCTTTTGCAGACAGGCGCCGCGCTGTCAAAACCTCATGGCGTGTCTGCAAATTCATCCGGAATGCCGCACGCGGTTCAAACAGTGCCGCGCGGCGCAAAGAATGTCTGGCGCGCGAACCGCGGCGGTCGGGTGTTCGCGATGCGCCCTCCGTTACCCGCGCCGGTCCCCGCAATCGCGCTTTCAGCCAGGCTGGCTTCCCCTGCCATCGCTCAAATGAAAGCGCTTGCCCCCGCCCCCCGCAAATTACCCCTGCGCCCCGCCGCGCGCTCTGCTATGCTTTCGCAAATACGGGAGGGGACCCATGCCAATCAGCCGCCG
>JANYFM010000028.1 GCA_025362655.1 Hyphomicrobiales bacterium | reverse complement strand
ATTCAAGTGTCAAGCGGGCCACAAGGTCAGCAGCCCAAAAAATGTTCGGCAAAAGCTGCGTAGCCTCGATGCAGCGCAGCGGAATCGAGGATGCACTGCACAACATTTCCGCGATTCCACTCCGTTTCATCGCGGCTACGTCTCTGTGACGCTAAAGCGAAATTTTCGTATCGCCCAGCAAACGGAATTTGCCGTCCTTGATCGTGATCACATCACGCGCGCGTTTGTCGAGGCCGTTGTGATTCGTGGGTGTGATGTTGAATACACCCTGACAACCGACGATGTCCTTCTGTGTTTCCAGCGAATCACGCAGCGCCGAGCGAAACGCTTCGGTTCCCGGCTTTCCCTTTTTGAGCGCATCCGGCACTGCGTACTGCAACAGAATGCCAGAGTCGTAGGTGTTCGCTCCGAAGGTAGCCGGACGCGATCCGTAAATTTTTTCGTATGGAGGCGTCCGCCACGCGCAGGCCGTCAACGCCGCGCACGCGCAGTTCCGCATCGACGACGGAATCGGGATCGATGCCCATCCGGCAGGTGCCGACGGGGTGATAGACGGTGCCGGCATTGGCGGCGATATAATCGTCGATGGCGGCATCGGTTGACACGGCGGGGCCGGGGGATGCCTCGACCGAATTAAATTCAGCGAAGGCTTTTTGCGACAGCACATCGCGCAGAATTTTCACCCCCGCGCGCATCGTGTCGCGGTCCGCCCGCGCGGAAAGGTAGTTCGCGCGGATGACCGGCGGGGCATGCGGGTCGGCGCTGCGCAGGCGGATATCGCCGCGGCTTTCGGGGCGCAACTGGCAGATGGTCCCGCAGAAACCGTAGCCGTCGTAAGTGTCCGGCAGCGGCTTTTGAAAGGGGTGGCGGATTCCGCGCGTCATGGGCACGCCGGGAAAGAAATGGATTTGCAGATCGGGATCGGCGACATCGGGCCGCGAGCGCAGGAAAGCGCCGCCTTCCAGCGGAAAAGATGTCGCCGGACCGGCGCGCGTGGCAATGGCGCGCGCGACGTTGATCGCGGCGCGGTCAAAGCGGCGGGCGTCAAACAGCAGGTCCGGCGTTTGGCTGGCGCGCAGCACGCGCACGGTGAGGTGATCCTGCAGATTGGCGCCGACCGCGGGGCGGTCGATGACGGGGCGGATGCCGATGGCCGCGAGATGATCCGCCGGGCCGATGCCCGAATGCATCAGCGCCGTCGGGGAATTCACCGCGCCGCAGGCCAGCACGATTTCGCGGGCGGCCGTGATGACGCGCTTTTCGCGGCCGATTTTGAGTTCAACGCCGGCGGCGCGGCCTTTTTCTATGATGACGCGCAGCAGATGCGCGCCGGTGAGAATATGCAGATTGGGGCGCGCCCGCGCGGGATCGATGAAAGAGCGCGCCGAGCTCCAGCGCTCGCCGTTTTTTATGGTGAAATGGTAGCGCCCGAAACCTTCCTGATTTCGCCCGTTGAAATCATCGTTGAGCGGAAATCCGGCCTGCGCGCCCGCCTCGACAAAGGCATCGTAGAGCTTATGCGGCGTCGCCGGGCGCGTCACCGGCAGGCCGCCGCCCGCGCCGTGGAATTCATTGGCCCCGGCGGAAAAATCCTCCGAGCGTTTGAAAAACGGCAGCACTTTTTCGTAGGACCATTCGCGCATGCCCATTTGCGCCCAGTGATCGTAATCGCCGGCGTTGCCGCGCGTGTAGACCATGCCGTTGATGGCCGAGGAGCCGCCGAGCACCCGGCCGCGCGGCCAGTCGATGCGCCGCCCCGCGAGATGCGCCTCGGGCTCGGTGGCATAGCTCCAGTTGTGAAAGCGGTGCGCCAAAAACCAGGCGGCCATGACGGGCACGCGCAGCAGCGGGTTCCAGTCGCGCGCGCCCGCCTCGATCAGCAGCACTTGGATCGCGGGATCGGCGGAGAGCCGATTGGCGAGAACGCAGCCCGCCGAGCCGCCGCCCACAACGATGTAGTCATGGCCCTTTTGGCTGTTTTGCATTTCCGCCCCGTGTTTGCGCCGCGCTCCAAGCGCGCGGCGCGCCGTTCAATGCGCGCCTTCGCGGCCGCCGACGCCCAGCAGCGCCGCCATTTTTTCCGGCGCCTTCGCCAGCTCCGCGCTCGGGCCGGAATAGACGATGCGACCGCGGTCGAGCACGATGGTGTTTTCGGCGAAATCAAGCGCGAGGCGGGCGTGCTGCTCGACCAGCATAAGCGCCATATCGTCTTCCCGCTTGATGCGGCGCAGGCCCGCCAGCACGGCATCGACGATGACGGGCGCAAGGCCCTCCATGGGCTCATCCATCAGCAGGAACGAGGGATTGCCCATCAACGCGCGGCCGATGGCGAGCATTTGCTGTTCGCCGCCGGAGAGCTGATCGCCGCGGTGTTTGCGCCGCGCCGCGAGCGAGGGGAAGAATTCATAGACGCGCTCCAGGCTCCAGCGGCCCGGGCGCTCGGCGACAAGGAGGTTCTCCTCCACCGTCAGCGATTTGAAGATTTCGCGCTCCTGGGGCACCAGCGCGAGGCCCTTCACCGCGCGCTTATAGGGCGCGAGGCGGCCGATCTCCTCGCCGTTAAAACGGATCGAGCCGGCGTGCCGCGTCGTGTGGCCCATGATGGTGGAAAATAAAGTCGTTTTGCCAACGCCGTTGCGGCCGAGCACCGCCAGCGTCGCGCCGGGCGCGAGCGATAGAGAGAGATCGTCGATGACAATGGTTTCTCCATAACCGGCGCGCACGCCGGCGAGAACGAGGCCTTCCTGCGGCGCGGCGCTCATTGGGAATGGCTCTCCCCGAGATAGACTTCGCGCACTTTGGGATCGGCGGCGATTTGCGCGGGCGGCCCCTCGACAAGCACCGCGCCCTGCACCAGCACGGTTATGCGCTTGGCGACGCGAAACACCAGCTCCATGTCGTGCTCGATGAACAGCACGGCGATGCCGGCGGGCAGACGCTCGATAGTGTCGATGATCGCGCCGGTTTCGCCGGGCGGCACGCCGGCGGCGGGCTCGTCGAGCAGCAGCACTTGGGGTTTTAGCGCGAGAGCCATGGCGATTTCGATCATCCGCTGGCGCCCGTAGGCGAGCTCGGTGACGGGACGCATGGCCTCATTGGCGAGGCCAAGCGGCTCCAGCAGGCTGAACGCCTCTTCAATTTCGGCGCGGCGATGCCCGGCGGGCCGCAGGATATCATTGGCGGTTCCCTCCCGCTCGGCGATGGCAAGGGTTACGTTTTCCAGCACGGTGAGGCGCTTGAACAACGCGCTGATCTGGAACGTGCGCACGAGGCCCAGCTTGACGCGCAGGGCCTGAGGCAGCGGGGTGATATCGCGCCCGCCGAGATATATATTCCCCGACGTGGGTTTCAGCACGCCGGTGACAAGATTGACGAAACTGGTCTTGCCCGCGCCGTTGGGACCGATCAGCGCGTGACGGGCGCCGCGCTCCAGGGTGAAATTGATGTCGCTGGACACAGCGAGGGCGCCGAAAGATTTGCACAGCAATTTTGTTTCAAGGGCGGCGGGGCTCATTGCGGCGGGCTCCCGCCGCGCCGGCGCGCGATCACCCCGAGCGCGCCGCCGCGCGCGAAGACACCGTCGAAAATCATGAACAGGCCGATCCAGAAATACCAGAAGACGGGATCAACGGCGGCGAAACGGTCCTGCGCGATCATGTAGAGGGGAACGCCGATGAAAGCCCCGTAGAGGCGCCCGATGCCGCCGATGATCAGCATGATCAGCAGCTCTCCCGAGCGGCCGAGGCTGAGCGCGCCGAGGCCGACCAGCGCGGTCGTCTGCGCGATCAGAGCGCCCGACACGCCCGCCAGCGCGGCCGAAATTGTGTAGATGATGATTTTGCGCCGCTCGACAGGGGCGCCGATGGCGCGCATGCGCGCGGCGTTTTCGCGGATGCCGGTCAGCGAGCGGCCGAACGGCGAGCAGATGAGATTGCGCGCCGCCAGCCAGCCCAAAAACAGCACCGCGAGGCAATAGATATAAGCGGTATTGCCGAAGAGATCGAAGCGGAACACGCCGAAAACGGGATCGATTTTCATGCCGAGCAGGCCGTCGGAGCCGCCCGTCACCGAGGTCCATTTGTTGGCGAGCTCCTGCAAAAGCGCGGCGACGACCAGCGTTTGCATCAGCAGCGTCAGGCCGCTGGTGCGCAGCACGATGGCGCCTGAGGCAAAGCCCGCTATGCCGGCGGCGAGGGCGGCTATGACCAGCCCGCTCAGCGGCTCATGGAAGCCGTTGGCGGCCATGATGCCCGCCGCGTAAGCGCCGACGCCGAAAAAGGCGGCGTGGCCCAGCGTGATGATGCCGGCATAGCCGATCAGCAGATCGAGCGACAGCGCGAAAAGAATTGTCGCGAAAATCTGCGCGCCGAGCGCGTGGTAATTCTCGAAAGTGAAATAGCAGGCGATGGCGGCGGCCCAGGGCAGAGCCTCGGTCCAGCGGAATTTGTGGCGGCGCGCGAAAGCGTCGATGTCGGCTTTGCGGTCCGGCGCGTCGGCGGCGGGCGCGGTCATGACGCGGTTCCAAACAGGCCGCGCGGCCGCCACAGCAGGATCGCCATGGTCAGCGCGTAGATGAAGAAAGCGCCCAGCTCGGGCGCCAGATATTTGAAGGCCGTGTCGGTGACGCCGACCAGCAGCGCCGCGGCGAAGGGGCCGCGGATGCTGCCGAGCCCGCCGACGGAGACGACGATGAGGCAATAGACCAGATTATCGAGGGCGTAGGTGGGGCCGACGCTGAGCAGCTCCGCGCCGAGCCCGCCGCCAAGCGCCGCCAGGCCGCTGCCGAGCGCGAAGGCGATGGCGAACAGCTTTGACGTGTTGATGCCGAGCGTCTGCGCCATGCGCAGATTGTCGACGGAGGCGCGCACCTGCGCGCCGAAGCGCGTGCGCTCCAGCCCCAGCCACAAAGCTGTCACCAGCAGCGCGCCGCAGAGAATCAGGAAGCTGCGATAGGTCGGGAAATCGCGGCCGAGGATGTGAATCTGGCCGCGCAGCATCGCGGGGGGATCCAGCGACTGCGCCACCGGCCCGAAGAGAAACGTCGCGCCGCCGACCGAGACGAAAATCAGGCCCATTGTCATCAGCACCTGATCGAGCTCATCGCCGCCGTAAAGGCGCCGATAGAGCAGGCGCTCCAGCACGAGGCTGGCGAGCATGCAGATGACGACGGCGGCCGCCAGCGCCAAGCCATAGGGCCAGCCTTGCTTTTTCATCAGGATGATCAGCACATAGCCGCCCGCCATGGCAAAAGCGCCATGGGCGAGATTGACAAAGCCCATCAGCCCCATCGTCACCGACAGGCCGACGGAGATCAGGTACAGCACCATCGCCATGGCAAGGCCATGGAAGAGAATGCTGACGGCTATGGGGATGAAATCTGCCATGGAGGAGGCGCTGCCCGGGACGGTTTCAGACGCCCCGCGCGGGGCCGGCCTATTTCGGCGGGTTCAGTTCCTTCCACGGGTCCTTGACCTGCTTGATGGAGTCAAACTCGACGGTCACGAGTTTGCCGTCCTTCATTTCATGGCGGCGGATGTAAATGTCCTGCACGATGTCGCGGGTGGCGGGATCGATGGCGATGGAACCTCGCGGACTGTTGTCCGTCTTCCATGTGGTGAAGAATTTCAGCGCCTCGTCACCGGTGAATTTGCCATTGGTTGCCCGGATCATGTCGAAAACCATGGTCATTCCGTCCCAGCCGTGGGCGGAGAGGAAGTCGGGAATGGCTTTGCCCTGGTATTCTTTCTCCCAGGCGGCAAGAAAGGCTTTGTTGGCGGGACGCTCGCCATAGGTCGAATAGGTGCCGGCGGTGATCAGGCCCGCGCCGATGTCGCCGATGTTGGGCAGTTCCTCGTCAGGCGCGAGGTCCTGGGTCGAGACGATTTTGGTGCCGGCCTCGCGCAGGCCCAGATCGCGCGCGGCTTTCAGCATGCCGGTCGCCTGCGCTCCGGCGGGGACCCAGAGGAAGGCTACATCGGGTTTGGCATCCTTAATGCGCTGGACGAAGGGCGCGAAATCGGGATTGGCCGGAGGAAAGCGGACCGCGCCGGCGATTTTGCCGCCGCCGTCGGTATAGCCCTTGGTGAAGGCCCCTTCGGCGTCATGGCCGGGAAGGAAATCGCTGACGGCCGTGAAAGCCGTTTTCCAGCCCTGTTTGGCCGCCCACTGGCCGAGCGGCACAGCCTCCTGCCAGAGAGTGAAAGAGGTGCGCACGACGTAAGGGGAAATGCGGGTGATGCCGGCGCCCGCCGCATTGGTGATGACGAGGGGCACTTTGGCCTCCGCCGTCAGCGGCGCGACAGCGGCGGCCACGGGCGAGGAGACGATGCCGAACAGCAGTTGCACGCGGTCGCGGGTGATCAGCTCCTGCGCCACGCGCTTGCCGGTTTCCGGATTGGAGCCGTCGTCACGGCGCACAACTTCCAGCTTGACGCCGGCGGGCAGGGTTTTCTCATACTCCTTGATGTGGAGGTTGATCCCCTTTTCCATCTCATCGGCGGCCTGCGACAGAAAGCCGGAATAGGAGCTGATGATGCCGATTTTGACGGTCTGGGCGCAGGCGCCCGCGGTGAAACCGAGCATGGCCGCCGCCCCCAGCAGGATGCCTGAGATTTTCGCGCTGAACATGTAACCTTCCCCTCCGATGGATTGCCGCGGCGCGGCAACAGCGCGCGCCCGATCCCCCGAGGCGCGGCACCCTTGTCGGTAGCCCATGGCGCGGCGGATTGCCAGCGCAAATGGAAACCCGCGTGTCAGTCGAGCGGCTCGACCTTGATGATGGAAGCGCCGTGGTTGTTGCCGACCCACAGCACCGGCTTGTCGTGGCTGTCATCAACAAAGATGCGTCGGATATTTGTGTAATGCGGCAATTGGTACTCGGTGAATTTGCCGGTGGCGACGCTCATCCGCAGGACGCGGTCGGCGTTCATTCCGCCGGTCCAAAGATAGCCTTTCTTATCGAGGGAGGCGTCATAGGGCGCGAAGAATTTGCCCGGCACTTCCCACTCCTGGAATTTTTCCGTTTTGGTGTCGAACATGCCGACGCGCTCGGCGCCAAATTCGCCGAACCAGATTTTGCCGTCCGCATCAATTCGGCCGCGGCGCGGGCGCGACCTTTTTGTCGGTGTCGGGAACTTGCTGATTTCCGTCGTCCTGGCATCAATTTTGACGATGTTTTCGCCGCCGAAATCAAGGAACCAGAGGTTGTTCTGCTTGTCGGAAAAAATGCTGTAGGGGCTGCCCGGCGTCTTGGCGAAGGGCTCAAACAATTCAGTCTTGCCGCTGCCCATGTCCATCCGGTAGATGCCGCGCCGGCCAGGGTCCTGCATCCACAGCTTGTTATCGACGTTCATGTTCTGCGGGCCGACGAAGGCCTGCTGGGAATCGGCTTTGATCATGTCGGCGGGCAGTTGCACCATCGAGAATTTCTCGGTGGCGCGGTCGAATTTCGCGGCGCCCGACTGGAACATCAGGGCCATCCAGATATTGCCCTGCGGGTCCTGCTCGATGTCGAGCGCGCCGGTCGGCCACCCCTGGCGCTGAAGCGGCACGGCATAGGATTTGTGCTGGAGGGTTTTGGTGTCGAGGCGGCCTAGAATCTGGCCACTGAAATCGCTGTGCCAGACGACGCCGTCAGCGTCCGCCATGACATCGTGCGGCTGGATGGTCGGCTCGGGAAGATCGTATTCGGTGATGATAACGCGCGTGCCATCGCCGGTGACGCGCGGCATGGTTTTCAAGTCCCAGGCGCGCTCGCCCTCGCTGCGGTTGATCGAGGCGAAGTAGGCGGAGACTTTGTCGGCGTTGGGCACGAAGCGGTTGATGTCCCGGACCTCGGCGCGGATTTGCGGCTTTTTGTAAAAGCTGTTGTTGGAATATTGCGCCATGCGCTTGATGACCTCAAGCATTTCCTCGGCATTGTAGCTCGAGGAGAGAATGCGCTCGACGCTGTGGCAATTGGTGCAGTTGGTGAGGCCCTTTTTCTGTTCATCCGTGCCGGGCACGCTCAGCATCCATTCGAGATTGGTGAGCTGGGAGGCGAGGTTTTTTGTTTTGGCGAGCTTCACATCGAGAGCGGCGGGAGCGCCCGCGGCGACGACGGCTTTCTTCGGCCCTTCGAGATTGTAGCCGACGGCGCGGATGCTCAGCGTGTATTCCCCCGCGTCCAGCCGCCCGGCGGGAAAGCTGAACTCGCCTTTGTCGTTGCTGACGACGCTGACGGTGACGATGCCTTTTTTGGCGGAGACGACCACGCCCTCCATGGCGGCCTCGCCGGGGGCGGAAACTTTGCCTGTCAGCGCGGGCGCGGCGGTCTGCGCGAGGCCGGGCGCGGCGGACAAGATGAGGGCGAGGGCTGTGGCGGCGGCGAGCGTGGATTTGCGGCGCATGTGTGTCTTCCCCCCGGGGATGCTTGTTTGCGGTCTCCGGAGACGGCGCTCCGGCTGGTTTCAGCCGGCAGGCTAGCCTATTGTGAGGGATGCCGCCAGTGGCCGCGGCCGGAGCGCCCTGCACGGAGAAACCGCATGTTCGACACTTGGACCCTGGTTTGCCTGCTCCTCGCGGCGGCCGTCATCAGCCTTCTGATAACAGCCGCGCTGCGTCCGGGCGCGTTCAGCGTGTCGCGCTCCCTGGTCATCAGCGCGCCGCCGGAAAATATCTTTCCAATGATCAATGATCTGCAAGCCATGAACCGCTGGAATCCCTTCGTCAAAACCGATCCGGCGATCCGCCTGTCCTACAGCGGGCCGGAATCCGGGAAAGGCGCCGCCAGCGATTGGGACGGCAATGCGAAGGCGGGCAAGGGGCGGGTTGAGATTGCGGAATCGTCGCCATTCACCAGCGTCGTGATGAGCCTTCATATGATGAAGCCGATGAAAACCACCAACCGCATTGATTTCACGCTGGAGCCGCTGGGCGCGGCGACCCGGGTGACCTGGGCGATGAGCGGGCCGAACCTGTTCATCGGCAAGCTCATGGGTCTTTTTGTGAACATGGACGCCATGGTCGGCGGGCAATTCGAAAAGGGTCTTGCCGATTTGAAAGCGATGGCGGAAAATTAAAGGGTCCCCCACCGAACCGCGCCATGGCCAAAATCAGCTTCACGCCCAACATCCAGCGCCACATCGCCTGTCCGCCGTCCGAAGCGCCCGGCGCCAGCCTGCGCGAGGTGCTCGACCACGTGTTCGCCGGCAACCCCGCGGCGCGCTCCTATGTGCTGGATGATCAAGGGGCTCTGCGCAAACATATGATTATTTTTATCGATGGACGCGCCGCCGCCGACCGGACACGGCTTTTGGACAAGGTGACAGCGGCGATCTCCATTTTCGTTTTCCAGGCCCTTTCGGGAGGCTGAATCCATGAGTGACAAACTTCTCATCTCCACCCGCAAGGGTCTTTTCCATGTCGCGCGGCGGTCCGCCGGATGGGAAATCGCGCATGCGGATTTTCTCGGCGACAACGTCAGCCTGACGCTCAGCGATCCGCGCGACGGGCGGCTGTATTGCGCGCTGGATCACGGCCATTTCGGTGTCAAAATGCATCGTTCCACAGCATCGGGCTGGGAGGAGACCGCGGCGCCGGCCTATCCGCCCAAGCCGGAGGGGCTGGAAGAAAACGATATGTGGGGACGGCCGCTGGCCTGGAGCACGGCGCGCATCTGGGCGCTGGAGCCGGGCGGGCGGGATGAGCCGGGAACGCTGTGGTGCGGCACCCAGCCCGGCGGCTTGTTCCGCTCGCGGGATCACGGCGCAAGCTGGGAGATCATAGGCGCGCTCTGGCATCATCCGCTGCGCGCGCAATGGATGGGCGGCGGGGCGGATCTTCCGGCGTTGCATTCGATCTGTGTGGATCCGCGCGATTCAAAATGTATTTCGGTGGCGGTATCGACGGGAGGGGTCTGGTTCACCGCCGATGGCGGCGAAAGCTGGTCGCAGCGCGGCGAGGGAATGCGCGCCGAACATGTCCCGCCGGATAAGACGCACGATCCGCTTTCGCAGGATGTGCATTGCCTCTCGCAATGCCGGAGCGCGCCGGAGCGCTTTTGGGTGCAGCACCACAACGGCATTTTTGTCTCGTCGGACGGCGCGCGGAATTTCACGGAAATCACGCAAGCGCGCCCTTCCGCCTTCGGCTTTCCCGTGGCCGTGCATCCCCGCGACCCGGAAACCGCGTGGTTTGTGCCGGAAATAAAAGATGAAAAGCGCATACCCGCGGGCGGCGCGCTGATGGTGACGCGCACCCGCGACGGCGGGAAAAGTTTTGAGATTCTGACCAAGGGCCTGCCGCAGACCCACGCCTATGATGTGGTGTACCGCCACGCGCTCGCCATTGACGCGGAAGGCGAGCGGCTGGCCTTCGGCTCAACAACGGGCGGGCTGTGGGTCAGCGAGAATCAGGGTGATGATTGGGTGTGTGTCACCCACACCCTGCCGCCGGTTTATGCGGCGCGGTTCGGGTGAGCGGGACCCGAAGGCTTCCCCGCGCTCCGTTGCGCTGAGCGCATCCCCCGCATTGCCCGCCCGCGGCCGCCCCGCTAAAAGCACCTTCACGGCTTACCTGAGCCGCGAAACTCATCCATAATCCGAGGCCGGGCTGTCACCGCCCGCCTGCCGGGAGAAACGCATGTCCATCGCAACCGGAAAACTCCGTGTGATCCTTTGGGGGCTGTCGAAGGCCCTGCCGCTGGCGGCCTCGCGCTACCCGGAATTCGCCGCGCGGCTGAAAGAGCGCGATATGACGGCGCAGATGCTGGCGCGCGATGAGGAGGTCGGGCGCTGGTACCGGATACGCGGCGGCAAGGTCACCAGCGGCGCGGGTCTGCACGCCGCGCCGGATATCACCATCGCCTTTAAAAACGCGGCGATCGCGGCGGAGCTGCTGACGCCGCGGCTTTCGACGCTCAACTTCAACTGGCTCAATCAGATCAACGCGCAAAAAGATTTTAAAATGACGGTGGAGGGCTCCGAGGACCTTTCCAACTGGTTCGCGCAGACTGTCATGCAATTGATGAGCGTGACGCTGGACATCGGCGTGCCGCAAAAAGACGGCACGATGCGTTATTGCAACATGGCCAACGGCGGGCCGCTGTTCGTCTATGTCAAAGACGGCAAAATCATCCGCACAACCCTGATCGATTTCGATGAGACGGATCCGCAGCCGTGGACGATAGAGGCGAAGGGCGTCAAACTGACGCCGCCGCGCAAGACCACGCTGGCGCCGCACGGGCAGAATTCGAAGGCCATCGTCTATTCGCCGGACCGCGCGCTGTATCCCATGAAGCGCGTCGATTTCGATCCAAACGGCGAGCGCAACACGCAGAACCGCGGCAAATCAGGCTATGTCAGGATTTCGTGGGAGGAGGCGCTCGAACTCGTATCCTCCGAGATCAAGCGCGCCAAGCGCGTCCATGGGCCGGGCGTGATGGCGGTGTCGCACGGCTCGCATCACACGTGGGGCAATATCGGCTATTACCTCTCGGCGCTGTACCGCTTTCGCAATGCGGTCGGCCACACCTCCGTGCATCATAATCCCGATTCCTGGGAGGGCTGGTACTGGGGCGCGTCGCATCATTGGGGCTATTCGCTGCGCGTCGGGCAGTCGGAAACCTACGGCACCGTCGAGGACTGCCTGCAAAACTGCGACATGGTGGTGTTTTGGTCCGCCGATCCGGAGACGACCTCAGGCTCCTATGGCGCGCAGGAAGGCACGGTGCGCCGCCAGTGGCTGAAGAATCCGAAGCTCGGCGTGAAAGTTGTCCACGTCGATCCCTTTTACAATTCCTCCGCGCAGTTTCTGCCGGGCAAATGGTTCGCGCCGAAGCCGACGACATCGGTCGCGATGGCGATGGCCATCGCTTACGTGTGGATTCAGGAAGGCCTTTACGACAAGGCCTACGTCGAATCCCACACGGTGGGTTTTGACAAGTGGAGGGCTTATCTGGTTGGGGACGAGGACGGCGTTCCCAAGACGCCGGAGTGGCAGGAGGCCGAGACCGGCGTTCCCGCGAAAGATGTGCGCGCGCTGGCGCGCGAGTGGGGCGGCAAACGCGTCTATCTCGCGCCCGGCGGCTGGGGCAACGGCCACGGCGGGGCGTGCCGCAATCAGACGGGCATTCAATGGGCGCGCGTCATGGTGTGCCTCGTCGCCATGCAGGGCCTCGGCAAGCCCGGCGTCAACATGGGCAATCTGCAATGGGGCACGCCGGTTGATTTCAACTTCTATTTCCCCGGCTATGCGGAAGGCGGCATGTCCGGCGACATCGAGGGCACCTCGCTGCCCGTTGAGCTTTATCAGCGGATGCCGCAGCTCCCCACGATGAACACATCGAACCAGAAGATACCGCGCATTTTTATGCCGGAGGCGATTCTGGAGGGCAAAGCCGAGGGTTATCTTTGGAACGGCAAGTCCATCGAGCACCAGTTCGCCAAGGTCAACTATCCCGCCGCGGGCCACGCGCCGGTGCGGATGCTTTACAAATACGGCGGCTCCATGCTGTCCACGATGAACAACACCAACCGCCACGTCAAAATGTATCAGTCGGAAAATCTCGAATTCGTCGTCAACCAGTCAATCTGGATGGAGGGCGAGGCGAAATTCGCGGACCTGATTCTGCCGGCCTGCACCAATTTCGAGCGCGTGGACATCAGCGAATGGGCGGCGCTCGGCGGCTACGGCCATCACGGCCAGCAGCAGCTCAACCACCGCGTGGTGATTTTTCAGGCGCCGGCGATAAAACCGCTCGGCGAGTCAAAATCCGACTATTGGATTTTCACGGAAATCTGCAAACGGCTCGGCCTCGCCAATTATTTCAACGAGGGCATGAATGAAATCGACTGGGTGAAGCGCCAATTCGAGGCCTCGGACCTGCCGCAATTCATCTCGTGGCGGAAATTCGTCAAGAAGGGCTATTACGTCGTGCCCTCGGAAAAGGAGAAACTGCGCGCGCCCGTCTCGTTCCGCTGGTTCTGGGAGAACCGCAAGAAAGACGTGCCGGAGCCGCTGCCGCTGCCTTCCGACTATGCCGGTGAATATCTCAAGGGATTGCAGACGCAATCGGGCAAGCTCGAATTTGAATGCAACTCGCTGATCCGCGCGCAGGATCCCGAGCGTCCGCCGATTGTGAAGTATGTGCCTTCATGGGAGGGGCAGCACTCCGGCGCGATGTTTGAGAAGCATCCGCTGATGATGGTGACGCCGCATTCAAAATATTCGTTTCACACCCAGGGCGACGGCAAGGATTCGTTTCTGCTGAATATAGAGGACCACCGCGTCAATGTCGGCGGCTGGCACTACTGGCTGATCCGCATGAACCCGCTGGACGCGGCGGAGCGCGGCATCAAAAAGCACGATCTCGTCAAGGTCCACAACGACCGGGGCGCGGTGCTCTGCGCGGCGCTGCCGACCGAGCGGCTGGCGCGCGGTGTGGTTCACGGCTACGAATCCTGCGCCATTTACGAGCCAATGGGCGAGCCCGGCAAATCCATTGACCGCGGCGGCTGCCTCAATCTGCTGACGCCGCACCGCACGCAGACGAAGTCGACGCATTCTTTGGCCGGCGCCAATGCCCTCGTGCAAGTGGAGCTTTGGGACGGCAGGGTCGAGCATATGTCGGAGGCGTTTGCGACGATGACGCCAAAGGCCGCCCCGCCAATTCCGCAGACCAAGGCGCCGCCGCCCGCGGAGGCAGCATCGGTTTCGGTTTACGAACCGGCGAAATAACCGGTTCGCGGCGCCGCCGCGCGCAATGATTTGATTCGGCTTCAGGTTGGAAAAACAATGCAGAAATGGAACATGATCATCGATGTGGCGGAGTGCACCAACTGCAATCTCTGCACGCTCGCCATTATGGATGAATACATCGACAATGATTTTCCCGGCTATTGCGCGCCGATGCCCAAACACGGGCACCGCTGGATCGATATTCTCCAGAACGAGCGCGGGCAGGGCACCCAGCTCGACATCGCCTATGCGCCCGCCATGTGCAACCATTGCGATGATGCGCCCTGCATCAAGGCGGCGACCGGCGGCGCGGTGACAAAGCGCGCCGACGGCATTGTCATCATCGATCCCGTCAAATCAAAGGGGCAGAGGCAGATTGTGGATTCGTGCCCCTACGGGCATGTCTGGTGGAACGAGGCCTTGCAGATACCCCAGGCTTGGAATTTTGACGCGCATCTGATCGACGCCGGCTGGAAGCAGACGCGCGGCGGCCAGGTGTGCCCCACCGGCGCGATGCGCGCGGTGAAAATAGAGGACGCGGAGATGCAGGCCATGGCGAAGGCCGAGGCGCTGGAGACTTTGAAGCCGGAGCTCGGCACAAAGCCGCGCGTCTGGTACCGCAATCTCTGGCGTTATTCGACGGCGTTCATCGCCGGCAGCGTGTCACGCGAGGCCGGCGGCATAGTTGATTGCGTCGGCGGCGCGGAGCTGCGCCTTTTGCGGGGCGGCGCGGCGGTGGCCACAGCCAAAACCGACAATTACGGAGATTTTAAATTCGACCGGCTGCCGGAGAATTCCGGCGATTACGTGATCGAGATTTCCTTCGGCGGCGTGACGAAACGCGTGGATGCCAGCGTGGTGAAAAGCATCAGCCTCGGCGAAATCCGCATTTGAGGGACCGGGTCCCTCATTTGTAAATCTCAGCCGCCAGCGCGAGATACTTCGCCTGTGTCTCGACATGGATGGTGCCCATAAGCTTGACGCCCTCCATCACGCGCAATTCCCGGGGGATTTTTTCGGCGATGCCCTTTGTGACCGGCAGCAGGCCCATCGCGCCGACGCGGAGCTGGTTCTCCCCGCTCAGATAGTAATTCATAAACAGGCGCGCGGCGGCGGGATGCGGCGCGTTCCTCAGCATGGCTTGATCGAGGCGCACATAGGCGGCGCCCTCGGCGGGCGCGATAAAGCGCAGCGGCAGGCCCTTCAGGCCAAGCACATTGACGGAGATCTGCGGCACCCAGATGGGGAATTCGCCGCGCGCCACCCGCCGCTCGCTCTGGCCGATGTCGCGGGTGAAAACCGGCTCCTGCTTTGCGAGGTCCCGGTGAAACGCCTCGCCGAAACCGGGATGGTCCATGGTCGCGGCAAACACCGCCGCGCCGCCGCCAACCGCCCGCATGTCGTCGGCGAGGATTTTGCCCTTCCATTTGGGGTCGAGCAGATCGCGCCAGCTTTTCGGCTCGTCCTCCGGCTTCACGAGATTGGTGTTCACCATCAGGGCATAGCCGGTGATCAGGCTGCCCATCTGTTGCGCGTCCGCCTCCTGGCCCTCAATCATGTTTGCGGCGTTTGGCACGCCCCCGTGAGGCTGAACGGCGCCGGCGCGAAACAGCCGGGTGATCGAGGCCTGGCCGTGCTGAATGACGTCGCCAAGATAGCGCCCGGCGGCCTGCTCGGCGCGGATGCGCTCCTCCAGCTCGCTGGCGCGCACATGCAGGAGATCGACTGTGATGCCGTATTTACGCTCAAAGCCGGTTTTCACGGCCTCGTGCAGCTGCGGGCTGACGTAAGACGTGTACCAGGCGACACGGCCATCTTTTTTAGCGGCGTCAATCAGAGCGGCGTCCGGTTCCTGCGCGCCGGCGGGACCGGCCAGCAGCGAGAGGGCGGCGGCGAGAACTCCTGCAAGCCTGAACATCGGGTCTCTCCGCGCGGCGCGGCGCGCCTTCGGACGCAGCCTGCCGCATCGGCGCGGCCCATTCAAGGCTCGCCGTCAATTCCCTTGGGCGCGGATATCCCCTAAAAGGCCGCAACGGATATCCACGGAGCCTCAAATGTCTTTCCTGAATAACACCGCCGCGGTTCTCGGCCCCGCGCTCGCGGCAGCGCTGTTTGCGCCGGCGGCATCGGCGCAGGCGCCCGAAGGCCTGTTTGCCAAGAAGACGATCACCATCAATATCGGCAACACCACCGGCGGCAGCTATGATCTATACGGGCGCATGGCCGCGCGGTTTCTGGGGCGGCATCTGCCTGGCAGTCCGAACGTTGTCGCGGTCAACATGCCGGGCGCCGGAACCCTGAAAGCGGCCAATTACATTTATGAGGTCGCGCCGAAGGACGGCACCGCGCTGGGCATTGTCACCGATTCGCTCGCCCTGGAGCAGGCGGCGGGCAACCCGGCGGTGCTCTATGACGCGGTGAAATTCGCCTGGATCGGGCGCATGGCGACGTCCAACAACATCCACATGCAATGGCATACCGCCAAGGTGCAATCGCTTGCCGACGCCATGCTGCGCGAGACGCCGGTCGCCGCCGCCGGCGCCGGCAATGTGTCGGAGGTTGTGCCGAACCTGCTCAACAAAATCATCGGGACAAAGTTCAAGGTTATTTCCGGCTATCCCGCCTCCGCCGAGGGCATGCTGGCCATGGAGCGCGGCGAGGTCGAGGGCTCCGCCTCGTCCTGGGCCGCGGTCAAGACCGGCAAAAAGGAATGGCTGGAGCAGAAAAAAATAAAAATCATTCTCCAGAACGTTCAAGTTCGCAGCCCGGAATTGCCGGACGTGCCGGCGCTCGGAGAGCTCGGCGCGACGCCGGATGATAAAGCGCTGCTGGGCTTCTATGCCAGCGGCGGCGCTGTCGGGCGCTCCCTCATCGCGCCGCGCGGCATCCAGCCCGCCGCGCTCAAAGCCCTCCAGGAGGGTTTTACAGCGATGACGCGGGACCCGGAATTTATCGCTGAAATGCAAAAGACCAATCTTGATCTGGAGCCGCTGCCCGGCGACGCGCTGGCCGCCGAGGCGATGAAAACGCTGGCGGCGCCGCAGGCGGTGAAGGACCGTGTGCGGGCGATTTTCGGGCGCTAGCGGGCGGCGCGAATGGAGGGATGGCGGCCGGAAGCGGTGATTGAATACAACGGCGGGAAGATCGTCGGGCTGTAACGAACAAAAACAACTAAATAGTTCGGTTCCAGCCGGCTGCGCGCGG
>JANYFM010000011.1 GCA_025362655.1 Hyphomicrobiales bacterium | reverse complement strand
GCACCGTAAAATGCGCGCGGCGGGCGGCTTCGCGCGATTCGCCCGGCGGTTGCATGGAGCTTGTCCCCCCGCCCCCGCGCGCGCCCGATTTCCGCCGCCCTAAAATTGCGCTAGAAGCGCTCGTCCAAAGGCGCATCATGTCCCACAACACGTTCGGCCACCTGTTCCGCGTCACCACCTGGGGCGAAAGCCATGGACCGGCGATCGGCTGCGTGGTTGACGGCTGCCCGCCGCTGATCCCGCTCACGGAAATGGATTTGCAGGGCTTTCTCGACAAGCGCCGGCCGGGCACATCGCGTTTCACCACGCAGCGGCAGGAGCCGGACGAGGTCAAAATCCTCTCCGGCGTGATGCTGGATGAGGCGGGGCGGCAGGTCACAACCGGCGCGCCGATCAGCCTGCTGATCGATAATGTGGATCAGCGCTCGAATGATTACGGCGAAATCAAAAGCCAGTACCGGCCCGGCCATGCGGATTTCACCTATGACGCCAAATACGGCATCCGCGATCACCGCGGCGGCGGGCGCTCCTCGGCGAGGGAGACGGCGATGCGCGTTGCCGCCGGCGGCGTGGCGCGGCTGGTTGTGCCTGAAGTCACGATCCGCGGCGCCCTCGTGCAAATGGGTCCGCACAAAATCGACCGCGCGAATTGGGACTGGGATGAAACCGGCCGCAACCCCTTCTTCTGCCCGGATGCCCAAGCCGCCGCCGCCTGGGAGGGCTATCTCGACGGCGTGCGCAAGGCCGGCTCGTCCTGCGGCGCGGTGATCGAGCTGCGCGCTGACGGGGCGCCGCCCGGCTGGGGAGCGCCCATCTATGACAAGCTCGACGCGCAGCTCGCCTCGGCCCTGATGTCGATCAACGCCGTCAAAGGCGTTGAGATCGGCGACGGCTTCGCCACGGCGGCGCTGAGCGGCGAGGAGAATGCCGACGAGATGCGCGCCGGCAATCACGGCGCGCCAAGCTTTCTCTCCAACCACGCGGGCGGCATTCTCGGCGGCATTTCGACAGGCCAGACGATTGTCGCGCGTTTCGCGGTCAAGCCGACCTCCTCGATCCTGACGCCGCACCGCTCGGTGGACCGTTTTGGGGCGGAGGTGGAGCTGCGCACCAAGGGCCGTCACGATCCCTGCGTCGGCATCAGGGCTGTGCCCGTCGGCGAGGCCATGATGGCGATTGTGCTGGCGGACGCGTTTTTGCGGCACCGCGGGCAAACCGGCGGGGGCGCGCGTTGGCCGTTTCCCCGATAAATTATCGCTCGGCCAGCCCCGGAGGCTGTCTGTGACCTTCGACAAATATCTCTACGCCATCGGCCGCGGCGTGCGCGGCGCGAAAAAAGCCTATGGCGAGGCCTCGCTTCCGCCTGACCCCGCGCGGGCCGCGCGCGACATCACGCCGGGTGCGCCGGTGGAAAACGCGGCGCCTCCAAAGGCTGCGGCGCCAAACATCGCGCGGCGCGGATTGGCTTTCGGCGCGCGGCCTCTCATTATGGGCATCGTCAACGTCACGCCGGATTCTTTTTCCGACGGCGGGCTGTTTGCCGACAGCGCCGGCGCCGTCGCGCACGGGCTGCGGCTGGAACGCGGCGGCGCGGATATTCTCGATGTCGGCGGCGAATCGACAAGGCCAGGCCACGCGCCCGTCACCGCTGACGAGGAGGCGGCGCGCGTCATCCCCGTCGTGCGCGGGCTGGCGGCGGCCTGCGGCTTGCCGATTTCCATTGACACGATGAAGGCCGAAGTCGCGCGCGCCGCGCTCGATGCGGGCGCATCGATCCTCAACGATGTCTGGGGCTTTCAGCGGGATCCCGGCATGGCGAAGCTTGCCGCCGAGCGCGGCGTGCCCGCCGTGATCATGCACAACAGGGATCACGACGATCCTGATATTGATATCATGGACGAGGTGATGGCGTTTCTGGCGCGCTCCATCGAAATAGCGCTCGCGGCCGGCGCTCGGCGCGATCAATTGATTCTCGATCCCGGTTTTGGGTTTGGCAAAACCCATGCGCAGAGCCTGACGCTGGTGCGCGAGCTGGCGCGCCTCAAAGAATTCGGCCTGCCCATATTGCTGGGCGTGTCGCGCAAGCGCGCCATCGGGGCTGTGACCGGGCGCGAGACGCCTGGCGGGCGGCTGAGCGGCTCGCTGGCGGCCGCCGTCATGGGCGCGATGGCCGGCGCCTCGATCATCCGCGTTCATGACGCGGCGGAGCACGCCGACGCCATGAAGGTATTCGCGGCGGTCCGGGACCGCGCGCGCGGGGAAACGCAATGACCATCAACGCCAACGTCATCATCGAAAAGCTGGAGCTGCACGCCTATCACGGCTGGCACAAGCACGAGG
>JANYFM010000382.1 GCA_025362655.1 Hyphomicrobiales bacterium | reverse complement strand
CGGCGGGAGTGCGCGCCTCGCTCGCCGCCGCGGGGGCGGGGCGCTGCGCCGCTGCGCCTGTTGTCGCGCCGGACCGTTTGCCAAACATCAATAAACCTCATGCGCTCCGGCGCCGCGCGGGCGGCGCCGGCAATTCCACGCTAGGACGCTTTTTTGCGGCTCAGCTTCGAAAGGATCGGATCGAAAAGGCTGCGCCTGCCCTTCTTTGCCTCGGCGCGCCCGGTGACGATGCGCGCGAGATCGCTGAAGGTCGCCGCGGTTTTGCTGGCGGCCTCGACCTCGGCGATCATCTGGCCGTTGTTGGCGGCGGTTCCGAAAAGCTTCGGATCGAAGGCAATTTCCGCCGACGCGGACAGCTCCACCGCCTTGCAGAAATCAGTGACGCTTATTTCCGGGCGTTTGGGAACGCCAACGCAATTGAGCACCAGTTTCGGCTTGTCATCATTCGGCCGCGCGGTCTTCAGCGTGTCGAGAATGTTCTTGGCGTTGCGCAGGTTTCCAAGGTCCGGCGAAGCGACGATGACGACGTCGTCGGCGCCGATCAGCAGCCGCCGCGACCAGCCGGTCCACACATGGGGAATGTCGAGCACAATCACCGGCACGCTCGCGCGCAGCACATCGATGATGCCGTCGAAGGTTGTTTCGTCAAAATCGTAAAGGCGCTCCAGCGTCGCGGGCGCGGCCAGCAAGCTCAGTTTCTCGGAGCATTTCGACAGCAGGCGGTCCATAATGTTGCCGTCGAGCCGGTCCGGCGCGAACACCGCTTCGGCTATGCCTTGTGGAGGGTCCTGGTTGAAGTCGAGGCCGGCGGTGCCGAAGCCGAGATCGAGATCGGCGACGACGGTCGCGACATCAAGGCCGCGCGAGATTGACCAGGCGATGTTATGGGCCACCGTGGAGGCGCCGACGCCGCCTTTCGCGCCGTAGACCGCGATGATGCGGCCGAGCGGATCGGCGCCCGCGGTCGCGTAAAGCTCCGAGACCGCGCGAACGAAATCCAGAACATCAAAAGGCTCGACCAGATACTCGCTGACGCCGCGGGTCAGCAGATCCCGGTAAAGCGAGATGTCGTTGAGGCGGCCGGCCACAACCACTTTTGTGCCGGCATCGCAAAACTCCGCGAGAGCATCGAGATGCCCGAGGATCGCGCCGCGGTCGGCGCTCGATTCGATCACGATGATATTCGGCGTCGGCGCGCCGCGGAATGCCTCCACCGCCGCGGCGGCGCCGCCCATATGATGTTTCACATGGGCTTTTTGCATGTGGCGGTCGACGGCCGCGGCCTGGATGAGGTCCGCGAGGCGCGGAGTTTCGCAGAACGCCTGGATCGAGACGCGCGGCACAGGCGCGATCTGCGTGTGCGGCGCCTCCTCATGCGAGGGATCGACGATGTGAAGCTTCTCGAACTCGCTCATCAGTTCCCCACACTTCCTATGCTGGAGTTCTTGGTGATCCACACGGTGCCGGGATCGGTCCCGGCCCGGACCTTGCCGATGGCGCGGGTCCGCATTTCCACATCGCCGTTGCCAACCGCCCTCGGGCTGGCGAAATCGCGGGGATCGGAAATCTGCGTCGCCAGCATGTTCTGATAGGAGCAGCCCATGTTCCAGTAAGGCCGATTCGTCATCGTTTCCATGGACGTGCCGGAGGCAAGGTCGGCCGGCCATTCGCCGCAGCGCGAATCCACCTTGGCGCGCAGCGCCCGGTAGCTGACGCGTATGGGGGACGCAACCGATGGATTGGAGACCGGATACTGCCCGACGCCCAGATAGCCCTTGGCGCCGCCCGAAGCGAGCGCGCCGCGGATCGCCGGCAGGGCGGCACGCTGCTGCGCCTCGTTGAAAGCGCCCTGCGGAAACAACACTTCAAACCCCGCGGAGGCGTCGCCCTGGGATTCGCGCGCCAAAACCGCGACGCGGTCCCGCGCCGTCCGGTCGAGCCCGCCGTTGGTGGCGAAAATTTCGACGCTGACCGGCGCCTCCGTGAGAATAATCGGATGGCGCGCGTGATATTCCTCCGGGATCAGCGAGCCGGTGACGGCGCGGTCGACCGAGCAGGCGCCAAGCGGCAGCAGCCCGCAGAGCAGAGCCGCGGGCAGGTGAATCGATTTTGCTGGTTTTGCTGACATAGGGGTGGCCCTGCCTTGAAACTTCGGGAACGCGTGCGCCTGCGGTCAGTCGGCGATGAAGCCGAATCGGCCCTTGAAATTGGTGATCAGCTGCGGATTGTTCGCGGTGGAATAGATGCGGTTGACGCGCCCCAGCAGCATGGACTGCGGATCGGTTGCGTCGGCGAAACCGTCGGTCGGCTTGGCGACCTCCGATGGCTTCACGGATTTGGCGATATATGGCGTGACGATGATCATCAGCTCGGTTTCCTTGCGCTGATAGTCGCGCGAGCGGAACAGGGCGCCGAGGATCGGCAGATTCATCAGGCCCGGAAGGCCGTTGATGGTCTGCCTTGAGGTCGTTTGAATCAGGCCCGCTGACACAATGGAGCCGCCGGACGGCAATTCAACTGTTGTTTCGTTCTTTCGCGTGCGGAAACCGGGCACCGACGAGGAGCCGATGGCGACCGTCGTCGTCGGATCGATTTCCGACACTTCAGTGGCGACGCGCAGCAGGATGCGGCCCTCGGAAAGAACCAGCGGCGTGAAATTCAGCGTGACGCCATAGGGCTTGAACTGGAGGACCGGCGTGCAGACCCGGGTCACGGGATCGCAGGAGTCGCCCGCCGAAATGGGCACTTCGCCGCCGGCGGTGAATTTGGCGTTCTCGCCGGATACCGCGGTGACGGTCGGCTCGGCGAGGATGCGGGCGACGCCGTTGCGCTCGTAGGCTTTGATTTCGGCGCCGAGACCGTTGGTCGTGCCCGCCGCCGCGCCGACGAGATTGCCGATCGTCGATTTGGTGTCCGACAGGCTGCTGACGAAAGCGTTCTTCATGCTGACGGAGCCCCAGTTGCCGTTCAGCACGCCCTGGCTGACGCCGAGCTGTTTGAGCACTTCGCGCTGCACCTCGGCGATGGTGACTTTCAGCATCACCATGTCGCGTCCGCGGATTATCAGCGAGTTGACGACTTTGCCGTCGGCCCCGGTGCCGCCCGTGATGGCGCCGACAAAGCCTTTGGCTATATCGACCGCCATTTGCGCCTCGCTGGCGGAATCGACGGAGCCGGTGAGGATGATGGTGTCGTTGATCGTGCGCGGCACCACCGTCGTGTGCGGCATCGCGGTTTTGAGAATGCGGTCGAGCTCGCCGATGTCCCGGCCCGTCGTGATTTCAAAAGCCGCGAACTGCCGGCCCTCGGAGTCGAGGGCAAATATAGAGGTCTGGCCGGCGCCGGTCGCCATGAGATACAGCTTGCGCGCGGAGCGCACGATGGCGTTGGCGACTTTCGGATCCGCGACAAAAACCTCCGCAGCGTCGCGCGGCAGATCGACGATGATCGATTTGCCGACAGCAAGATTGATGCTCTGGGCCCTGACGCCGGAGGCCTGCTGGCCGGCGGCGGCCCTCGACTCGGCGGCAAGGACGGAATTGGCCGGCGCGAGAGCCGCGAGCAGGAAAACAGCCGCCGCTTTTCCGCAGAGCCTTTGCTTCGAGCGTGTCATAATGGGATGCTCCTGGTCTCTATAAATGCAGCCGCGCACGGCCGGCTCAGCGCTTGCCCGCCGACGCGGCCACGCCGGCGCGCACAATGGTCAGCCCGGTCTCCGCCGGCTCGGGCTCCCGGGTTTCGGTTTTGGCGGCGTCGAGCATGCTGCGCAGAACCAGCGACAGCTGGCCGACGCGCTGGGCGAGAACGAGCGTCTCAGCCTGGCGGGGATCGACCTCCAGCGTCGCGTTGGAGCCGGTCACCACGGGCTGGCCGTTTTTCTCCTGCACGTTCTGGCCGATGGCGAGCACGCGGACGTTTGTCAGCAGCACCTGCGTCGCGAATGATTCTTTGCCGCCATCCTCGTCGCGGAATGTGCGCAGCACATCGACGCGGTCATTGGGCAGCACGAAACCGCCGGCGGACGTGGCGCCGCTCGAATCGATATTGATGGCGACGGCGCGCGATCCCGAGGCAAGCATCGCCGACATGAAGCCGGCGTTCGGGCCCTTGACGAGTTTCTCGCGGCGGATCGGCTCGCCGGCAAACAGGCTGGCGCGGGCGATCGAGCCCTTAAGGTCCGTGACAATGTTGGGAAGCTCGGACTTGCGGATCATGCCGGCGCCCACAGCGCTGCGCGGCCACACGGTCCAGGCAAGATCGGGCTCGGCCACCAGCGTGCCCATGGGAAGCTCGCGCGCCGCCGTCAGCACCTCGTCGGTGTCCATCTGCGGCGCGGCGGGGAGCGCCTGAATGATCGGGGCGAGCTGTTTCTGGCCACCGCCGACCACCAGCATCGCCGCGCCGCCGGCGGCGAGCGCGACACCAAGAACAACCAGACGCGCTATTTTCATGGCTCACCAATTCACTGCCGCGCCGCTTCACGACGCGGCTGAGCAAGTATGGCCAGCCAAAGGTCAAATTATGGTTAATTGAATGTGAGGAAATTGAAACGACCGCATCCGCGCTCAAGCGGCGGCGGCGCTCAGCCAGACCTGCGTTTGCGGGTACATCACAAGACCGGCGGCCGCCAGGGCAATGCCATAGGGAATGCCGGATTTTTCATCGTGCAGCCGGGCGATCCAGACGCGGCGCATCAGGACAGCCGGCAGCGGCCAGCGCCGCGCCGCGATGAGGCCGAGCGTCAGAATGCCGCCAAAGACGCCGGCGGCAACGCCGTATTCAGCCATATTGCCCCATCCCAGCCAGACAGCGATCGCCGCCGCGAGTTTCGCGTCTCCGCCGCCGACCCAGCCGAAGCAGAAAAACGAAAAAGTGACGGCGAGAATGCCGGCGCCGCACGACAAATGCGAGAGCACGGATTCAACCGGCATGCCGAGCGCGAAGGCCAGCGGCGGAAAGCCCAGCACCAGCGCGATCGAAACGCGGTTGGAGATGGTCATTGTGAAAAGGTCCGAGCAGGCCGCGAAGGCCATCAGCATCGGAAAGAAAACCATAACGGACGCCTCGATCATGATTTTCATTTCCGCCTGCCGCGATGCCTAGAGCATAAGCGCGAGGCGTTTCACGAGGGTTAACGGGGCTCAAATGCCCGCCGCGCAAAAGAAAAGCGGCCCCGGAACCCCGGGGCCGCTGATTGAAACTCCGGCACGGGCCGGAATTCTTACGTGAGGGTCGAGGCGATGGTCGAGAACTTGGTCGAGACCTTCGTGCCGACGGCGGTGACGGCGGTGATGATCACGACACCGATGAGGCCGGCGATCAGGCCGTACTCGATGGCGGTGGCGCCGGACTCGTCATTGGCAAAACGCGCGAACAGATTTTTCATGGTACTTTGCTCCTTGCTCCAAAACACTTTCACTCCAGCCCGCCGCACTTATGTCGGACCAGCGCCGGAATAATCAGAAGCTAGCCGGGAGCCCTTGCGATAATGTTAACACCGGCGGCGAATGGCGATTTCAGCGGCTTTCGATTCAACCTGGTTAAGACGCGGGAAACGGGACTTAATAAAGCGCGCTAACGATGGAAAACCCGGCGCGCGGCCGGGCGTTCAGGGTTCATTCACCATTTTGCGGTGAAGTGGGTTTTGCCGTTTCAACCATTCGAGAAGCCCATGACCCGTTCGCGCGTCTCCGCCAGATTTTCCGCGCGCTTCGCGGCCGCCGCCGCCGCGCTGCTCTTCTGCGGCGCGGCAGGCGCCGCCGATCTCATCAAGGTGAACATTGACGAGGCAAAGGTTATTCAATTGCCGGAGCAAACGTCGACAATCATCATCGGCAATCCCGTGGTTGCCGACGTCACCATGCTGCGCAAGAACAACCGGATGATCATCACCGGAAAATCCTACGGGCAGACCAATCTGATCGCGCTTGATTCCGGCGGCAATGCGATCGGCGAATCAGTCATTCAGGTGCGCGGCTCCTTTAAAGGCCTTATCGTGCAGCGCGGAATGGAGCGGGAGTCATGGGACTGCTCGACCCGCTGCCAGCCGACCATCAATCTCGGCGATGCCGCGCGTTACGCGAATGACACCGCCGGCATGATCAAACTGCACGGCGGCCTCGCCACGGGAAAGTGAGCCGCGCCGCGTTAACGGCCGGTTAACCGCGAAGGGCGTGTTCCCAGCGCGCGCGGTAACGGTCGGGAAATCCTTTGCCGCTATTTTAGAGGTACGGACGGGGCGAACCGCGTCCGGCGGACTCTATTTCTCCGAGGCGGAAGACAATGATGATCCCATTTTCAGGCCGGCCCCGGTGGCGGGCGGCGCGCAGAGCCCTGGGTTTCCGCAAAAACGAAGACGGCGCGACGGCGGTCGAGTTCGCCATGGTCTCGGTGCCGTTTCTGGGGCTGCTGTTCGCCATTTTCGAAACGGCATTCGTGATGTTCGTCACTGAATCGCTCGAATCCGCCGTCGCCGACGGGGGGCGCACAATCCTCACGGGGACCTCGCAGGCGTCCGGCTACACCACCGCCAACGACTTCCGCGACGGCGTGTTGTGCCCCTCCACTGGAAAGCAGCTCATACCCAGCTTCATCAAGTGCAGCAATCTTATCGTTGATATCCGCGTGGCCGCGAGTTTCGGCGCTGCCGACACGACGAAAGCGCCCCTTATGGCAACCGGGTTCACCGGCACCTACAACGCGGGCTGCGCGGGCCAGATCATTGTCATGCGCATCCTCTATCCCATGCCGGTCTACCTGCCGCTTCTCGCGGCAACCAGCATCGCCACCCTTAGAGTCGAAACCGGCGGCCAGACGAATTACACCAGCTCCGACGGCGCCGCCGGCATGAAGCACATGCTGATGGCCACTTCGGTTTTCCGCAACGAGCCGTTCCCGAAACCGACGGGATCGGCGTGTCCGTAGACGCCGGTTTCAACCAGCCCTTTCGACCCAAATGGAACGGCGCGCCGCCGACGAGGTAGACGATGAAACGAATGTTCGCCGAATTGTCCATTGAAGCCCTCCGCGCGCCGGCCCGCCGGCTCCGGCGCCTGCGGCGCGACAACAGGGGCGTGGCGGCGGTCGAATTCGCGCTGCTGCTGCCGCTGATGGTCACGCTCTATCTTGGATCCACCGAAATCACGCAGGGCGTGCTTGCCAGCCGCAAAATGGCGATCGTGTCGCGCACCCTTTCCGATATCGTGGCGCAGGCGGGGACGGCGGCGGACTCGAGTTGCACGGGTCCCGGCATGTGCGACGCGCTGATGACGACGATTTTCGCCGCCGCCACGTCCATCATGTCGCCCTTCCCGACGGCGCTGCGGAGCGACTCCACGCCATCGCTGACAATGGTCGTCACATCCATCGAATTCAAAGCCGCGGGAACAAGCCCGGTGCCGACGTCGGATAAATTGTTCAACGCCGTCGAGGGCGTGTTCCGCTGGAGCAAGTCCGCGGCCGCGCCCAACAACACCGCGGCGCGCGCCTGCGCCACGCTCGCGGTGCATGTGGCAAATTCGATCGCGCCCGCGCTGACCAATCTGCCGGAGGGGCTTTATGCGACGGGGCCGCTTGTGGTCGCCGACGTGACCTATAAATACACGCCGACGTTCGGCGGCTCGACGCTCGCCTGGATGAGCACCGGCGGTGTGAATTACATAACCATGTCGAACACGACCTATATGCGTCCCCGCAACTGGACGACATATATTCCCTACGTCGGCGGCGGCGCCACCTGCACGCAGAACAGCGCGACGTTCTGACAGCGGACGAAACAAAAAGCGCCCAGGGCTCCGCCCGGGGCGCTTTTTCCTTTGAGCGCGCCGCGCTCAGATCGTCTGGTTGTATTCGCCGACCTGCGGATGCGTGCGGATGACAGCGTCAACAGCCGCGAACATCGCGCGCATGTTGGCCTCCGACGCGGGGCTCTCGACGACGACCACCAGCTCGGGCTTGTTCGACGAGGCGCGCACAAGCCCCCAGGTTCCGTCCGCCGCCGTCACGCGCACGCCGTTGACGGTGACGAGATCGCGGATTTTCTGGCCGATGATCGTGTCGCCCCGCGCCCGCATGCCTTCAAAATGCGCGACGACCTGATCGACAATTCCGTATTTGACCTCGTCAGCGCAATGGGGCGACATGGTCGGCGAACCCCAGGTTTTCGGCAAGGCCCTGTATAGGTCCGCCATGGACTTATCAGGATTGCGATCAAGCATGTCGAGCACATGGATGGCGGTCAGCACGCCATCGTCATAGCCCCGCCCGACCGGCGAATTGAAGAAGAAATGCCCGGATTTCTCGAAGCCTGCGAGCGCTTTCAGATCGGTGACGCGGCGCTTGATATAGGAATGGCCGGTTTTCCAATAGTCGGCTTTGGCGCCGCGCGCGATCAGCTCGGGATCGGTGGCAAACAGCCCGGTCGATTTCACGTCGACGACGAAGGTTGAATCAGGATAGAGCTTCGAGAGGTCGCGCGCCAGCATCACGCCGATTTTATCCGCGAAAATCTCCTCGCCGTTATTGTCGACCACGCCGCAGCGGTCGCCGTCGCCGTCAAAGCCGAGGCCGACGTCGGCGCCGCTCTCGCGCACCTTGTCAGCGATGGCGTGCAGCATCTTCATGTCTTCGGGATTGGGGTTGTAGCGCGGGAAATTGTAATCGAGCTCCACGTCGAGCGGCACCACCTCGCAGCCCAGCTTTTCCAACACTTGCGGGGCAAAAGCGCCCGCCGTGCCATTGCCGCAGGCAGCGACAACTTTCAGCCGGCGCTTCAGCTTCGGGCGGCTGGCGAGATCGGCGATGTAGCGCGCGCCGAAATTCTCCACGAAACGATAGCCGCCGCCGTCGGCATAGCGAAAGCGGCCCTCCAGAACGATGTCGCGCAGACGGCCCATCTCCTCGGGGCCGAAAGTGACCGGGCGCTGCGCTCCCATTTTCACGCCGGTCCAGCCGTTGTCATTGTGCGAGGCGGTGACCATGGCGACCGCGGCGACGTCGAGATCAAACTGGGCAAAATACGCCATCGGCGAAAGAGCGAGTCCGATGTCATGCACCTTGACGCCGGCCGCCATAAGGCCGGTCACCATGGCGTATTTGATCGATGAGGAATAGCTGCGGTAATCGTGGCCGGTCACCAGCTCGGGCTTGACCCCCATTTCGCGCAGCAGCGTGCCGAGACCGAGGCCCAGGGCTTGGATTCCCATCAAATTGATTTCAGAGCCAAACAGCCAGCGCGCGTCATATTCGCGAAAGCCGGTGGCCTTCACCATCGGGCCGGCCTCGTAGGCATAAGTGTTGGGGGTCAGGCTCTGGGAGGGTTTGGGATACATGGAGACCTCTGGCTGGGAGAATGCGGATTTTGCGGAATGGCTCGATTTTGCCTTGGCGGAGTGGCAAAAACGGGGCGGCGGCCCCGGCTTACTGGCGCAGAATGAGCGTGCCGGCGTCGGTCTCAAAGCGCAGTTTCTTCAGAAAGCTCATGCCGAGCAGGCTGCGGCCCTTGACCTCGAGCGGCAGCACGAGAGCATCGACATTGCGCACTTCAAGCGTCCCGAGGCGCACTTCGCGCAGATTGACCCGCGCGGCCTTGGCCATCCCATTGGCGGTTTGGATATCGAGGGAATAGTCGGAGGGGGCGGGCCGCACGCCGAGGCGGCTGGCATCGTCCGCCGTCAGCGCGATCAGCGTCGCGCCGGTATCGACGAGCATGGCA
>JANYFM010000363.1 GCA_025362655.1 Hyphomicrobiales bacterium | reverse complement strand
GATGGCGACGCAGGCGCGGCGCCGGGGATCCGCCCGCGTCGAGACAATTCCATAGGGCAGGTTCTGGATGGGAAAGTCGTGGTCCGGCGGGACAGGAATGAAAGAGCGCAGCCTGGGATCGTTGGGGGACATCACGGGTTCCATCAGCGTTTTTCAGGATTGAAATGTTTCTTCAGGCCGGCCCAGCAATCCTGGTAATCGTCCTGCAGCAGCGGCGATTCCGCCGCGTGTTTGGTGACAATTTGCGGGAAGCGGGTCTCAAACATGAAGGCCAGCGTGTTGGCGAGCTTCACCGGCGCGAGCGCTGTGTTGCTGGCATGTTCGAACGCGTCAGCGTCCGGCCCGTGCGGCAGCATGGCATTGTGCAGGCTGATGCCGCCGGGAACAAAGCCGAGGGGTTTGGCGTCATAGACACCGTAAATCAGCCCCATGAATTCAGACATGACGTTCACATGATACCAGGGCGGGCGGAACGTGTCCTCGGCCGGCGTCCAGCGCTCGGGGAAAATCACGAAATCGATATTGGCCATGCCCGGCGTCTCCGAGGGCGCGGTCAGCACGGTGAAGATGGAGGGGTCGGGATGATCGTAGAGAATCGCGCCGATGGGCACGAAGCGCCTGAGATCATATTTGTAGGGCGCGAAATTGCCATGCCAGGCGACGACATCCAGCGGTGAATGGCCGATTTCGCCGCGCCAAAAACAGCCGCCGTTTTTCAATACAACGGATGAGGGCGTATCGCGGTCCTCAAACCACGCGGCGGGGGTTAGAAAATCGCGCGAATTGGCGAGGCAGTTGGCGCCGATCGGGCCGCGCTCCGGAAGTTTGAGCGCCGCGCCGTAATTCTCGCAGAGGTAGCCGCGCGCCGGCTCCCCGAGGAGTTCGACGCGGATTTTCACGCCGCGCGGAATGACCGCGATCTCGCCGGGCGAAACCTCGATGATTCCGAATTCCGTCGCGAGGCGCAGACCGCCCTGCTGCGGCACAAACAGCATCTCGCCGTCGCCGTTGATGAAATACTCGTCCGCCATGCTTTGGGTGATGAGATAAATATGCGCGGCCATGCCCGTCCCCGCCGCGGCGTCTCCCGCCGTCGTCATGGTGCGCACGCCCTGCAAAAATGTCAGCGGCTCCGGGGGGATCGGCGCGGGCGACCAGCGCATCTGCGCCGGCGGGATTTCCGCCTCATGGCAGGGCGCGGTGCGCCACAGGCCGGCATCGGCTTTGCGGTAGCGGCCCGCGTGCCGGACAGAGGGACGGATGCGGTACAGCCACGAGCGCTGGTTTGAGGCGCGCGGCGCGGTGAAGGGCGAGCCGCTGAGCTGCTCGGCATAGAGGCCGTAGGGACATTTTTGCGGCGAATTGCGCCCGACCGGAAGCGCGCCGGGGAGCGCCTCTGTGGCGAAGTCGTTGCCGAAGCCGGAGAGGTAGACGGGCGGCATGGGCGGGGCTCCGGGGTGGCGCGGCGGCGGTCAAGGCGCACTTTGCATGGCCGCGCGGAGGGAATGCAAGCGGCGGAAAACCACTCCCTCCCCGGCCCCATCTCGACGCCGCCGCCCGGAGCGGTCTAGTATGCGCCCCGGCGGCCGGGGGAGCCGGCGTTTGCGCATCAAGAGGCATCCATGATCATCGATATCCACGGCCATTACACCACCGAGCCCGCCGCGATGCAGGCTTGGCGGGACAAGCAGCTGGCCGGCATCGCCGACCCGCTCCGCAAGCCCTCGACGATGGACCTTGGTCTTACCGACGAGCAAATGATCAAGTCGGTTGAAAAGCAGCTCACCTTTCAAAAGAACCGCGGCTCCGACCTGACGATTTTTTCGCCGCGCGCCATGGGAATGGCCCATCACATCGGCACCGAGGCGACGGGCCACGAATGGACCCGCATGTCCAACGACATGATCCACCGCATTTGCGCGCTGCTGCCGAACAATTTCGTCGGCGTCGGGCAATTGCCGCAGCATCCCGGCGCCGCGCCGAAGAACAGCGTTCCCGAGCTGGAGCGCATGGTGAAGGAGCTCGGCTTCGTCGGCGTCAACCTCAATCCGGATCCGTCCGGCGGCTATTGGACGGGTCCGCCGCTCACCGACAAGAGCTGGTATCCGATCTACGAGAAAATGGTCGAGCTCGAAGTGCCGGCGATGATCCACGTGTCCGGCTCCTGCAATCCGAACTTCCACGGCACCGGCGCGCATTACATCAACGCCGACACGACGGCTTTCATGCAGCTCATTCAGGGCAATCTGTTCAAGGATTTCCCGACCCTGAAATTCATTATTCCCCACGGCGGCGGCGCGGTGCCCTACCACTGGGGCCGCTACCGCGGGCTTTGCCTCAACATGGGCAAGCCGCCGCTGGTCGAATACCTGATGAAGAACGTCTATTTCGACACCTGCGTCTATCATCTGCCGGGCATCGAGCTGCTGACCAAAGTGATACCCATGGATAATATTCTGTTCGCCTCCGAGATGGTCGGCGCGGTGCAGGGCATCGATCCCACAACGGGCTTTGAGTATGACGACACCAAGCGCTACATCGATCAGGTGGGGTCGCTGAGCGAGGAAAACCGCTACAAGATTTTCGAAGGCAACGCCCGCGCGGTCTATCCGCTGCTCGACAAGCTGCTGACGAAGCGCGGCCACGCCGCCAAGAAGTTCTGATACAAAAAATCACGCGCCGCGCGGCGAAACCGCGCGGCGTCGCAAGCTTTGCCCCTCAGGGAGATAAATCCATGGCGCCGCCCCGTCTCAATTCCATGATCAAAGCCCTCGAATCGGGCCAGCACGCGCTCGCCTGTTTCGCGCCCTGCGAAATAGACACCGCGCTCAATCTGCAAAACACCAAGTATGACGGCGTCGTGTTTGAGGGCGAGCACAACGGGTGGGACATCCGCGCGTTGCGCGACAGCCTGCAATATCTGCTCAACCGCGGGCAGATCGCCAAAGCGGCCTCGCTTGTGCCCAACATCACGCCGATGGCGCGCATCCCCGCCAATGGCGTCGAGAAAAACCAGTTTCTGGCCAAGCAGGCTCTGGACACCGGATGCTACGGCGTTATGTGGCCGCATATCTCAACGGTTGAGGAGGCGTATAACGCTGTCTCCGCCTGCCGCTATCCGCGCCTCAAGGGCAAGCCGCTGTATGAGCCCGCCGGCATCCGCGGCGACGGCCCGCACGGCGCCGTGCGCTACTGGGGCCTCAGCCAGCAGGAATACTACGAGCGCGCCGATGTGTGGCCGCTGGCCCCGCACGGCGAGATTTTCGTCATCCTCCAGATCGAGGATCAGGCCGGGGTGCGCAACCTTCGGGACATGCTGAAGAACGTGCCGGGCATCGGCGCCATCGTGATCGGCGAGGGCGATCTCTCGCAGGAGCTCGGCTATCCCCGCCAGTACGAGCACAAGGTTGTGCTGGAATCGATGGCCGAGATTGTCGCCATCTGCAAGGAATGCGGCGTCGTCGTCGGCCATCCGCATGTCGAGCAGTCGAACGCGCAGCGCGTCATCGACGAGGGCTACCGCTTTCTCATGTGCTCCTCGCCGCGCAGCTATGCAACGCTCGACAAAACGCGCGCGCTGGTTGGGCGCTGAAGCAGGGGGCCGCGACAATGTTCAAACCGATTCCCGCCGCCGGCAAGGTTCGGCTTGCAACCAACCTCGCGGATTCCCCGCTGGCGGCGGCGCTGAAATCCGGCGCGGTGAAATCGGACCTTGTTGAATTCGATTTTTGCGGACCAAAAACCGCCAACCAGGGTTTCAAGCGCATGGTGCGCGAGGGCGGGTTCGACGCGGGCGAGCTTGCCATCGTGACTTTTCTGCAAGCCATCGCCTGGGGCAAGCCGCTGGTGCTTTTGCCGGCCGTGGTCGTGGGACGGTTCCAGCACCAGTGCATCTCCTACGATTGCCGCAAAGGCGATATCACGCCAAAGCAGATCGAGGGCAAACGCGTCGGTGTGCGCGCCTATTCGCAGACGACGGGCGTATGGGTGCGCGGCATTCTCGGCGACGAATACGGCGTCGATATCAAAAAGACGCGCTGGGCGACTTACGAGGACCCGCATGTCGCCGAATACAAGGACCCCGCGTTTCTGGAAAAATTCGACCTCCGTGGCAAAACCATGGAAGAGCTGATGTTTGAGGGCGAATTTGACGCCGTTATTCTCGGCGGCGAAATTCCCAATGAGCCGCGCGCCAAAACGCTGATCCCCAACGCGCTGGAGGCGGGCGCGCAATGGCACCGCAAAACCGGCGCGATGAGCATCAACCATCTTTTCGTTGTGTCGGCCGAGGTGGCGAAACGGCCCGACGTCATGCGCGAGATATGGCGGATGCTGGAGGAAACAAAAGCCGCGATGCCCCCGCAAAAGGGCGGCATCGATTTCCTGCCCTTCGGCGTTGAGAACAACCGCAAAAACCTTGAGCTCATCATGCGCTACTCTTTCGAGCAGCAGATGATCCCGCGCAGGATGAGCGTCGATGAGCTTTTCGATGATGTGACGCGCGGCATGGGGGCGTAGCGCTTTTTTAAGGCCCGCGCCTTCGCGCCCGGAGCATGTGAAATGCCGCTGCAAAACCGCGTCGATCCTTTCGGCGTCCTCCATGCTGTCAGCGACCGCGGCGGCTTGATGGGCAATCGCGGCGGGCGCTTTCACAATGCTGCGCGCGGGCTTGGCCTTGGCCGCCACGTGTCGCGCCGCTGGATTGCCTGCGTCTGCGAATTTCGCGGCCGGCGGCGCGCGGTCTGGGGCGATTCTTACACGGAATTGTTCTTCCTCGATGAGCCCACCGCGCTGGCCGCCGGACACCGCCCCTGTTTCGAATGCCGCCGCGCGGACGCCATCGCGTTTGCCGATGCCTTCGGCGGCAATCCAAATGCCGGCGCAATGGACCGCACGCTTGACGCGGAGCGCCGGCGGGGCCGCGAAAAGCGGATGCATGGGGCGGCGATTGACGAACTGCCTGACGGAGCGATGATCTCGCGCGCGGGCGAAGCCTTCGCCATCCGCGGCGCGCATCTTTTAAAATGGAGCTTCGCCGGTTACACCGGAAGCGGGCTGCGGCCGCGCGGCGCGCAAGCGGAGCTCCTCACGCCGCCCTCCATATGCGCGGCGCTGTCGCGCGGTTACGCGCCGATATGGCACGCCAGCGCGGCGCTCATTCGTTGGTGATGCCGGCCGCCTTGATGAGGCGCGCGTATTTTTCCAGCTGCGCTTTGGTGGCCGCGCGCAATTCCTCCGGCGGCGAGCCGCGCGGTGTCAGGCCCTGATTGATCAATTTTTCGCGAACGCCGGGATCGGCCAGCGCTTTCACAACCTCCGCATTCAGACGCGCGACAATCTCCTTCGGCGTGCCCGCCGGCGCCATGATGGTGAACCATGAGTTGAAGGTGAAATCCGGCAGGCCCGATTGAGAGATCGTCGGCACGCCGGGAAACTGCGCGAGAGGCGCCGATGTTGACACGCCGAGCAGTTTCATCTGATCACCGCGCACGAGGCCGGCGACAGTGGCGAGCCCCTGCATGCCGACGGGCACCTGGCCGCTGGCGACATCCGCCGCGGCCTGGGTCGCGCCGCGATAGGAGACATGCGTCAGGGAAATACCTGCGTTCTGGGCGAATAAAGCCATCGCAATGTGCTGCGGAGAGCCGTTGCCGCCGGAGGCGAAATCGATTTTGCCGGGACGGGACTTCGCGTCCGCAATGAAATCCCCCGCCGTTTTCCACGGCGTTTTGTTGCTGGCGATCATGCCCCATTCCACAGTCGCCACCAGCGACACCGGCTCGAAATCCCGGAGGATGTCCCATTTGAGATCGGCCTGCATGTTGGGCAGCATGGTCATGATGCTGTCGTTGAATCCGCCGAGCGTGTAGCCATCGGGCGCGGCGCGCGCCACTTCGCCCGCGCCAATAACGCCCGCCGCGCCGGAATTGTTGAGCACGGCGATGGGCTGGCCCATGTTCTCCGCCATTTTTTGCGTCACGATCCGCGCCGCGTTGTCGACAGCGCTGGCCGCCGCTAGCGGCACGATCATGCGGATGGGCCTGTCGGGATAGGATTGCGCCCGCGCCGCGGAGGCGGCGGCGCACAGGGCGGACGCGGCGAGGATGGCTTTTAGAAAATTCATGGCGGCGTCCTACAATGTTGCGATGCCGAGTTCTCCCGCGAGCTTTGCCAATTCGGCCATAAGCGCGGGCGCGACCGGAATTCCCTCGCGCGCGTTGCGGATGCGCGCCGCGCGGCTGTTGTCCCCCGGCAGCGAAATCTTTTCAACGCCGCTCATGCGGCGGGCGGCGCGCAGATCGCGCGCCAGCGCGTCGAGCCGCGCCTTGAAACTCTCAATCGGACCGAAGGCCGAGAGGTCGATCGCCATGATGGCCTGGCCGGTGTTGGTGACGCTTGAGGAATCGTTGTTAAAATCGATAACCTCTTTGCCCATGGCCGCGCCGTTCAGCGTGCCCGCGAGCAGGCCGATCACCAGCGCCAGCCCGAAGCCCTTGTATCCCGCCTCCATGCCGCCGAGCGGCAGCAGAAAGCCCTCATCGGAACGGTTGGGATCGGTCAGCGGACGGCCGTCGCGGTCCACCATCCAGCCCTCGGGCATGGCCTCTCCGCGCTGGGCTTTTGTCTTGACCTTGCCGTAAGCGGCGACCGTGGTCGCCATGTCGAGCACAATCGGCGGTTCGGCCCCGCCGGGAAACGCCGCGGCGATGGGGTTCGTCGAAATCAGCATATCAATGCCGCCCCACGGCGGCAGATGGTTGGCGTTGCCGACGGCGAAATAGAGCCCGATCATATCCTGAGCCAGCGGCATGCGCGCATAGAGCGAGGCCGGTCCGGCGTGATTGCTGAAGCGCGAGCCGACCCAGGCGATGCCGGTCACGCGCGCCTTGGCGATGGCGATTTCAGCGGCGCGCTTCATCACGAGATGGCCCATGCCGTTGTCGCCGTCGATGAGCGCCATGCCGGCGCGCTCCTCGATGATGCGGATTTTCGGATTGGTGTTGACGCCGCCGGCGCGGATGCGCCGGGCATATTGCGGCAGGCGGAACACGCCGTGCCCCTCCGAGCCTTGGAGATCGGCCTCGGTCATCAGCGCGGCGACGCTGTCCGCGTCGTCCGCCGGCAAGCCGAGGGCGAGCATGGCGCGCGCGGTAAAGCCGCGCAGGCGTCCGGCTTCAACGCGCGCGGCGGTTCCGGTCATCGGCATGCTCAAAATCCACGCAGCACATCGCCGGTGTGCTCAACCTCGGGCGGTGTTTCGAAACAATGGCCGACCAGCCCGCGCCATTCTTTGAAATCCTCCGACTGGCGAAAGCCGACGTTGTGATCATCGACCGATTCCCAATCAATAAACAGCCGATAACGGCGCGGCTTTTCCACCGAGCGCGCGAGGCGCATCCCGTGGCAGCCTTTGGCGCGTTTGAAGAGATGCGCGGCGGCGGCAACGCCTTTTTCGAAATCCGCCTCCATGCCCTGTTTGACATCGATCTGCGCAATTTCCTGAATCATCCAGAGCTCCTGAGGGTCAAAACGGGCAGGCGGCGCTCACGCCACCGCTTTGATCACTTTCGCGGTCTTCTCGACGGTCTCGCCGATCTGCGCCTCGCTGATGATCAGCGGCGGCGAGAGAACCAGCGTGTCGCCGGCGATGCGGAACAGCAGGTCCTGCTTGTGATAAGCCTCGTCCATCGCTTCAAAGCCGCGCTTGCCCGGCCCGACCGGGCTGGGCGCGAGATCAATGGCGCCGGCCATGCCGATGGTGCGGATGTCGGCGACGCCCGGCAATCCCTTCAGCGAATGGACCGCGTCCGCCCAAATGGGCTCCAGCTTGCGGGCGCGCTCGAACAGGCCTTCCTTCTCGTAGACGTCCAGCGTTGCGAGTCCCGCGGCGCAGGCCAGCGGGTGGGCCGAGTAGGTATAGCCGTGAAACAGTTCAACGGCATGATCAGGTCCTTTCATAAAGGCGTCATAGATGCCTTTGCGCGCGATAACCCCGCCCATCGGCACAGTGCCCGAGGTGATGCCTTTGGCAAAGCAGATCATATCCGGGATCACGCCATAGCGCTCCGCGGCGAAGGCATAGCCGAGGCGCCCGAAGCCGGTGATGACCTCGTCGAAAATCAGCAAAATTCCGTGCTTGTCGCAAATCTGCCGGAGCTTTTGCAGATAGCCTTTGGGCGGCGCGATAACGCCGGTGGAGCCGGCCATGGGCTCGACAATAACGGCGGCGATGGTGGAGGCATCGTGCAGGGCGACGAGATTTTCTAGCTCGTCCGCGAGGTGCGCGCCCCATTCAGGCTCGCCTCTGCTGAAAGCCTGCTCGACGCGGTTATAGGTCGCGGGCAGATGATCGACGGCGGCGAGCATCGTGCCATAAATCTTGCGGTTGGGCGACAGTCCTCCCACGGAAATACCGCCGAAGCCGACGCCGTGATAGCCGCGCACGCGGCCGATCAGGCGCTGGCGGCCGCCCTGGCCCTGCACATTCCAATAGCCAATCGCCATTTTGAGCGCCGTATCGACGGCTTCGGAGCCGGAATTGGCAAAGAACACGTGATCGAGATCGCCGGGCGCCATGGCGGCTATGCGGGTGGCAAGCTGAAACGCTTTGGGATTGCCGAACTGGAACGGCGGCGAGAAATCCATCTCCGCCGCCTGCTCCTGAATGGCCTTCACGATGGGTTCGCGGCTGTGTCCGGCGTTGACGCACCAAAGGCCCGCCGCGCCGTCGAGCAGTTTGCGTCCCTCCGGCGTCCAATAATGCATGTCTTTGGCGCGGGCCAGCATCCGCGGCGCCTTTTTAAAGGAGCGGTTCGATGTGAACGGCATCCAATAGGCTTCGAGATTGTTCGGCGCGGCTGACGTCGTCATGGGTCGTTCCTCGCTAAATTTCACTTGTCATAGCATGGAGCCGGCGCCATTGAAACGCGATCGGCGCGTCAGCTTCCCGTGATCGCCGGCTCCTCGGGCAAATCGTGAAGCGCGCCCTGCGGGGTGCGCACAGCGGTGACGGTGCAGGACGCCTCCGCCACAACTTTCGACGCCACGCCGCCAAGAAAGCGGCGCATGGTTGAGCCCGCGCGGGCGCCGATAATGACCTGATCCACATGGTTCATTTTGGCATAATCGATCAGCGCCACGGCGGCATCCATATGCTCCAGCACATGGAAGGTGAGGCGCTCCTGCGCAAGGGCCAGCGGGCGCGCCCATTCCTTCAGCTCCACCAGGCGCTGCACGTGGATATTGCGGCCCTCCTGATCGACGACAGGATTGATGGTGAGCAGGTTAAGCTTCAGCACGTTGACGCAGGCGATCCGCACGCCCGGCGAGATTGCCAGCAGGCGTTTGACGTAGGCGCGCAGCTCTTCATTCAGCGCCTCCTCGGAATCGCTGAAATCGACGGCAACCATGATGATGGGCGCGAGATTGACGAGGCCCGGCGCGGGCTGAAACCGCGCGTCGCTTTTGCTTTTGGAGCCGAACCGCCGGCGCATCGCTGTCATGAACGGGTCGCGTTCCAGCTTGTTCGCGCGATCTGTCAGAACAATCTGGCCGGGGTTGAGAAAATCAAACGCCAGCTGCGCCGCCGTCTCGTATCGGGCATCGGGATCGACTTCGAGACAGCGAAGGATGACCTCCTGAAGCCACGGCGGAATATCGGGCACCAGCTTGCGGGGCGGAACGGGATCGCGCCATAGGCGTTTCCTCAGCTGGCTTCGCGCATTGGGGAGGCCAAAGGGCCGCACATTCGTCGCCAGATAATAAAGCAGCACGCCGATGGAGAATATGTCCGACCGCTTGTCTGAGCGGTTCTTCATGATCTGTTCGGGGGCGATATAGGGGCCGGTGCCCATGGGCACGCGGAACTCCTCCTCCAGCAGATCCGGCAGCAGCAGGTGGCGTGACAGGCCAAAGTCGATGAAGGCCGCCTCGCCGCTGTCGCGGATCATCACGTTGGAGGGCTTGATATCGAGGTGCAGCACGTTCTGACGGTGCAAATCGACCAGCGCCGCCGCGATTTTCCGGCCGAGCGAGGCGATCCGCGCGGCGGGCAGCGGCGCTTTGTCGAGGAGCGTGAACATGGAATGGCCGCGTATCTCCTCCATGACGAGATAGGGCTGGCGGGCGAAATCCCCGACCGCGTAAAAACGGGGAACATGGATGCCCGACAGGCGCGGCAGGATCATCATCTCCATTTCAAAGCCGACGATGATCGTGGCATCGTCGGACTCCTGGATGGTCGGCACTTTCATGACAACGGGCTGATCGATGTCAGGCCGCGTCACGCGCCACACGCTCGCCATGCCGCCTGAATGGATTTTTTCGCCGACAAGAAATCCGTCGATCGTGACGCCCGTGTTGAAATGGCTCCGGCTCATGGTCACCGCCCCAGAAACAGGCGCGCGGCGAGAATTTGCGGCAAGCCGGCCCCGCGGATTTTTCTCGCGGCGCGGTCAATGTCGTATCCTGTGCGCTGATAGGTGATCTCGTTTTTGCCGGTGTCCAGCAGGCACCAGGCGGCGGCGGGATTGTCATCGCGCGGCTGCCCGACGGCTCCCAGCACGCACAGCCATTTGCGCGAGACGATGAGGGGAGCCGGCGCGCCTGTCTGCGGGGCGAAAAACTGCGGCGGGCGGTTGGGCGCCATATGGTAAAGCTGGGGCTTGTGAATATGGCCGCAGAACGTCAGACGCTGCTGCGTGCCGAGCAGGCTGCGCTCGGCGCTTGGGACATCGCCGACGTAGTTCCAGGCATTCGGCTTCGAGGCATCCGCGTGGACGTAGAGCCTGTCTTCCTCTTCGATCCGCAGCGGCAGGGAAGCGAGGAAATTTCGGGCGGGCTCATCGAGCGCCCGGTGCGTCCACTCCAGCGCGAGACGGGCGTAGTCGTTCATATTGCGGGCATCGCCTGACACGGCGGCCTCGTCATGGTTGCCCAAAATGGCCAAAGCTCCGCGCCCGACCTCAAGCTGAACGCGGTCCATCACATATTGCGGGTCCGCGCCATAGCCGACGAGATCGCCCAGAAACACCAGCTTCTCCGCCCGCTGACGCGCGGCATGAGCGAGGCAGGCGTCGAAGGCCTCGCGGTTGGCGTGAATATCCGAGAATATGGCAATGCGCATCAGGGGCCCGGGCCTGCCGGGCGGAAAACGAAAACGGCCCCGGCGGACAAAATCTCTGGCACAGGGGGCGCGGCGGCGCCAGACCCGCCGCCGCGTTTCACGCTCTCAGGCTGCGCCGTCCGGGGCGAACTTCATGGAAGCGCCGTTCATGCAGTAACGCATGCCCGTCGGTTTCGGCCCGTCTTCAAAAACGTGGCCAAGGTGCCCGCCGCAGTCCGCGCAATGCACCTCCACCCGTTTCATGAAAAACTTGCTGTCCTCGGATGTTGCCACCGCGCCCGGCAAAGGGTCGAAGAAACTCGGCCAGCCCGTGCCGGAGTCAAATTTTGCGCCGGAAGCGAACAGTTTGCGCTCGCAGCCGGCGCAAATGAACGTGCCCGCGCGCTTCTCGCGGTCGAGCGGGCTGGTTCCCGCGCGCTCGGTGCCGTGTTCGCGCAGCACATAGTAGGATTCCGGCTCGAGCTTGGCCTTCCATTCCGCTTCGGTCTTCTTTATGGGAAAATCCGCATCCGCGCCCGGTTTTGCGCCGCCGCCGAAGAGTGATCTGATGCCTGCCATGATGACTCCTGGATGAATGCGGGAGGCGCGCCGCGTTGCCTATAACATGGCGCGCGCCCGCGGCGCTGTAAAGAACGCCGCGGCGCTTCGGCGCAATGCCGTCACGCGCCCGGAGCCTCGGGAGCTTTGGCAGCCTCGGGAGCTTTGGGACGGGCAAAAAACATCGTCACCCGCACTCCCTTTCCCGGCACCGATTCCACATCAACCCGTGTTTTGGCATTCGCCCTCAGCGACTGCACGATCAGGGCCGCCATCTTGCCGCGCACCGGCCATTGCGCGCCGTCCCTCAGTCCTGTTCCGTCATCGGAGATAACGACATGGCATCCTTCGTCATCGACCAAACTGTGCAGCGTTATGGTTCCGCCGGCGCTGCCTGTAAAAGCGTGTTTGAGCGAATTGGTCAAAACCTCATTGACCACAAGCCCCGCCGGCATCGCGACGTCGACCGAGACCGGCCAGGTGTCGATCTGAAGGTTGAGATGAATGCCCTCGACGCTGTGCGCCGCCATGACGGCCGTTGCCACCTGGCTTAAATAGATCCCCAAATCGATGCTTTGCTCGGCCGGCTGGTCAGACAGGGAACGGTACAAAAGCCCCAGGGCCTCGACCCTGCCCGCGAGGCGGTCGAACCTTTCGATGGTCGCCTTGTCCGGAATGTTTCTCGCCTCGACCCGGATCAGCGCTGTGATCATTTGGAGATTATTTTTTACCCGGTGCTGGAGCTCGCGCAGCAGGGTTTCGTCCGCGAGAATTTTTTTCCGGCGCTCATCGCCAAGCGTGATGTCCTGATGATCCGCGTTCTCGGCGAGGGAAACCAGCCGAAACATGGGATTGCCCTCCTCGTCGCTGATGACGTTCGACCATGCGTCAACCGTGAGCAAACTCTCCCCGCGGTTGATTTTGAAAACGCCGATGTAATCGTCGCGCGCCAAAATGGCGGCGGCAAGATGCTCGCTGCCCTCTCCGTCACCGGCGCTGGGCGGCAGCGCTTCCCAGCCTTTCCCTTCAACCTCTTCCAATAGCCGGCCGGTCAGGCGTTCAAATTCAGGGTTGGCGTAGGTAATGCGTTCGCACGGGTGAAGCTCGGAGACCGCAACCGCGAATGGAATATGGTCGAGAAAAGTCTTGAAGCGGTCGCCCTCAAGCGCATCCGCCAAGGCCGGGCTGTCGGCAAGCCGCTCATGGCTTCCCATACTCTGATCATCTTTCGCCACGGGCGTTCCTGATATTGCGGTCATCATATTGCGGTCATCGAAAAACACCGCATTAAAGGTCGAATTCGCCGCTTCCACCGCTAACGTTATCGGCTTGGGCAGTCAACGCCGGAAATCGCGCGCCCCGCCGATCCGCAATGATCCGCATGGAAGCTGATTGCCTTGGGCGGCGCGCGGTGCGACGATGGAACTCCCGGCCAACAGTCCGGGCAACGATATTCCAAGGAGGAAACCATGATGCGGCGCAGATCAGCCATCGCCTTGGGCGTGGCATTACTAGGCACGGCCGTCACCGCTCAGCTGTTCCCTCCGCAAGCGCAGACCGGCGGCTGGGTGACGCTGTTCGACGGCAAAAACCTCGATCAGTGGAGCCAGATCGGCGATGCCAACTGGACGCTGGCGGACGGCATCGTCAGCGCCGACAAAGGCACGAGCGGCTTTCTCGTGTCGAAGGCAAGCTTCGGCGACTTCCAGATACGCGCTGAATTCTGGGTCGATTCCAAGGCCAACAGCGGCATTTTCATCCGCTGCGAGGACCCTTCGAAAGTCACCTCCAAGAACGGCTATGAGGTGAACATTTACGATGAGCGGCCCGATCTCTCCTATGGCACCGGCGCGATTGTCGATGTGGCGAAAGTCGATCCCATGCCCAAGGCGGGAGGCAAATGGAATGTCATGGAAATCACCGCCAAGGGCCCGCTGATGAGCGTGATTCTGAACGGCGAAACAACTGTCAAAGGGGTCACGGACACGCTGCATTCCAAAGGCGTGATCGGGCTGCAATATCGCGCGGGAATCGTCAAATTCCGCAAGTTCGAAATCAGACCGCTCTGAGGCGCGGATGTGATGCGGAGCGTTTTGTCCGCCACCCGTTTGGCGGTGGCGCTTCCCGTGCTGGCGGGGATTTGCGCCGGGGCGGGCGCGCGCGCCCAGCCGGCGGCCGATTTCTATCGCGGCAAGACGATCCAATTGATCATCGGCACCGGTGAGGGCGGCGGCTATGACCTTTCAGCGCGCCTTGTGGCGCAGTTTTTGCCGGAGTTCATTCCCGGCAGGCCGGTGATCGTGCCGCGCAATATGCCGGGCGCCGGCTCCATCGCCGCGGCCGAATATGTTTACAACATCGCGCCGCGCGACGGGCTGACGCTTTTGATCGCGCAGCCGACGTTTTTGCTGGAAAAGATCAACGACCGCGCCCGCAAATACGAGCCGGAGAAATTCTCCTGGGTGGGCCGCGCCGATCAAAGCGTCGTGATGGGCGTGACGTGGCACACGTCGCCGGCGCGCACTGTCGCGGAAGCCAAATTGAAAGAGGCCGTCATTGCCGCCAACGCCGCCGCCGGCACGTCAGCGACCATTCCCTGGGCGCTCAACCGCATGATCGGCACGAAATACAAGGTCGTGCTCGGCTACGATTCCTCCGCCAATATGGGCTTTGCCCTGGAGAAGGGCGAGGCTGACGCGCTGGGCTCGACGAGCTGGGACTATCTTGAGACCAAACGTGACTGGTTCGAGACCGGCAAAGCAACAATACCTTACGTGATCACGCTGGAGCGCTTTGCCAAGCTGCCGGACACGCCGACCGTGCTGGAGCTGGTGGAGCCCGGGCGGGACCGCAACGCGCTGAAACTTATCGCCTCGACCTCGACCATCGGCCGCGCCTTCATGTCAACGCCCGACGCGCCCGTTGAGAGGATCGCGGCGCTGCGCCGCGCTTTTGACGCCATGGTGAAAGACCCGCGCTTTCTGGCGGAGGCTGAAAAACGCCGCCTCGGCGTTGATGCGCTTCGCGGCGAAGAGCTTGCCGCCCTCGTTGCCGACGTGATGGGACAGCCGCCTGACGTGGTGGAGCGGATGAAACAGGTGACCCGCCCGCAATGAACAGTCCGGCCCCGCCTTGCCACGCGCGGCGGCGCTGGTAGATTGAACGCATCCGGAAGCGATGCCGCGCAACACAAGGAAACGCCCATGTCCCGACTCGCCGACAAAGTCGCCATCGTAACCGGCGCCGCGCAGGGCATCGGCGCGGCCTTCGCGCACGGCCTCGCCCGCGAGGGAGCAAAGGTCGTTATCGCCGACTGGAACGACGGCACGGCGACGGCCGATGCCATCATCCGCGCCAACGGGGCCGCGCTCTATGTGAAGACCGATGTTTCCTCGGCGAAGGATGTGCGGGCCATGGTCGCGGCGACAATCGAAAAATTCGGCGCGGTGGACATTCTCGTCAACAACGCCGGACTGTTTGCCAAAATCGGCGCCAAGAAATTCATGGATATTTCCAGCGAGGAATTCGATCAGGTGATGGCGGTCAATGTGCGCGGCCCCTTTGAATGCGCCAAAGCGGTCTCCGCCGCGATGATCAAACAGGGCTCGGGAAAAATCGTCAACATCGCCTCCAGCACGGTGTTCAAGGGCGTGCCCAATCTGCTGCACTACGTCAGCTCGAAAGGCGCGGTCGTCGCGATGACGCGGTGTCTCGCGCGCGAGCTTGGCGACTATAATATCACCGTGAACGCGATCGCGCCGGGCCTCACCATGAGCGAGGGCGTGCTGGGGCAGCCCGATTACACGCAGGGCTATATCGAGTCGAACATGGCGGGGCGCGCTCTTAAGCGCAAACAGATACCCGAAGACCTCGTGGGCGCCATGCTGTTCCTGTCGTGTTCCGACAGCGATTTCATGACGGGGCAAACGCTGGCCGTCGATGGCGGCAATGTCATGCACTGAGGAGGCGCGGGGCCGATGCATAAACTCGACATTCCCCAAAGCACAATTGATTCGATCACGCGCCGCGCCGGCAGACCGCATCCGTTCGACAGCATCGATCCCCGCAGGACCGCGCTGGTTGTCGTCGACATGCAGAACTATTTCGTTGCGCCCGGTTTTATGGCGGAAACGCCGATGGCGCGCGAAATCACGCCGGATGTGAACCGCCTGGCGGAGGGCGCGCGGCGGGCCGGGGGGCATGTTGTGTGGATTCAAAATGTCACCAGCGGCACGCGAGATGCGTGGTCCACTTATCATGAGTTTTTGCAGACGCCGGACCGCGCGGCCAAGCGCTATGCCAGCATGGCCGACGGCGCGGACGGCCATGCGCTGTGGCCGGCCCTCGACGTGAAGGCGGAGGACACGAGAATGAACAAAAAGCGCTACAGCGCTTTCATTCAGGGCTCGTCCGCGCTTGAGACGCATCTGCGCGGACGCGGGATCGACACGGTGCTGATAGCCGGCGTGGCGACGCAGGTCTGCTGCGAAAGCACGGCGCGCGACGCCTGCATGCTGAATTTCAAGACGCTGATGATCCACGACGCGCTGGCAACCGACAATGACGCGCTGCATAACGCCTCGCTCAATGCCTTTTATTTGAATTTCGGCGACGTTCAGAGCATTGATGAAGCGCTCGAATCCATGGCGCGCGGCGCGCGGGCCGCCGCCGCGGCGCAGGCTTCTCAAGGGATGAATCATGCAAAAGCCGGTGCGCCGCATTATCACGGGCCATGACAAAAGCGGCAAAGCCATTGTCCTCATGGACGGCCCGGCGCCCAACCAGCGCGTGCGCGGAGCCAGCGGCCTCGTCTCGACTCTGCTTTGGGTCACCGACGAAACGCCCGCCGACATTTCCGGGAGCGCCGACCGCGCCGACCGGGCCTCCCCCGTGGGGCCGCCGCCCGGCGGCTCCATTCTGCGCGTCGTTGATTTTCCGCCCTCAGGCGACACCAGCGGCATCAGCCATGAGGCTGTGCTGCGGGAGATGGGCGTCAGCCACGGCGGAGACGGCGGGCCGGCGCGCCACCCTTTCATGCACCGCACCCGCAGCGTCGATTACGCCATCGTGCTGGAGGGCGAGATCGACATGCTGCTCGACGATTCGCAGGTCCATATGAAGGCCGGCGATATTATGGTGCAGCAGGGCACCAATCACGCGTGGGTCAATAACGCGGCGTCGGTGTGCCGCATGGCTTTCGTGCTGATCGATGGGGAAGAGCCGCCCGCCTGGCGAAAATAGCTATTTCCAAAGGTTTTTCGACGCGAGGGCGGCGCCCTCCGCCAGCGCCTCAAACTTCGCCCACATGACGCTTGGGTGAACGCGCTGCAAAAGCGGCCCCTGCGCAAAGCCGCAATCCGTGCCGGCGATCACGTTCCCGCGCCCGACAATCCCGGCGTAGCGTTCGATACGGTCGGCAATCAGCTCGGGATGCTCGACAATGTTCGTGGCATGGCTGATGACGCCGGGAATGAGAATTTTGCCGGAGGGAAGCTTCACGTCCTTCCAAACTTTCCATTCATGCTCGTGGCGGGGATTGGCGCCTTCGATGACAAAAGCCTGCGCCTTGATTTTCAATACCGCATGAACAATGTCGCGCAGCGGCACATCGCTGGTGTGCGGCCCCGGCCAGCTGCCCCAGCACACGTGGTAACGCACGCGGTCCTCCGGCACGCCCTCCAGCGAATGATTGATGATCTCGACCTGGCGGTCCAGCCATTTCAGATAATCGCCGAAGGGTTTTGACGGCGACATGCGGTCCCACGTCACAGCGGCGCGGGCATCATCCAGCTGCGCCAGCAGGCCGGAGTCCGTGATCATTTTGTATTCCGTGCGCATGGCCTCGGCGATGGCGAGGGTGCATTCCTCCTCCGTCTTGTAGAATTCATTTTTGCGGTCGGGAATGACGCTGGAGACGGCGGCCACCGGCAAAAACGCATCCGCCGCCGGCACACCCTTGAGCGCGGCTTTAAAATTATCGATATCCTGTTTCAGTTCGGCCTGCCCCGTGTAACGGATGGGTCCCGCGCAAATGGACTCCATCGCGGTGTTCGGCGGGTCCTTCGCATCCATTTCGGCATAGAAGGCGGCAAACCGCGCGCGGTCGGCGCCGGCGTCGAACGGGTTTTTTCCCGACAGAGGGCGGCGCTCGAAGCCGGAGAGGCGCGTCAGCGCGTATTGCGACCAGGAAATGGCTTTGCCAAATTCGCCGTCGCTGGGAATGTCGAGGCCCGCCTCCCGCTGCCGGCGCACCACGTCCTTCACCGCGCCGGTCAAACACGCATTGTAGGCGGCCTCATCATAGGCCGCGCCCTTGTTGCGCGCGGCGATAAACGAGCGCAGTTCCGGCGGACGGATCAGGCTGCCCACATGGGTCGTCAGAATTCGGTTTTCGCTGCGTTCCATAATCGTTTCCCCTCTACTCCGCGCCGTCCTCGCACAGCGCGCGCAGCGGGGCAAATCAAGCCCGCGCGGCTTGGATGGCGCGCCACACGCGCATGGGCGCAGCGGGCATTTCGAGATGCGCGACACCGAGCGGCGCCAGCGCGTCCATCACCGCGTTCATCACCGCGGCCGAAGCGGGCGTCGTGCCGCCCTCGCCGCCGCCTTTGACGCGCAGAACGTTTGAGGCCGTCGGGTCCTCGGTGAATTCGACTCCAAAAAAGGGCAGATCGCCCGCGCGCGGCATGGCGTAATCCATAAAACTGCCGGTCAGCAATTGCCCGTTCGCGTCAAACTCCGCGCATTCGAAAAGCGCGGGGCCGGCCCCCTGCGCGATGGCTCCGTGGGTCTGCCCGTGCAGGATCATTGGATTGATCGGCTGGCCCGCGTCATGAACCGTCGTATAGGCGGCGAGCGCCACGGCGCCGGTTTCCGGATCGATCTCTACCTCGCAAACCGCCGCGCCTGTGGGATGGGCGGGAATGCGCCCGGTGAAGGTTTTCACCGCGGCCAGCGGCGCGCGCAGCTCCGGCGGCAGAGCGTGGTTTTCCGCGATGGCCCGTGCGATATCGAAAACGTTGAAGCGCCGATTGCTGTCCGCGCTTTGAAAAAAGCCATCGCGAAACCCGACTTCGCCCTCAAGCGCGCCGAACAGGA